>JADQBC010000002.1 GCA_016903655.1 Gomphosphaeria aponina SAG 52.96 = DSM 107014
GGGAGAAGGGAGAAGGGAGAAGGGAGAAGGGAGAAGGGAGAAGGGAGAAGGGAGAAGGGAGAAGGGAGAAGGGAGTGGGGAGCATCTGAGTGTTGGTGATCAACCATGAACTATCAACCATCAACCATCAACCATGAACCATCAACCATCAACTATCAACCATCAACCATGAACCATCAACCATCAACCATCAACCATCAACCATGAACTATCAACCATTAACCATCAACCATCAACCATCAACCATCAACCAGTTCACTTGGCGGCAGGATTACGAAAAGAATGGCGATGCTGCTGCATCATTGAGGCAAACTGATGGCGTTGTTCTGGAGTGAGAACCTCACGAAGTTCTAACATACTTTCAAAACGTAAAGTATCCACTTCTTGACGTAATTGGAGAATTTCTTGATGCTGGGCGCGGAGGGAATCATTAGAATTAGTAGCAGTCATCATCTGCTGTAACTCTTGCTGTGCTAAACGCAGGTTTTCCATGTTTTGGGAAATTTGCTCTTGATATTTCTGACGAATAGCCTCCATTTGTTGTTTTTGCTCTTCAGTCAGGTTAAGTTGTTCAAGGAGGCGATCGCCATGAGGATTTTCTTTGAGTAATTGATGGTGGGCAATATTTGCATTAGGGAGCGGGTTGGCATTGACAATATTACTGCCAAAAGAAAGAGGAATAAAAACAGTGAAAATAAGAAGAGAATTGAGTTTCATTGGATTAACTAATTATGTTAAATTAAGGTTGAGAAAAGGAAAAATCTGATGGTGAATCAGCCAGTACCAGCCAATCATCTACAGGAGTGTAAGTTGGGGAATCTGGTGATATTTCTGAAATCGAACTATTCCAGGCAGTAACAAGAAATACTTCCAAGTCAGGATCGGTGGCAATTTGGGGTAAAGATTTGAGCAAACCATAGCCGCCCGAAAAGAGCAACATACCTGCGGCGAAAAGAGCAGGAAAAACCCAGAAATGACAAGTTGGCGACGGAGAGGGATGAGCAATTGCGATCGCATCTTCCAACTGCTGCTCAAAATTTACTGGTGCCTTTGGAGGAACTGGGCAATAATGCCGCAAAAAAGCAGTTAATTTCTCATCATCAGGATTAAAATCTTTCATAGTGAAGCTCCTTGTTGCTCCAAAAATTTACGCATAGCACTGCGGGCATGAAAAATGCGAGATTTGACCGTACCCACTGGGATGTTTAAAATATTTGCCACCTGCTTTTGAGGAAGATCCTCCAAATCATGCAAAACCAGCACAACTCGATGATCAAAGCTGAGAGTTTGAAGCCCCTGCTGCACCAGCTCTTGATAATATAACTGAGTTAAATTAGTATTTTCTAGCGATTCTTCAGTATTAGAAGAGGGAGAGGTAAACTCTTGTTCTCGAAGCAGAGCAAACTTTCGTCGTTGATCAGTCGCCACATTCCAAGTAATACGATAGAGCCAAGTAGAAAAATGAGCAGGTTGTCGCAGTTGGGGTAAACCTTTCCAAACTCTGAGAAACACCTCTTGTACCAAATCATCTAAAAGGCGATCGCCGCAAAGTTGATATAGGGTTGAGCGCACCCTTTGTTGATAACGTTGGTACAATTGTCGAAACGAAGCACGAATTTCCTGCGGCGCTCTTTCGCGCTCGCACTGTTGACACAGGAGTATCAATTCTTTATCTGTAATATAAACTTGTTCGGGAACTACCTTTGCCATCTTCCGCACCAGTTTTTCTTAATAATTTAGACTAGAGCTAGGAAATAAAGGTTCAGCTACTAGAAAAAAACCTCATCCATAATCTGTTTCCTTGTTCATTGTCTATGGTTAATTTTTCTTAACCAACTTTTTCTGTAAATTCCCTTGACGATTAAAAAGAAGATATAATAATGGATAATAGATAATGGATCATGGTTGATGGAACGACCCCAGAGCTGAAAAAATTCAACCATCAACCATCAACAATGAACTATGAACTATGAATTATTAACTATGTTTAATACAGTTTTATTTTCCATCGACCAAAGTAGAGAAGCCCAGGAAGCAGTGGCTACAGTTGCCAATATCGTCAAAACTTATAAAAGTCGCTTAGTATTACTTTCAGTAGTGGAGAAAGAAGAAACAAAAGAAACATTACCAGATGCAAAAATTATGACTTCAACAGAAGCTGTAGCTCAATTACTGCAACAAGCTCAGGAGCTATTTGCCTTAAAAGGAGTTGAAACAGAAATCATCGAACGCTCAGGAGTACCATCTTTTACTATCTGCGATGTGGCAGATGAAATCAATGCCAATTTAATCGTGATGGGGTGTCGTGGCTTGGGCTTAACTCAAGCAGGAGCAGTAGAGAGTGTTACAAACAGAGTAATTAACCTGTCTCCCTGCCCAGTATTAATCATACCATAAATTTCCCACTCTCCCTAATCAACTCAAGCAAAATGGAAATACAATGGTATCCAGGGCATATAGCCAAAGCAGAAAGACAACTAAAAGAGCAACTCAAGCAAGTTGATGTAGTGTTAGAAATAATCGACGCGAGGATTCCTCTTGCTTCCCATCATCCTGAAGTATTAAACTGGATTGGCAGTAAACCCAGAGTAGTAGTACTTAACCGCATGGATATGATTCCTGAAGAGTTACTTCAGGAGTGGGGGAAATGGTGGGAAAGTCGGGGGGAGAAAGCATATTTTACCGATGCCAAACAGGGAAAAGGGATTAAAGCATTAATGAAAGCAACCCAGAAGATGGGAGCAGCAATGAATCAACGCAGACGCGAGCGGGGAATGCGCGATCGCCCTGTGCGTGCTGTGGTGATTGGGTTTCCTAATGTAGGTAAGTCGGCTTTAATTAACCGTTTAGTTAACCGCAAAGTTGTAGCTTCTGCCCGCCGAGCTGGTATTACCCGCCAACTACGATGGGTGCGCATCTCCCCAGAAATTGAACTGCTCGATGCTCCAGGAGTTATTCCAGGGAAATTAGAAAATCAAAAAGAGGCGCTAAAGTTAGCTATCTGTGATGATATTGGGGAAGCAGCTTATGATAACCAGCGAGTAGCCGCAGCTTTAGTTGATTTAATGGTGGAATTGAATGTAGATTCAATCTTACAATCTCGTTATCGTCTTGATCCAATTTCCCAAACTGGGGAAGAATTTGTAGAAGCTTTAGGAAACAATCGTTATTATGGGGATAAAGAGCGGGCTGCACTTCAATTATTAAATGATTTTCGCAAAGGTTTAATGGGTACAATTCCCTTAGAATTTCCCCCTGTTTGATGGTTGATGGTTAATGGTTAATGGTTGATGGTTGATGGTGATAGCTTTGAAAGAAGGGAGAAGGGAGAAGGGAGATCTGAGGGGTTGTAATAAATGGTTAACGCGCTTGTAAGTTTTTCTGAATATTTATAATTCATTCCTCAATTCAGCAACGCCAAATTTTCTAAAGTAATCCATCTACTCCCTACTCCCTACTCCCTACTCCCTACTCCCTACTCCTTTCTCCCTACTCCTTTCTCCCTACTCCCTACTCCCTACTCCCTACTCCCTACTCCCTACTCCCTACTCCCTACTCCTTTTGTTCATCCATCCAAAAAATGAATAAAATTTTTAAATACCATGACTTTTGCTAATCACCCAATGACGACGGAAAAAACGGGCTAGGGCTGATTCTTCTAAGGATAAAAAAATTGGTCGACCATGGGGACAAGTGTGGGGATGGCGGGTATTTTGCCACTGATTTAAGATAGTTTGCATCTGGGATAAACTTAACACAGTACCATTACGAATTGCACTGCGACAAGCAGTAGCCACTTGCGCTGCTTGTAAGTCTCCTCCGAAACTTAATTCTAGCAAAGCGGCAGCACAATCTTCCCTTTGATAAAGCATTTCTGGGGCGCTTCTTACTGCCCAGAATTGTTCCCCAAACAATTCTATCTCTAATTTTAAGCGCTCAAGTTGTTCTATTTGTGCGGGTTTTAATTGACTTAAAACAATAGGAGTAGTTAGGGGAACTAACTTCCAGTCATCTTGCAATTGTTCATATAAAATTCTTTCATGGGCGATATGTTGTTCAATTAACCAAATTCCTGCAGGATGTTCTGCTACTATATAAGTATTTCTTAATTGAGCTACTGCTCGCAATTCCATTAAACCGATATCATTGGTTTTTGAGGGGCACGACACGTCGTGCCCGTATTGTGAATTAACATTGTAAACTCCTGAGCTTGCCGCAACTTTTTTCAGCAATTTATTCACCCGTTGATTTTGTGCAGCAAGAGGGAGAGTTTCGGGGTGAAGATGGAGAGCATGATCAATAGCGATCGCTACTTGCTCTTGCCAAAATTTGAGAGAGTGGAGGTAAATTTCGCTTTTAGCTCGATGGCGGTTCCAGTCAATTTGATTGGGGTTAACCTGAAGATGGAGAAAACAGACTGGGTAGCGATCGCGGGGTAATGTTTTACTAAAACCAGCAATAATTGTTTGCTCCAATTCAGGAAGACACACCACTCTCCCATTTACTGCTACTTTCACCCAATCAGCCCTTCGCCGATGACACCGATCTGGTAATCCCAATACTAACTCTAAAACACATTTCCCCACCGAAGAGGGGGAATAGTCTTTCCCTTTTAAAGGGTAGGAAAATCCATTTGTTTCTTCGGTGGGGTTGGGGATGGTAAACTCTTCTATTTCTCGCTGGAAAAATTGCAGATCACCCAGTTTAACTCCCTTAAGAATTTGAGGGATAATCTTCTGAGTGGTACTTCCAGCAAAGATATTAAACCACTGTCGCTCATCGAGTTTTACCCGCCAAGTAACTTGAGGATGACATAGAGCAATTAACTGAATTGTAGCTTGTATGGCTTTGAGTTGCTGCGAGCTAGAAGGTAAACCCAGACGACGCACAGGCCAATTCCCAAAGAGGTTAGAGACATTGACAATGGTACCATAGGCGATCGCTGCAGCTTCTTCATAGACTGCTTCTCCTTCTTGATATAATATCCGCCACCCTGCCCCATCTTTTTCAGAACGGCTTAATATTTCCAAATCTGCCAATTGTGCCACACTGTGGAGAGCTTCGCCTCTAAATCCCAAACTGGTTATTTTCCACAGATCATCACTACTTTTAATTTTGCTAGTACTATGAGCTTGGGCACAAACTTGTAAATCTGTCAAAGGCATTCCCCAACCATTATCTGCCACAGAAATACGCCATGACTCTAGAGAGAGGGAAATTACTATTCTTGTTGCACCTGCATCGAGGGAATTTTCTGCCAACTCCCGCACTACCGCCGCTTGGGAGTCTATGGTTTCACTAGCGGCAATCAAATTAACAACTTCTGGGGGCAATGTTTCAATAGACATAATTATAGTTGATGGTTAATAAGTAATTAGACAAAATTAATTACATGGGTGAGGGCGGGTTTTGAACCATCAATTTTTGTTGTGCAACATAGGTTATCCCGCTGGCCCGCCCCTACAGAAATTGTATAAATAATTTTGCCTACCTACTTAGTTGATGGTTAACAATGACCAATCAACAATTAAAGATAAGTGATCAAGCAGACAAAAAAGGAGGGAAGAGATTAATTTCTCTTCCCCGTGATGTATTTCCCTGTGTTTTTTGATTATTTTCTTTGAGTTTTTTACGGAGTAGCTGCTCCCGTTTTCTCAGTTGTCGCTGTCTGGCAGAGCCGCCTTTACCTTTGTCATTGCGTCCTTCTCGGCGGGGTGATTCCCATCGTTTCAATAAAGTCATGTTTTTTGCTCCTTCTTTATTTTATCCTTCTTTTAATTTAACACTTATTGCCCTCGAGCTGTCAAGTATAATATTCTCTGATGCTTGACTTTTTAAGTATTAATTATAAGTAATTAGCATACAATTTTTTCTTTGTGAGCTATCAGCTTAAGAAACCGAGATCCAATAAAAACGAAAGGGAGAGAACACTAGCTGATTTTTAAACATTACAGAAGCTTGAGAAGAATACAGATCGATGATGTTATCACGATCATTTAAACGGAGCATTTTACTGTCAATGTCCGTTAAGTTTAAATATTGATAACTAGCATCAAAATTACCTAATACTAGAACATGATCTTGATTTTCTTGAGCAATACGCAGAAAAGCAAATAAATGGGGATTACTGAGATTAATTAATTCACGATTATTAAAATCACCAAAAGCAGCAATTTCCTTTCTTACTTTAATCATACGTTGCAGAGCAGAAAAGATAGTATGTTCAATAGTGCCAGGAGTTTTGCGTAATTGTGCTTTTTTCCAGTCAATTTTTGGGCGATGCGCCCAACGATTATCATTGGCTTTACTTAAATTTCCCATATAAGAATAATCATTGAGAGTGCCAATTTCATCTCCATAATAAATCAGAGGAATCCCACCAAAAGCAAAAATCATACTGTGTAATAAAATAATATGCTTAATGGAAAGCTCTATTTTTTCCTGATTTTTTTCTTCAAGGGCAGTTTCTAATCCAATTAAAGAAGTTAATGTACCAGAAATGCGAGCATCATTATTTTTCGGATTTTGCCCAAATAATAAACCTCGTGCAGCAGTATTTTCATATTTACCAGAAAAATAATTCAGCAGAAAATTACGATGGGATTTGGGTTCATAACCTGCTTCCATAATATCTTCATCGGTAAAACCTAAACCAATATCGTCATGACAGCGTATATAATTTAACCAAGTAGCACGTTCTAATTTATCGGGTAAATTTTTAATGCCTTGTTTCAGTAATTTGGCATTTTTAGTCGCGACAGCATCCCACAATAAAGCCATAAAAGTTGCATTATAAGCAATTTCACATTCTTTGGCATTAATAGCATCTTCGCCAAAATATTTGACAATTTCTACGGGTGCAACAATGGCTTCAGCAATAAATAATACTCCTGGTGCAGTTACTTGACAACAATCTTTAAATAGTTGAAGTAAGATGTGTGCTTCTGGTTCATTTTGACTACTACCGCCAATTTTTTTCCACAAAAAAGCTACTGCATCGAGACGCAAAATGTCCACACCTTGATTTGCCCAAAAAAGCAAAATATCTAACATTTCGATAAAGACGGCAGGATTTTGATAATTGAGATCCCATTGATAATTATTAAATACCGTCATTACCCATTTCTGCATTGTTTCATCCCAAGTAAAGTTACCTGGTGCAGTCTGAGGAAAAACATCAGGTAGGGTTTTTTCAAACATATCAGGGATTTCTCTATCTTGAAATATATAATAGTATTCTTTGTATTTGTGCTCTCCCTGACGTGCTTTTTCAGCCCATTCATGTTGATTTGATGTATGATTAACTACAATATCTAAAACTAATAAAATATCTCTTTGTTTCATTGCTTGGGCGATATTTTTCAGAGCTTCTAAATCTCCTACGCGAGCATCAATCTGGCGATAATTACTAACAGCATAACCCCCATCACTGGCATTTTTAGGACATTCCAGAATCGGCATAATATGAATTAAATTCACGCCTAGTTCTTGAAAATAATCTATTTTTGATAGTAAATCTAATAAATTTTCCGCAAATCCATCAGCATAGAGAGTCATGCCCACCCATTTTTGACTGAGAAACCAATTATAATCTTTTTCTCTGGCGAGATCGGTTTTTTTAAGCTCGGGCGATCGCCCGATATATTGGCGAGCCATTACTTCAACTAATTTTAAGAGTTGCTCTTTAAAATCTTTCCGTTTTCCATAAAGTTTTAGAAATAGGGAGAACAGACTATAAAAATTTGCTCCTAGTCTGGTATAAAAATGATTAAGTTCTTGTTCTTTAATTTCTGGTTTGAGTCGCTCGAGAATTTCATTAAGAATCGAATGGGATAATTGTTCATACATAAATTAACACTACTAAATCTAGTCAATGACCTATCTAAATTTTAACTTCAGGGAAATAGTGAGCAATTCCTTCCATAATTCCTGCACTATAATTACCATTCAAATCTAAGTAGTTACCTTGTGCAATGTATAGTGAATCAGTTAAGCCAATTTTGTCAACTTCTGCTTGAACTTTTGCCTTTAATTCTGCAGCAGCATTAGCTACTAAAATCGACTTAATTGGGCTAATTAAAACATCTAAATCATTACCACTATCTCCAGAAAAAACAGTATTCTTGAAAGTAAAATTTTGATTTGCCATCAGAAACTCAATGGCAAGTCTTTTATTAGCATCAGGGGGCAAAATATCAAGTAATCCTACCTGAGCTTCTCGATCAATACTCCAAATAATATTAGCTTGGATCTTTTGATTTTCTAATCTTGAGCTTATTTTGGCAATTATAGTTTCCCTGTCTGTCTCTAATGAAACATAATAACTTAACTTATGTAAACCTTGCTTCTCTATTTCCTGTAAACGACATTGTTTTAAATCAACAAAAAGAGGCACTAAATCAGCTTGAGTTTTATGTTGCCAACTGATAGCAAGTTTTGTATCCCAATCTTGAAGGCGTAACCATTGGTTATTCGGTTGAATTTCGTATATAGTTGAGCCTACATCAGCAATAACAAAGTTAGGTAAAGGTAATTGATATTGTGCGATCGCCTTTTTTACTAAAACCCGATCTCTCCCTGTAACGTATGCTAAAGTCACCAGACAATCAGATACTAACTTGCTAAATAATTGTCTAGCATTAAGTGATTCAGGTTCTTCTCCATTAGGAATTAGAGTTCGATCCAAATCGGTGCAAATTAATAATTTATCTACCATGTTTTAGTTCATAATTTAAACTTGCTCACAAAGAGAGAAAAAGTCATAATGATTTAAGCCATCAATAATACCCGCAGCAAATTGTTTTTCAGAAAAATAAATTGGTTCACTTTCAGCCCTTTTAAGTAACTCCTCTGTATGGCGATTAGCTACCACGACGGATAAAGTATTACCAAGCATCATATCCTCATCACCGCCAGATCCTCCAGCGGTGAGTATGCGTGTTAAAGGAATATCCCATTGTTGAGCAAACCAGCGCACTGCATAGCCTTTAGAAGCTCTGACAGGTACAATATCTAAAAATTGACCAAAGGAGAAAATTACATTAACAGTTTGTTCATTTTGTAACAAAAGCCTTTTGATTTCTTCCACACTATGAGCAAAAAGAGGATCGTAGTAATAACTAATTTTATAGGTTCTTTGTTGCTCTTTCGGTTGTAAAGTCAATCCAGGTAATTCTCTTAAAAGAGAAACCACTCTTTGTCTATTCCATAGATAATTGATATGATTTGTCCAAGCATCATCTCTAGTTAAATCAGGAGAATAATAAATTTCCGTACCCATACTGGTAATCAGGATATCAGGTTGGATAATGTTATGTTTCTGTAAAACTTTCAAGGCTGAATCCAAACTTCTACCAGTGGCAATACAAAAACTAATAGTTTTCCGTTTTTCATTTAAGATACGCATCAATTCTGTTAATGAATTGCGATGGCCCAATAAATTCTGATCGATACTAGAGACAATCGCACCGTTATGATACATCATGGGACGGCGTTGCAGAGGCATTTTTTGGATTTTTTCAGTCTTATCAATTAGCTGTTGTAGCATTTTAACATAAATTTCCACATGAGATTCCCATGTATAATGCTCTTTTACTTTTGCCAATCCATTTTGAGCCAAGATTTGCCAGTTTTCTTGCTCCTCAAGCACTTTTAACAATGTATCAGCAATATTTTGGGGGTCAAGAGGATCGATAAGATAGCCATTTTGACAATTTTTGATAATATCAACTGGGCCACCATCTTTGGTAGCAACAATAGGTAAACCACTTGCAGCAGCTTCTATCAAAGTTAGCCCGAAAGGTTCAGTCAAAGCTGGATTGACAAACACACCACCTGAAATTGCTGCTAAACGATAGAGAATACCAATATCTTCAGAAGGAATAGCTTTAGGATAAGCAACCTTGCCATAAAGGTCATAGTGATCGATCGTTAATAGTAAGTCAGTAAATACTTCTTGGACGCTGTTTTCTAGATCCTGAATATCATTTCTGATACCTGCAACAATAACCAGATTAGCTCGCTCTTGTAAATCTTTACATTCCCCAAAAGCTTCAATCAGTGTCCGAATATTTTTTCTTTGATCTAAACGAGAAAGAGCTAAAATTATTGGTTTTTGTGGCTGATTTAGAAATTTAGCTAGGGTCTTAAATACATTACTTTCCCATTCACTGCCGACAGGGGGGTAAAATTTTTCTACATCTGTTCCTGGAGGAATAACTCGCATTTGCTGAGGTTCATAATAATCATATTGACCATATTGCTCATTAATTTCCTGAGTCGTGCTAGTAATGACTCTTTCTGCCGAACTCAAAGTTTCTTCTTCCGCATTAATACGGCGAATCATGTTATATCTTTTTTCAATAATTTCTCTGGTAATACCACTGGCTAAAAGTCTTTTTCTTTTGCTGCGTCCTAAAGAATGACCTGTGTGTATTAAAGGAATTTCAAGTTGATGAGATAATCTGACACCCACATATCCTGCATCGGCATAATGACTGTGAATCACATCTGGCAATTTTTCTTGATTTTGCAGATATTCGATCGCATTATCAGCAAAGTTATCTAAATAATCCCATAATTCTTCTTTGGGAATATATTCATCCTTCCCACAGGAAATGCGAATAATATTTGCTTTTTGATTTAATGGTTCAATGGGTTGACTATATTCTGGACTGATTTGAGGATCCACCAAAAGTTTAGTCATTAAATCAACTTGTTGAATTTCAGGATGTTTTGATAGTGCTTGGGCTAATTCTAAAACATATTTAGTTTGACCGCCTGTATCAGCATCTCTCCCTAATTCAAGTTCTTGTCCTCGAATTAGACCGTGTATGCTTATCAGTAATATGTATTTGAGATTGGTTTTCATGATTTAGTTTAATATTTCTTTACAGAGCCTACTAATTTAATCCCCAATTATTAAGAAGTATTTTTGTTATATATGAGTAAAAACTAATTTTATCCTTCATTATTTTAACACCCACTGTCCGCACTTTGCAGTGCTAGAATTAGTAAGCTCAAAAAAGTATGGGGCTGGTTTTGAGTGTACCATGACCAATGAACCACCTACCATCAACGCTCAAACTCGGTAGGCGCACCGCCTTAACTGATAATTGATACCAGGGGAGGGCGGGTATAAATTTTAAGGTTTTGAATATCTCTCTTTCTGGCCGTGCACATATTTAACTGATAAATAATAACTGATATGCGATCGCCCCTTTACACCACCACCCCTTGGCAAGGGCAATACAGCGAGATTATTGATGTACGCTCGGAAAAGGAATTTATAGAGGATCATATCCCCAGTGCAATTAATCTACCAGTATTAAATAACGCAGAAAGAGCAAAAGTTGGCACTATTTACAAACAAGTCTCTCCTTTTGAAGCCAGAAAAATCGGTGCTGCACTGGTATCTAAAAATATCTCCCACTATCTCACCGAGCATTTTGCTACCAAGGAGAAAAATTACTCTCCTTTAGTTTACTGCTGGCGAGGTGGTCAACGTTCTCATAGTCTCGCTCTGGTGTTGAGTCAAATTGGTTGGCGGGTAACAGTTGTGGATGGGGGTTATCAAACCTACCGCGCTTATGTGCGAGAAGAGTTATCTGAGCTACCCCAACAGTTTAAATATCAAATTTTGTGTGGTTTAACGGGAAGTGGCAAAACTCATATTTTGCGAGAGTTAGCAACGCGGGGAGTGCAAGTGTTAGACTTAGAAAAGTTAGCCAACCATCGGGGCTCACTTCTGGGTGAAGAGTGGGAAGGAAAAACAGAACCTCAACCGACACAAAAAAAATTTGAATCTCTGTTACTGCAAGAGTTACAAAAGTTTGAACCTCACAAGACAATATGGTTAGAATCAGAAAGTAATAAAATTGGTCAAATTTATTTACCTTCTTCGCTCTGGGAAATGATGAAACAAGCAAACTGTGTAGAAGTGCAGTTACCGCTAGAAGCCAGGGTGGAGTGGTTGTTACAGGAATATCCCCATTTAGTAAATTATCCAGAGGTACTCAAAAGCAAATTAGCTCTATTTAAGTTCCGTTATGGCAAAAAAAAGATAGAACAATGGTATGAGTTAATTGATGAGAAACAATGGCAAATATTAGTGGGAGACTTACTTGTGAGTCATTATGATCCGAGTTATCATCACTCAATGGGGAAGACTTTTCAGGGGATAAAAAAGGAGTTAAAAATTCCCGATCTTTCGATTAAAAGTGTTCATGGGGCGTTGGAGATTTTGAGGAATTTTCAAGCATAATAAGATTGGATTTTTTTGAATTATTTTAAATTTGGGCTCAGGGTAGAGTTTTAAATTCTTCTTGATAGATAGTATAACTTTCTCAAGATGACTACCTCATAGTCATCATTTAATTATGAGGAGCACAAGATCCAGTTTTAAGCAGACCATAGCATCAATTTAAGATTATTTGGTTCAGAAATAAAACCTAAGCTGTGATAGAAATCTGCCACCGAAGGACTAGCAAATAAAATAATATTCTGGATACCTTCGGCGCGGAGTTTGGTAACTAGATACTCAATGGATTTTTTCCCCAAACCTCGACCTTGAAAATCGGGATGAATCATCATATCCCATATAATAGCATCAAAAACACTATCAGAAACTACTCGAGCAAATCCAATTAATTGATGGGGACTGTTACTTATTTCCCAGATAGCAACTACTAAAAAACTCCGAGTGAGCGCTTTTTGGACTTTATCTAATGGACGACGATGCCAACCTACTGCCTCAAAAAGTGATTGTAATTCATAAGGGTCAATCTGGCGATCGCTAGTGAATAAAAATTTTTCTTTATTGCTCTTATCATTAATGTTCGTCTCATCAGTATGTATATTCGACTGGTAATAGGATAATCTGCCAGGGTTATTTTGCATTTGTTGCTGAAAAGCCACAATATTTTGCTCTAATTGATTGTGTTTTTGTAACAACTTTTCCAGGCTTGGTAATATGGCGAGGTGATCTGGCTCAATTTCTAGCAACATATAATATACAACAATCGCCCCTAAAATTTGATGTTCTTGAGCGAGATTATTGCCAATTCGCCTTAATAATGCTGAACACTCTTTTAAGCGATTATAGGTGGAATCTGGTTCCGAATGTCTGATAACTTGACGATAATATTGAATCGATTCAGTTAAATTACCTCGCTTGAAAAAAGCCATACCTAATTTTTGGTTAATTAATGCTGCATTAGCATCTAATTGAATTGCATTGAAATAAGCGGCGATCGCTTCATCCCATCTTGCCAATTTCATCAACACATCCCCTAGGTTATGATGAGACCAAAAAAAGTTAGGGTCTAGTTCAATAGCACTACTATATCTCACTGCTGCTTCATCCCATCTTTCCAGTTTCATCAACACATCTCCTAAGTTATGATGGGACCAAAAAAACTTAGGGTCTAGTTCAATAGCACTACTATATCTCACCGCCGCTTCATCCCATCTTTCCAGTTTCATCAACACATCCCCTAAGTTATGATGGGACCAAAAAAAACTCGGATTCAGTTCAATTACACGGTAGTATGCGGTTATTGCCTCTAACCATTTTTCTTGTTGGAGGTATAAATTAGCAAAATCATTTACCTCTGACCAGTCGCAATTATTATTCATTAACATAAATAGTTTGACCCGTAGTTATGTCTAGGTCTAAATTCGGATGATGTGGCCAACTACCATTGTTACTATCATTTTTATATTTAGAATAAAGGAATGGCAGCTATTACCATTGCAACTCGAAATCAGACGGGAAATGCTCTCACATCTCTTGGTGGTATTCCCTTTGTAACTATCCTTCCTCAGGGTGAACGGCTAATTGATGAGCAAACAGTTGATTTAATTTATGCAGATGCTTATTTTGATAATCTCACCCCAGGAAAATATACAGCAATGGTTAGACATGAGTTAGTTCAACCCGCATTAACTCTTTATGATTTCGAGATTATGACGGATTCAGAATTAACTTCAATCTTATTTAATTATCTCGAACCAGAAAGGGTATTGTTAAATATTCGCACAATTTTGGCTATGGAGTAAGAATTAAGATGACACATACTCAAAAGCTCGATCCTAATTCCCTGAAAGCTTATCGCTTGAGAGTGCGTTCACTTTCTCAAGAACTTTGGCTTGAGGTAAATCAACTTAGACGCATGAATATTGCCCTACAATTGGCAGATGCTAGTACCCATTTAGCCCGAATGGAAGCCGAAGAATTGCAAAAACAACATGAGTCAGAGTTTAACCAGCTTTTACAAGCAGGGAAAAAAGAACCCCAGCCCCATTTATGTGGGTAGTTAATTAATTCGGTGCGTTACGCTTTACTACGTTGCGCCAAGGCACCCTACACTGTTAAAGGGCTTGGGCCCTTAACCAGGAAACTGGGAGATAGAGCATTTTCTCAAAACTTGGTACATAGGCTCTTTTTGTAAACACATCATATTGATTGCGTTCAATTACATCCAAAATGCCCTGATAAAGCATCAAAGCTGCCCAAACTGGCCAGCGGGAGTCGGGGTTAAGGGCGCAAATACCCTTTTCCGCTTCGTTATAATATTTTCTTGCCCGCTGAATTTCAAAGCGCATTAAGGCTCGCCAACGGTCATCAATTACACCGTTTAACAAGTCTTTTTCTGTGTAATTAAATAGTTCTAAATCTTCGAGGGGTAAATAAATTCTACCTCTTCCCGCATCTTCCCCCACATCCCGCAAAATATTGGTGAGCTGGTTGGCAACTCCCAAGGCGATCGCTTCTTCTTGGGGGAGATCAATATCATTTTCTTTGTACCAAGGAGCATTCCGATAACTGTAATCTACTCCTAGTACTGCACTAGACATCAACCCGACTGTCCCCGCTACTCGGTAACAGTAAAGCTCTAGTTCTGAGAAACTTTCATAGCGACTACGGTATAAATCCATGCGCTGTCCAGCAATCATATCCCGAAAGGGCTGAATATCCATTGGAAAGCGGGCTAATGTATTCACTAATGCTACATCGCTGATGGATAATGGATGCCCAGCAAACACTTTCTCTAGGTCTTTTTCCCATTCATCAAGTGTTTCTGGTGTCGTAAACTTAGCTTGTGGGCCGTCCACCAGTTCGTCAGTGCGCCGACACCAGACGTAAATCGCCCAGATAGCCTGGCGTTTTTCTTCAGGCATTAAGAGTGTGCCTAAATAAAACGTCTTGGAGTACTTAGCCGTTATCTGGCGACAGTATTCGTAGGCCTCTGAGAGGGAGGCTTGCGGTTTCATAGGTAATGGTTTTTGAGGCAATTGCAGCATTCGCAGGCTGGAAGTTTGTCTGTTTTCGGGGCAAGGCACTGTTTTTTTAGTTATCTTTGATCCCAGATCAAATTGTCCCATTTGATTGACACATCTGGAAATCAATTATCATTGTTATTAGTCATTAGTCGAAAGGTTGGTCGGTAAGGGCGCTTAAGAGATCCCTGCACAAAACCGTTTTTTAGTCTATCAAGTACCAAACCCGCTCCTACTAAGGATTACTTGTTACTGGTAACAAGTAACTGATATCTGATGAAGGTGTGAGTTTTTCGGCTGGATAATCTTTGGCGATTACTTGGGCAGCTAATTTCCCAGAAAGTACAGCTCCTTCCATACTCCCTAAATATTGCTGCATGGTATAATCCCCAGCTAAATAAAAATTTGCTATTGGTGTTTTTTGTTCTGGGCGACAAGCTTGTCTTCCTGGGGTTGCTTTATATACTGAGCGGGGAGTTTTCACCACATGGTATTTTAGCAGTTTAGCTGGGTTTTCTCCACTAAAGTGTTTTGGGAAGAGTTGTTTTAACTCTCCTATTGTCGCCTCAATTATTTCTTCATCGGCTTTGCTCATCCAATCTTTTGCTGGTGCTAACACTAATTCCAACATGGATTTGTCTGGGTTAGCATACTCTTTACAAGTATTACTCATGTCTGCATAGACACTCAACAAGGGAGAGCGGGAAAAGAGTAAGTGGTCAATATCTGTTAATTTGCGGTCAAACCATAAATGCAGATTTATTACTGGCACTCCTTCTAATCCCTCCAGTTTTTTGAAGTGGTCGATTTCTCGCCAGGGTGGGGGTAACATTACTTTTAATGGATCTACTGGCATGGCACAGACGTAAATATCTGCTTTGCATATTTCATCTTCTGCTCCATTTAATCCCCGAAGTAAGAACCCCCTTACTGTATCATCTTCCTTGAGCAAAATTTCTTTTAGGGGCGCGTTTAATCTCACTTCTCCCCCTCTTGCTGTAATATAGTCCACCAGGGGTTGACAGAGGCGTTCTGTGGGCGCTCCATCTAAGAATGCCATTTTTGAACCATTTTTTTCTTGGAGAAAACGGTTGAGTGCGGTTAGTAAGATGGTGGCTGAAATTTCGTCGGGGTTAATGAAATTTAGCGCTTTGGACATGGCGATGAATACTTCTTTTTCTACCCTGGGGGGAATGTTTTGTTTTTTCATCCACTCTGACCAGGAGTATTGATCCATTTCTGCTACATATTTTTGACCTCTGACTATTGCTGGGAGCAACCCTAACCCAAAGCGTATTTTCTCCCCCCAGGTCAGCAGATCGTTGTTACGGAGAATGGCAACAAGACCATTGAAGGGGGCCGGAATATCGGGAAAGTCAAATCTAGAATAAGTTCCTGGTTTTTCTGGCTGATTGAAAATCATTGTGTGCTGTTTCCATTGCAGTCGCTCTTCTATATCTAGTTCTTTGAATAACTGCAACATATTGGGGTACGCCCCAAAAAAAATGTGGAGTCCTGTTTCGTACCAGTCTCCATCAGCATCTTTCCAGGCGGCTATTTTCCCACCTAGTACATCTCGACGTTCGAGGACAATTGGGGTATGTCCTGCATCTGTTAGGTATTTTGCACAGGATAGTCCTGCTAAACCCGCTCCAGCGATCGCAACTCGCATTTACTCTACTCTTCTCTATAACTGTTTGTTTTTCACTCTCTCATTATACTTTGCATTTCTTTACATTTCTCAATATTTTCTAAATTTGCTCAGACCCCTGTTTTTCCCGGCTCTTCCGTCACTTAAACCCAATCTTATTTTCTTTCTATTTCAATTACTCTTGATAATTGCTCTTTGTTGTTTTTTTGAATTACGCTGAACTTAGAGTATTAAATAGACCAATGAGCGAAATTACGAAAAGCTGACTGATGACAGTTTTAATGTTTGGACTTCTCGCTTGAGGTCTAATATAACCACTTAGTTGGCATGGTGCTTTTTTGTTAAAGCCCAGACTACAATGGGAAAATTGGGTTCATTGACCATTGAATGCAGTACCCCCCTATGTTTCACCCATTTTAAAAAGTTCGCTTTAATACAGGCACGGTTTCCCCACGAACCTGTGCTTGTGTTTTCTAAAGGAAAGCCACACTCAGCCAGGAAATATTTCAGTCCTGTTTCTGACCAGCGACTGCAATCAGCGTAAGCGGTGTGCAAGCGTACTAAAAACGGAGTGGATATGAGCAAATATCCTCCCTCATTGAGCATTTCATAGACATTCTTACCTGCACGATAAGGCCAAAGCAGATGCTCGAACACATGTTCGGCGATAATCACATCATAACGTTCTGTTAAAGGTGCTTCGCACACATCATAATCTGGATATGCTGTTGACTTATATGTCTTAAACCCAAAGTCTTTCCACCGGTTTCCAGAAATTTCTAAGCAATTTAGCCCTGCTGGGCTGAGTTCTCCAATAAGCTTTCGAGTTGTTTTTGTTTCCACTACTCGAAGCCATAATTGATCTTCAATCCCAAGGTTTTTTTTGATAAATTGTTTAGGTTTGATCTGCATATCTTTATTTGTACTACCTCGGCATATCTTTATGATTTTGTCCCATTGTACTTAATTCTGTTTCCTAAGTCAAATTCGGATTAAGATAGCAACAAGCTCTGGGTTAACCAGCCTTGATTCTTAGTCAATTTTATTACTTGATAACTACCCGCTTGCGCAATGATTCAGCGCGACTTTTAGCTGTTTTATTATTTGATTCGTATTTTAATACTTCTTCGTAAGCTTCTAATGCTTGAGCTGTTAGTTGTTTCTTTTGATACACACTTCCCAGATTATTGAGCGCAATCACATATTCTGGGTAAAGTTTCAAGGCTTCTTTATAGTTACGAATTGCTATATCATATTGTTCTTGTGCAAAATAAGCATAACCGATCGCATTATAAATTAATGCTTTATTTTCTGGTTCTACTGCTTCTGCATCTGCCATTTTTAGGGCTTTTTCTAAAAGTTTTATTGACTGGCTAAACAGTTTTTTATCTAAATAAATACTCCCTAGTTCATAATATTCTATGGCAGTTCCCTTTTGTTCTGTCAGTTTTTTTTGCAGTTTAGCAAAGGTGGTTTCTACTTTACGTGTTTTGATGACTTGACGCAAAATTACCACAGATGCAACCAGCAATAAACTTAGTAAAATACTCAGATAAATTATTGGGAGATTTTCCTGATTCATAATTTGTTGTTCTAACTATTAATGGTCAATGATAATTCCTCTATAGAGAGGGCGGGTTTTGAAATAAAGGTTATGGTTTTGATTACTAGATTGTCTCTAAACCCGCCCCTACAGTTTTAACTGATAATTGATTTTAGGGGAGTCCCCAGTAAGTGGCTCTTTCTCGTAGCCAACCAGATTTTTGCCAACGGGCGATCGCTTCATTTACTTTACTCCGCAATTCTAAATACTGTAATCCTTTGGGCATTACTATTCCTAGGGCTTCTCCTGAGAGACGTTGAGGTAATAAGCGATACTGGGGGTATTCTTGTACCCAGCCTGTGAGTAGGCTTTGATCTGCGGCAAAACCATCTGCTTTTCCTGCTTCTAAAAGCTCTAATGCCTCTTGATAGGAATTTACCCCAATTAATTGGGCATTTGGTAACTCATGGTTTACCACTGCTATTGTACTAGAATTGTTGAGTACGGCTATTTTTTTGGTGGCTAAATCCCTCAAGGTTTTTACTTGCTCTGATTTGGTAACTAACCCAGTACCATCTAAATAGTAATAGGGACTAAAGTCAACTAGACGGTTGCGAGATGCTGTTAGTGTTACTCTGGCAATGGCTAGATCTACTTTACCTTCCATGACTATTTCTAGTCTTTCTTCATTGGTAACAGGCTGCAAGATTACGGCATCAGCACTACCAAGTATTTCTTCTGCTAAACGCCGCGCAATATCTATTTCTAACCCCTGAAGTTTCCCCGCTGGATCTGCAAACCCTAAAGGTCGAAGGTTGTCTTTTACCGCAACTATTAACTTTCCTCGACTCTTGATTTCTTCTAAGTCAGCAGCTAGGGTTAATTTTGGTGTTGCTAGTAGGGCAATTGCTAAAATTAAATGTACTATTTTTTGATTAATCATCTTACACAACCAGCACAAAAACTCGGTTTCTGGAGGAAAACCGAGTTTGGAGTACGGCAGAATTTTTGCCTGAAGTCAAATCCATTTTTAGGCTTGACTTGCTAATTCTACAACTTTACTGAATGCTACTGGATCTGCAAATGCTAGCTGGGCTAACATTTTGCGGTTGATCTCAATATTTGCTTTTTTTAGTTGACCTGTCAGCTTACTGTAGCTTATGCCATTTTGACGTGCTGCTGCATTGATCCTGGTGATCCAAAGACGGCGAAAATCTCTTTTTCGTTTGCGGCGATCGCGGTAAGCATTCCGCAATGCTTTCATTACCTGCTGGTTGGCGGTGCGGAATAGTTTGGAGTGGGATCCTCTGAAACCTTTGGCTAGTTTGAGAATTTTTTTCCGCCTTTTACGGGCTACATTCCCTCTTTTTACTCTCATTTGTCTTCTCTTCTATTGATTTTTCTAAATTTTAACTTGAGATTATGATTTGTTACAGATATGGCAGCATGAGGCGAACATTTTTTTCATCCCTCTCGTTGACTAATGCTAGGTGGCTGAGACGACGTTTGCGCTCGGCGCTTTTTTTCTGTAACAAGTGATTTTTGAATGCTTTGCGGCGGAGTATTTTTCCACTGCCAGTGGCACGAAACCGCTTTGCTGCTGCTTTCTTGGTTTTCAGTTTTGGCATAAAACGACTTAATTTAGACACAATTTACTATTATATGATTAATCAGGGTAAGATGGCAACGGCTTTTTTGTCAGTACTATGACTACACTAAAATCGAAGGCTTAAATTATGTTTGAACAACAACCAGAGACGCTGCGGGAAAAAGTTAAGTTATTAGCTACTGAGTCGGTGAGTAAGTCGGATCCTTCTGGCTGGTTTGATGTCTTGTATGCTCAGGCTAATGGTGATGCTACACAAGTGCCTTGGGCGCGAATGACTACCCACCCTTATTTACAAGACTGGTTGGATAAGTATCCACCAGCAGGGGAGGGAAAATCAGCGCTGGTAATTGGTTGTGGTTTGGGAGATGATGCTGAAGCTTTGGCTACTTGCGGGTTTGAGGTGACTGGGTTTGATATTTCCCCCAAGGCGATCGCTTGGTGTAACCAACGTTTCCCTAACTCCCGAGTTACTTACCAGGTGGCTGATTTATTTGCACTAGATCAAAACTGGGTGGGTGCTTTTGATTTGGTTTATGAGTGTCGTAATATCCAAGCTTTACCTCTGAATGTGAGGGCAGAAGCGATTAAATGTGTGGGTGAATTAGTCGCTGCTGGAGGTAAATTGCTGGTGGTTACTCGTTTTCGGGATACGGATACGCCCCCAGATGGCCCTCCTTGGCCATTATCTGAAACAGAGTTAGCTCAGTTTCAACAATTGGGTTTACAAGAAATAAAAAGAGATACCTTTTTTGAAGGGGAAAATAATGAGGTTAAACAGGTGCGAGTGGAATATGTAAAGGGGTGATGTTCCCTGTAGGGGCGGGCCAGCGGGATAACCTAATATTCCTCACCTACAAATTCCCTTCAAAACCCGCCCCTGATTTAATAGACATTTTGGCATGCATATCTTTAGTAGGGAGTAGGGAGGGGGGAGTAGGGAGAGTTTTACATGAAATAAATATAAAAATTGATTTTGGTTTTAGTTTCGCACTCATGTCTAATTTATCCCTATAAATTAAGGATAACCTAATATTCCTCACCTACAAATTCCCTTCAAAACCCGCCCCCGCTTTGATTAACGCCTTAATCAATGTGGTTAAGGTTTGATTAATTGTTCTTCATTCTGATGATATTCAGCAATTAATTTATTGACTTTTCTGGGTTGAATAATGGCTTGGTTGACTAATAGGTAAAGCATGACTACTAAGGAGGCGAAACCCCAGATTAATCCTACAATTAAGTAAAATGAAACTTGAATTTTTGCAGGTGTATTTAACAAAAATTGCCCAAATTGATAAATAACCACCAGCCAAATTCCTAAACTTAGACTAACTCCTGCACTTAACAAAGTTACATTAGCAGCATTTTGTCCTGGTATGCCTCTTTTAATTTGCTGAAAAACCACAGATTTAAATAAGCAAGACAAGCCTAAAAACACAAAATCAAGTATTATTACAAATATTTGAAATATTAAAAATGACAAACGCACTGCTACGAAATTACCAATACTCCCTTTACCCCCTTCATTATCTCTTAAGTTATTATCTTTTTTACTCGGATAATTCCCAGCTTCAGATCCGAGAAGCAGACCTCCTAAAACTATTAAAGTAGTTAGGAAAATTTTCAGATCAGAATTTCCAATGCTAAAAAGCAAAATAGTTAGCGAGGAAAAAAAAAGCCCAAAAATTCCTCCTAACAAAACCCCTAAAACAGAGCCTAATTCATTTACATCCTTGTGGGTTGCAGTGGCATTTATAGTTGTATCGAGAGCTGGAAAAACTAAGATAATTGTTATGGGAACAACAAACCAACGCAAAGACAACTCTGGCACAGAATTTAGCCAACCTAAATTTATTACTAATAATGATAAAATTGGATAGCTAGCACACAATAAACCAATAGACCAATAGTGCATTTTTTGCGGTTTTGGTTGAGAAGCAGTCTCGACTTGAATATTAATAGTATGGGTTTCTGGTTCAGAATTAGTGTGTAAAATAATCTGCCGCTGATAGGTTTTTTCTGCCAAAAGTTTACTGGTATCTGCTATTATTTTACACTCAACTTGATTCCCTTCAAATTTATGTGTGTCAAAGCTAATCCAACTGTGGTCATAGGGTGTATGGGGTGGGTCTGATGGATGGGGCGCAACCTCCCATTTTCCTGATAAAATTGTGTTAGGAATTGGGTTAGTTATGGTCACAGTTGCTGCTACCTTTTCCCTAAATTCCCCAGCAGTCAAGTCAATGCTATTGCTGCTCAATCTTACTTTTGGTAATTGATTGACATTAATTTTTACCAAGGCTGTAAAAGCTGTTTTTGCTGACTGATAACGCTCATTAGTATTTGGCTCAACCATCTTTTCTAACCAGTTTAACCACCCTCTTTCTTGCGGTGGGATTAAATGGCGAAAATGAATCTGATAATTAGCGTCAACTAAGCTACCAATATCTGCTGATTTTGTCCCAGTTAATAAACAAATTAGCGTTGCTCCTAACCCATATAAATCTGATGCTAAAGTTAATTCGCGATTAAATAATTGTTCTGGGGGCATAAATCCCATACTGCCTTTTACCACACTGGAAACTGCTACTTCTCCCCCTCCACTGCGAGCAAAACCAAAGTCAACTAAATAAATCTTATTTTCCTCATCAATTAAAATATTTTCTGGTTTAATATCCCGATGAATTACTGAAGGTTTTTGTGCTTGCAGATAAATTAAAATTTCTAAAACAGAGAGGGCAATTTGTTTAATTTCTTGAGGTTTCCAGTTGCGGGAAATACTAGCCAGGGATTGGGCATTTTTGTATTCCTGCACCATACAGAAACCTGCTTCTGTCTGGAATGAGTCGAGATAACGGGGAATACCTGGATGGTTGAGATGTTGGAGAAGTTTGATTTCTTGTTCATGTGCTTGGTATTCTGCCCAGTTAGAGTCTAGTTGGGCAAACTGGAATTGTTTGATAACTACTTTTTGCTTTGTGGTAAGTTTGTTTGCCAGGTAGGTTACTCGTCCACCTGTAAAATTGTGTCCCAGTTCGCTGATTATTTCATAGCCTTGTGGGGAAAACTCTGGATAGTTGTTCATAGGTATAGACTGGGTTTAGCAGTAATATTTCTAGTTTACCCTCAAATTTTAAAGGGCTGACTCTTCTTGATAAATCTTTACTGGGCAATGAGTTAAATTATATTTAGGGTTAGGTGAATCTTATGAACACAAAAGTTAATTTT
Source organism: Gomphosphaeria aponina SAG 52.96 = DSM 107014 (assembly GCA_016903655.1). Taxonomy (GTDB): domain Bacteria; phylum Cyanobacteriota; class Cyanobacteriia; order Cyanobacteriales; family Gomphosphaeriaceae; genus Gomphosphaeria; species Gomphosphaeria aponina. The sequence continues at coordinate 23,311 of JADQBC010000002.1, forward strand.
CTGCAACATTTCTTTAAGCAAAACGCCAATCAAGGCTTTACAACTGCTGGTTTTTTGCTGCGTATTTTCCTTTATACTGGCGTTGTCAGTACTCTTTTTTTACCTCCTTATAATTCTAAGCAAGGGAATTGTAATAATTACCGAGAAGGAAAAAATATTATTGGTACTCTCAATCGCGCCCAGCAAGCTTATCATTTTGAAAAGATGTCTTTTGCTGATAGGGTTGATTTAGCTCAACCGACTAATCCATTAGGTGTAGTTATTGTCTCAAATTATTATAATGTTAGGATTCTTTCACCAATGATACCTGCTCAAAATTTGAATGAGTCGGAAGAGTTAGCAAAAGATGCAGATAGGGTTTTTATGTTTGCTCAATTTGATGCTCCAGGAGAAAAGGAGTTACCAAATTTTATTGGAGGAATGTTTTATTCTGAAGGACAGTACTCAAGCATTATCTGTCAAAGCGATTTACCTGCTACCCTCCCTACAAGTATGCCGACTCTTACTCTCGAAGAAGCTAAATGTCCAGAAGGTTGGACAATTTTAAATTGATACATTGAGCATTTTTTCTACCACTTTTTCTCCATCTAGATAGAATTGAAAGCTCCAATTTCCTGGTTGATCTACTTCTGGCTTAAAGTTATAGTTACACCAAGCTTTTAATTGATTGTCTGTTGTTTCTAAAGTTGCTTGTCCCATTGCTACTAAAACTCCTTCTCCATCAAATAATTGACAAACACTGTAATATTGATTGTGGGGTAAGTCAGATAAGTTAATAGTAAAATAAACTTCTGGTTGCTTAAGGGAAATGTCGGTTAAATTCTTGGTAGAATTTGGTTCAGCGGTAATTGTTACTTCTCCTGGGTAACGTTGAGAAAAAGGGATAACTTCTATTGGAGAGGGTTTGATAAATTTCAAATATCCAACTGGAAGCAAAATGGCTAAACTTGCCAGTAAAATACCTATTTTAGTTCTCATTCCTTGGGAATTTTTAACCACAGGGCGCAGTATTTCTAGGGGAATAAGTGCATCTAAAGCTTCTGCTGCATTAGCATAACGCTCTTGAAAATTAGGCTCTACCATTTTCTGCAACCAGTTAGTAAAACCGTCAGTTAATTGGGGAATTTTTTCCTGAAAATTAATCCTCCCAGTTGCATCCATTAAGTTACCTACTTCGGTAGAATTGGTATTAGTTAACAGACAAATTAAGGTAGCACCAAGACTATAAAGATCGGATGCAGCAGTTAATTTACGGTTGAACATTTGTTCAGGGGGCATAAAGCCTAATGTACCTTTTACTACACTGCTCACTGCTACTTCTCCACTGCCAATGCGCGCAAATCCAAAGTCAACTAAATACACATTCATTTGGTTATCTACCAGGATATTTTCTGGTTTTAAATCTCTGTGAATCACTGGGGGAATGCGGTTTTGTAAATAGTTGAGAATTTCTAACACATAGATGGCAATTTGTTTGATTTGCTGCGGTGTCCATTTGGTAGAATTTGCTAAGGAAGGGGCGTTTTTATATTCCTGCACCATACAGAAACCCGCAGCAGTTTGGAATGAGTCTAAATAACGGGGAATACTAGGGTGATCTAGTCCCCGCAATACTTCGATTTCCCGCTCATAAGCTTCATATTCCGCCCAACTTGTACCTGTGCGGGCAAATTGAAATTGTTTCACCACTACTATATTTTGGGTGTTGATTTCTATTGCTTGGTAAGTGACGCGACCACCAGCACGATTATGTCCCAATTCCTGGGTTATTTGATAGCCATAATTAGAAAAGTCTGGATAGTTGTTCATAAAGAAAAGGCAATGATTGTATATTTCTATTTTGGCTCATAAATTTGTATATATAGCAGAAGGCAGAAGGCAGAGGGCAGAAGGCAGAAGGAAAACCCTTACTATTATTAAGTTTTAGATTTTGATAATGTCCTAACTATTCCCCTCTTTGCTATAGCAGAAAAAGGGATAGTATTGACTCAGGACTTGCGGGTTTAAACCGTCTCCCAGAAGTAAACTTGAGTATTGTCCTAATCAACTCTTATGGAAGCTATAAACCATTAATTTTCCCATGGGAGTTAGTTAATTTTTTCACTTTATTTTTAGACTGATTTATCCTAGATTCTACTTGAAACTCTGGTATTTCTTCTAGTTGTAGATCGTCTAAACAATACTGTTCACAAACTAGACTTAAGCGACTATTTCCACGAGTAACAGGGTTAACAGAATGGGTCAAATCTCCTTGAAAAAATAGCAGGGTATTAACCTGGGGAGAAATTTTTCCGACTTGGCGTTTTGGCGATCGCAAAATCAGTTCTCCACCCACTAAATCAAGGGGAACTTCTACATACAGAACACTTACCATTAAGGGAGGGGCAATGGTTTTACAGTAGGAACGGAGGGAGCGGTCTATATGGGGATCAACCTGAGATCCAGTTTGCAGTAATAAAGGATTGAGATAAAAGGCATTACATTCTGGCAACATTGCCCGATTCAAGTAGGGCTTAAAATAGGGAAAATCCTGTTCAACTAAAGATAAATGCGATCGCCGAAAAACGAGAGAAAATCCTTTAGTATTCACAAAATCCCGATTGAGATTATTGACTGTAAAATACTTACAGTTTAAGATGTGTCCTTTTAATTTACTAAGATAAGTGGGAGAAAAAGATTGGGGATATTGCTGAAAGTAACTCAATATTTCAACTCCTGAAAAATTTGCTAACTCTACTTAATTAATATTTTATTGGCAGATTTGGCTAAATTCTCTCACAGTTTTTGATTTTTCCCAGGGCGACTAGGGTATAAACCAATATATTTCAGCCAAAATTTAGCAGATGAATTATCTCGCTCATTAGGTTCATGACTGTAAAAATCAAAGTAATACTATTTGTTACTAATTAGTATTACTTGCCAAGAAAATTAAGGTTTAATTAATTGTTCTTTATTCTGCTGATATGCAGCCAGTATTTTTTTGATTTGACGCGGTTGTTGAATAACTTTTTGGTACAATAAGTGGGAGATAAAATAGAGAGCTGCCAGAGGTAGGCATCCAATTACAAAAACATTCAAGGCTCTAAAACCAAGTGGAAAATCAAAGCGAGGAATTATTGCTAGCCAACCTCCTAAACCAATACCAAATCCTGCTGTGAGGATAACTAAAATAGCAGCATCTTGTTGATTAAATCCTTTTGCCATTTGATCCATAACTCCAAACCTGATTACAAACCATAAAACTGCCCAAATAACTAAGATAACCACAATTAATCCGATAAATTTTTGATTAATTCCTACCAGTTGTGCAATAGTTTTGATGACAGCCAAGGTAAGAATCACACCAAATTGCAAGAAATTTTTAAATTTCAGATTAATCAGAGCTGGATAATCTGTAAATATTTTCACACTGAAAGCACCAAGAAAAGCTCCAGTTATTACTAGGAGCAGAACAATAGCAAAACCCAGGGGAAAACCCAGAAAGAATTTACTCCCGAAAAAACTGCCAGCGATCGCCCCCAGTACTGTTCCCACAATGGAAGCAACAATTATCAGCCAACGAAGCTGATCCAGCTCAAATTTACTCAAAATTACATCAAATGCTGCTAACCCTGTAAAAACAATAAATCCGATTAATAAAGACTGGGGAAACCCAAGATTTAACAACAAACCTGCTCCCAAAAATAGCAGAAAGATTACGCCCAAAGAAAACTTATTAGGGATTTGATTTACTTGCAAACTAGCGGTTATAACTTGAAGATTGATAGCAGAATTTTCAGAAGCATTGCTTTGTAAAATAATTTGGCGTTGATATATTTGCTCTGGCAAAAGTTTACTGGTATCAATGGTTATTTCACACTCAGCATAATTGGCTGCAAACTTTTGGGGCTCAAAACTAATCCAACTGTGGTCATAAGGAGTATGAGGTGGGTCAGAAGGATGAGGCGCAACTTCCCACCTGCCTGATAAAATTGTATTGGGAATCGGATTACTCACCTGAATAGTTGCTGTTAGTTTTTCTCCCCATTGTGAAGCTGTTAACTCCAGCCAATTTTGGCTCAATCTCACTTTCGGTAATTGATGAACATCAAGAGGTTTTAATGCCGCTAAAGCTTCTGCTGCTGATGGATAACGGTCATTAAAATTAGGTTCAACCATCTTTTCCAACCAGTTTAACCATCCTCTTTCTTGAGGTGGAATAAGATGGCGGAAATGAAACCGATAATTAGAGTCAACTAAGCTACCAATATCCGTAGATTTTGTCCCAGTTAATAAACAAATTAGAGTTGCTCCTAACCCATATAAATCAGATGCTAAAGTTAATTGGCGATTAAATAATTGTTCTGGAGGCATAAACCCCATACTGCCTTTTACCACGCTGGAAGCGGCTATTTTTCCCCCGCCACTACGGGCAAAACCAAAGTCAACTAAATAGACATGATGCTCTTCATCAATTAAAATATTTTCTGGTTTAAGATCCCGATGAATAATTGCAGGTGTTTTTCTATTTTGCTGCACCAAATAAGCACTCATCTCTTCAGCTTCTTGTTGCTCAATTCCTGGCCTTTCGCTTTGCAAATAAACTAAAATCTCTAATACAGAGATGGCAATGTGTTTAACCTCAAGCAGTTTCCAATTGCGCGGTGTGGCCAGGGATTGAGACTGTTTGTATTCCTGCACCATACAGAAACCTGCTTCTGTTTGGAAAGAGTCGAGATAACGGGGAATACCAGGATGGTTGAGTTGTTGAAGGAGTTTGATTTCTTGTTCGTGTGCTTGATATTCACCCCAGTTAGAGTCGAGTTGGGCAAATTGAAACTGTTTGATTACTACTTTTTGCCCTGTATTTAAGTTGGTTGCAAGGTAGGTTACTCTGCCACCTGTGAAATTATGACCCAGTTCCCTGGTTATTTCATAGCCTTGTGGAGAAAAATCTGGGAAATTATTCATAGCTTACCCCTTGGTTCATCTATTACTATTTTGCCACCTCTCCCCTATGTCTTATTTTTTAAACAAAAATAGTAGGCAGAGCCTCAGCCCATACCTACTTTTTTTTTCACCTGTCCCTAGTCAATAGTCAGTATAACTAATGACTAATAACTAATAATCAATAACCTTAAATCACAACAATATCAGTACTGCTGAGGAGAGGTTGATCAACAAAACTTGCTACAAATACTTGTTGTGCTGAACCACTGCCATCTTCATCAAAGAACAAGCTACCTCTTACATCATCATAAATAAAGCGTTGAGCTGCGTCAGTTGCTGCACTGCCAATCACAAACTGCTCTGGAGCTAGATCTCCTACAACTAAATCAGTACCAAAACCAATTGCACCAAATTCGATGGTTTCTAAACCTGGTACAAAGTCTATAATTGTGTCACCAGCTTCAGAGATATCATTGTACCTAAAGATATCTGGGCTATTACCACCAGTGAGAATATCTCTGCCAATACCACCGACTAAGATATCTTTACCAGAACCACCTGTGAGAATATCATCTCCTTCTCCACCATCGAGAAGATCATCCCCATTCCCACCATCGAGGAAATCATTCCCGCCTCCAGCCAAGAGGTCATCATTCCCTTCGCCACCAAAGAGGTTATCATTGCCAAATCCACCATCGAGGGAATCATTCCCTCCTCTTCCAATTAGTTGATCATCATTCCCACCACCATCGAGTAAGTCATTTCCTTCCTGGCCAATGAGAACATCATCCCCAGCATCACCTATCATGTTGTAATTAGTGGGAGTTTCATCCGTATCATCTTCATCAGTTTCCTCTTCGGGAGGAACAGGAGTAATCAGGTTCTCATCATCCCCAACAATAACATCATCTTCTGCTGTACCTTGGATTTCAACAAACTCGAAGATGGGCATAACTACCACATTATCCAGGGCTGGGCCACGCAAAGCATCAGTATTAATACCTTCTGCTTCATTCACTTCTGTTAAAAACTGAATAGTGGTTTCTTCACCTGTGGCTGTAAATTCCCATACTTTTTGCTCCCAGCCCATGTCTTCAAAACTCTTGCCTGTGGTGTCAAAGGTGAAAACTTCAGATTCGCCCTGGGCTTGTACTTTGATTTGCTTGACTTTTTCTCCATCGGGAGATTGGGGGTTTCCCGCCATATCGAAGGTCACACTATATTTTTGCCCGATGGTGGTTGCAATTGTTTGTTCTACGCCTCCAAATCCTGGTGAACCGTTTAAATCTACACTCTGAAGTCCCTCAGAACCACCCCAAAATGGAGATTCTCCTTCAACAAAACGAATTAAATCTATGTCATAGATTGTGTTTGCTTCTACAGTCGGGGTGTTTGGCGCTTTGATGATTGTCCAGTTTTCGATCGCATTTTCTCCTGCTTGGAGTGGTGCCCACCCATCAGTTCCTACATCAATACTAACTTCAAAGCTACCGTTTTGTACTAAGTTTTCAGCCATATCAATTTTTCTTTTTTTTGTTTGTAAATTTTAGCTTAAAGCCTTGCTTGGAGACTTTTTGACCAATTTGCCTACCTACTACCCAGCTTTTGGTTCAAGTAAAAAGGCTTATTTTGAGTAATCACTAGACCAGAAAGGAATGGAAATTACTCAACCAAGAATGTTAATCACTTTACTTGAAAATGTCAAGTCTTTTTTCCGCCAAAAATAATTTCTTAACCAACACAATCAGGAAACTGCTGCTGTAAAACTGGCAACACGGGACAGGGTTTTTTATCCTGTAAATTCCCAGTGCCATCGCCGCGAAAAATATGCCAACGAAATGGCCCTTTTTCACAAGCGGACATCCACAATAAACGTTTTGCTCTGGTCATGGCCACATACAATAAACGAAATTCTTCGGCATCTTGCAACATATTTGCTGCTTCTGCCGCAGAAGCTGGGTCAGGTATTTTGAGAGCATCTCCCTTATATTTACCATGAACGGCGGCTCTAATTTGAGCGCGGGCTACTTCTGCGAGGGTAAAATCTCCTAAAAATTTGGCTGCAGTTGGCACCCAAGGTTTACCAGGAAGAGTATCTTCATGTAAAAAGGGAATAAAGACATAATCCCAGTCCAACCCCTTAGCCTTGTGCATCGTAATAATTGTCACTTGACCCGTTTGGGTGTACTGGTCATCATTTTCTGCTTCTACCCCTTCAAATTTTTCTGAGTTGACAATTTCCCTTAAAGCGGCGATCGTACTTTTAATGGAACTTTGTCCCACAATTTGTTGATTTACTCTTTCTGCTAATTTCTCCATGGTAGCCAGTTCCGATCCAGTATATTTTAAGGTCATGCCCAAAAAAGCAATCAGTTGATAGTGAGGTAATTCTAATCTGGCACGCAATAAGTTACAACAATATCGTCTAGCCTGCTCTACATGGGGTTTTTGGGGCTTTTCTAATGGCCCTCCATAGAGAAACTGTTCTGGAAAAGTAGCTAAAGCGTTCAGATCTTGGGTCGCAATTAACTGTCGCTGTTGGAGAACTGTTAATGCTCCTTTTAAGTAATCTGGGGAATGGGGGCGATGGAGGAATTGTAACAATTCTAAAACTTCGGCGGGAATGTGGGAATGACGGTCAACTTCGCTCACTTCATAAATTTTGATATTTTCATGTTTACGCCCAATATCTGCCAATTCTTCTGCTAAAAAGCGCCCTTGGCGATTTTCCCGCACTAAAATGGCTGCATTTCTCTCGGGATGTTCGGTTAGTAATGCAATAATTCGCTGACCAATTAACTCAACTGTGTGGTAAATGTCTCTGGGGGTATAAATTTCTAAACCTTTCCCCACTGGTGCTGGATTTGCTTCTGGTTGAGGATCATTGTGGTCAACGGGACGAATTTCTTGCAGACGGAATGGTGAATTATTTTCTAGATCTGAGGGTAGGTTATTCTTCCTCCTCCAGTTCTTATTCACCCAACTCAGGACAAAATTAGCAGCGTCAATAATTATCTGACTACTGCGACCCGCTTGCTCCATCATGGCTAAACGTCCTTGTTTTTGACAAGTATTACAAAACCAATTAAAATAAATGGGGTCGGCGGGGGTAAAGGTAGAATTAATAGCTTGGTTGGGGTCCCCAACTCTGATTAAATTGGGGGGAGCATCCCCTAAACCTGCTAGGAGAGAAATGAGTTTTTCTTGTAAGGGACTCGAATCCTGCGCTTCATCTTCAAACACGGCAAATACTTGGTTTTGCCAAAGATTACGAATACTTTGGTTTTCTAATACCCGCAAAGCTGCCAAAATCATATCATCATAATCGATAAAGTTTTGCACGCGCATTAACTGTTCATATTGTTGATATAACCCCGAGGCTATGGCTAAAATTTCATATTCATCAGTAGTTTCTTGACTCAATTCCCATACATCTTCTGGGAGAAGACCTGAACTTTTAGCTTCTCGAATTACAGTATATGTTAAAGCTGGCAAGACTTCTGTGCGCAAAACTGATTGACGGCGTAACCTTTCCGTTTCTTCTCCATCAAATTGTACTCCTGCTAATAATTTTTCATATCTGAGGGGGGTAGCAACAATCCACTTTTCTACGGAATTTCTAATTATTCGATGGCTAGGACTGGGTATAATTATTGTGGCTGTGTCTAGATCTAAGCGGGATAATTCTCGATGGCGACTAGCAATATTTAAAGCTAAACCGTGCAGGGTTTGTACCATAAATCCCCCTTGGGGAAGATGGAGATTTTTGAGCTGTTCCCGAATTTTTGCTTTAATACTAGCAGCAGCAGAACGGGTATAAGTGACAATTACCAGTTGTTTTCTGGGATGGAGTTGATAACGGGCGATCGCACTGGCTGCGGCTACAGCCAGGCTATGAGATTTTCCCGCCCCTGGTACAGCGGCAATTGCCATTTGTCCCCCTTCCCAATGTGCTAAACTTTGTTGTCCTGGTCGCAATTTTGAGACGAGTTCTTGCAATTTTTCGGCTAAATATTTTTCACTTTCTGTGGCATTAATGGACATTTTTTCAGTTATCAGTGATCAGTGACCAGCAACAATCAACAATTAACAATCAACAAAGGTAGTGGTCAAGAAAAAAAAGAGGCATTATTTAATTTTAGCTGGGATTATCATTCTTGGTGTAGCCCTCAGATTTGGGCAGCTAGACTTAAAACCTTTGGGAATAGATGAAATTGCCACTGCTTTATTTAGTTTGGGAAAAGGTTATGAAGATGTGCCGCTAAATGTGGCAACTTCTTTATCAAGTCTGCAAGAGGTTTTTACTTTGAGAAAAACTACCTGGCCTGAAATTGCTTGGGCGGTTAGTACCGAGTCCACCCATCCCCCTCTGTTTTTTTGTTTACTCCATCAATGGTTGGTTTGGCTACAACCTGTTTCTGAGTCATTGGTTTGGAAATTACGCGCTTTTCCTGCACTTTGGGGAGTGGCGGCCATCGCTGCTGTTTATTGTCTCAACCGCCTGGCCTTTTCTCCTACTGCTGGTTTAATGGGTGCAGCAGTCATGGCTGTTTCTCCTTTTGGGGTTTATTTGAGTCAGGAAGCGCGTCATTACACTCTGCCAGTGTTTTTAATTACTTTAGCACTTTTAGCATTAATCCAAATTGAAAAAGACATGGAAAAAAGTCAAATCTCAGTTTGGTGGCTCATTTGGCTCGGGGTGAATACGATTAGTTTTTATGTTCACTATTTCTGTATTTTAGCTTTTGTGGCTCAGGTGTTGATCCTGATAATTTTGAGTTACAATGATCAAGGGAAAAATCTGGGGAAAATTATTTTATTAGCTTTGACCTCTTTTGCCTTATTTTTGCCTTGGCTAACTATAGTGATGGAACATTTTAATAGCCCCAAAACCTCTTGGTTATCTGGCCCTGAAAATCTGGCTCCACTTTACCAGCTCCCAATGGCTTGGTTGTTAATGGCGATCGCTTTACCTGTGGAAAATCAACCTTTAGCCATCCAAATAATTGCTGGTTGCTTAATGATTGGTTTTGGCGGTTGGGTTGCTTGGCACACTTATCTCGGTTTGTTATCTCAAACTAAATCTGCTACTTTTATTATTTCCCTATTTATTCTTTTTGTTTTATTAGAATTTCTCTTAATTATTTACATTCTCCATAAAGATATTACTATTGCTCCCCGCTATAACTTTATCTATTTTCCTGCATTTTGCGCTTTATTAGGCGCTGGCATAGTTAACCGCATTAAATTTTCTGTCAAACTCCCAATTATGTTAATTTTAGTTGGCACGATTAGCAGTTTGTTTGTGGTTTTTGACTTAGCCTTTAAAAAACCTTATCACCCTCAAGCAGTAGTTAATAATTTCAAGCAAGATTCAGGTTCTTTAATGATCGTAGTAGGATATGAAGACACCATTAATATTGCTTTGGGATTAAGCTATGCTAAAGCTATGGAGCCAGAAGGAGAAAAAAATCAAGGAACTTACTTGGCTTTTGTGGATAGTTCTGCAGGCTATGACTTAGTTTGGGAAAAAGTTGCTACAATGTCAGTATTGCCTGAAAATTTATGGGTAGTTGCTCCTGGTTTGAAACAAAAAGATTATCCTGCTCAACTCCATCTGGCTCAAAGTAATTGTCAGCTTGAGCCTGAGCAATATTATCGTATAGGTATCCCTTATCAACTGTATCAATGTCAAACAAAAATTCAGTAACAGGAAAGGAAGTTCAAACATTATTTAATCGCATTGCTCCTGTTTATGATCAAATGAATAATTGGTTAAGTTTTGGTCAACATCGCATTTGGAAACTAATGGCGGTAAAATGGAGTAGTCCGCGTCCAGAAGACAGGGCGATTGATCTGTGTTGTGGGAGTGGGGATTTAACCCAAATGTTAGCACGACAAGTTCCTCAAGGTAGGGTCTATGGAGTGGATTTTTCTCAGTCTTTATTAGCTTTGGCTAGTCAAAGGGCCTCTGCTTACTCTAATATTTCTTGGGTAGAAGCGGATGTGCTGGATTTACCTTTTGAGGCTAACTATTTTGATTGTGCTACAATGGGTTATGGTCTGCGCAATGTAAGGGATATTCCTCGGTGTCTGGGGGAGTTGTACCGCATCCTTAAACCAGGAGCAACAGCAGCTATTCTTGATTTTCATCGTCCGCGGGCTCCTGTCATGGAGGCTTTTCAACGATGGTATCTTGATAATATTGTTGTCCCAACTGCTCAGAGCTTCGGTTTAACTGAAGAATATGCTTACATTATGGAGAGTTTGGAGAAGTTTCCCACAGGAAAGGAGCAAGTTAAATTAGCTTTGGAAACTGGCTTTAAATTGGCTACTCATTATCCCATTGCCCTGGGAATGATGGGCGTGTTAGTAATAAGTAAAGAGATTGTATTTTGACTTTGGAATTATCTAACCTGTGGACATTGTTGATTCCGCCCATTGCGGGGGCAATTATTGGCTATTTTACTAATGATTTAGCCATAAAAATGTTATTTCGTCCTTACCAACCCAAATATTTAGGGCAGAAACAAATACCTTTTACCCCAGGTTTAATTCCCCGCAACCAAGAGCGTCTGGCTAGAAGGGTGGCTGATACAATTATGGGGTCACTTTTAACACCAGAAGAGTTACAAAATTTAGCAAAACGTTTGCTGCAAACAGAAAGAGTGCAAGGAGCAATTCTTTGGTTATTACAGTTAGCACTCAAAAAAGTACGGGGGGATAAGGAACAGAAAACTGCGAGGATTTTAGCCGAGATTTTGCGGGATTTGTTTGCTGAATCATTACCTCGTTTATTGCGGGTGGTTGCCCGTCGAGAAGATTTTCTCGAAGAGCAAATTAATCAAATTTTTGACCAAATTTTATTAGAGTTTCAGCTTACTGAAGCTCAAGCGCGACAATTTTCTAATTGGCTGTTGGATACGGTTTTACCTCCAGATATTTTGCGCCAAGCTATTATTGACTTTCTGACAGATAGAAATATTCAGGTAATTGATGAAGGTTTTCGGGAAAAAACTAGCGGTACTTATTGGGTGGTGGCTAATCTTTTTGGGGTGCGCAATACTTTAATTCGGGTACGGACTTTTTGTCTGGATGAGCGGGAAATTGCTAATACTCGTCTCAAGGAATTATTACTTACTTTAGAAGTGCGGAATCGTTTGCGAGAATGGTTACAAAATCTTTCTTTGCAAAATTTACCTGTGTCAACAGTAAAGCAATTGCGGAAAACTACTCACGAGACAGTGCGCAATTATGTTCAAGCAAAGGGGGCTGAATTACTTCAAGGATTGGGGGAATCTGTTGATTGGAAAAATGTTGCTAGCGTAACTTTAAATCGGTTGCAAAATTCTCCTGCTGTGACTAGCTCTCTAGAAACTATTAGTCAGGAATTAGCTTTGATTTTGGAACGCTATTTAGAAGAAGAGTTAGAAAAAATAATCGCTCAGGTGATTCCTATTTTGTCCATTGATCAAGTGATTGTGGAGCGGGTAACAATGACTGCGGCTGAGGATTTAGAAATAGCTGTTCAAGGAATTGTGAAAAGTGAGTTACAAGCTATTGTAAATTTGGGGGGTTGGTTGGGGTTTTTTGTGGGTGTATTGCAGACAATTATTCTTTTATTGCGTTAGGGGTATTGGATTTTGCTTTAATGTATTAGTTAAATATTACAGAATTAAACTAATGAAGTTAGGGTTGAACAATTCTCACTAAAATTCGCAAAAGATCATCTAGATCGGCAGGTACACGGTACAGATCAAGGTCTTGAGTCACTTCACGGGCTTGACGCTCAAACTGACCAAACTGCCAGATATTGCCAGTAGAAATTGCGCCGTGCAAGATAGTTTCCTCTGACTCAATCCATTGATCGAGAGCAATCAGTTCGATCGCTAGTTGGACAAAACCTCTTTCTAGGTCTTCGTTTTTGGCTTCAACCAGTAGAAAGGTTTGGCGATTTTGCACCAGATAATCCAGGGAACCTTTTAGTTGGTTATTAACAACAATGGGGTACTCAACCTTGAGAGTAGCTTTTGTGTAGTGCAGTAAATCGGTTAAGACTGGGGCAATGAGAAATTCCCGTCGTGCCATTTCACTGGTGAGACTAAGGCGAGGTAGGCTTTCTTCAATTCGTGCTTTCAGGTCCATCAGGCGATCGAGTGTGTCAGTATAGCGGGGCAATTTCAAGGAGCGACGTTGAAATAGGCAAGAATATCTTGGGGGGCAAAGTTGAGTTTGAAGTAATCGGCAAAGGTATAGGATTGATCGGGATGAATGATACTTGTTCTTGGCATTTGATCGTTAATAATTAGTATTTTTTCTCATCTAGTTTTCTCCTAGAACTGCTTAATATCAACCAAAAGTTACATTTTTTTGAGGATAGTTTGAAAGTGTTTATTTTGACGGAGTTTATTTAAATCTGGGTCAGTTTTCGCAGCGGGAAGATATTGAGCGGGGTTTAATTTAATTGCTTGGGAGATCAAGTCTGCTGCTAGTTTAAACTTGCCCTGTAAAGCATAACATAAACCTTTGTTATAAAGACCATTGGCGTGATCTGGTTTAATTTCTAGGGAACGGTTGATACTCATTAAAGCTTTTGATACCTGACCCAATTTGAGCAAAGCATAACCCCGATTATCCCAAGCTTCGTAATTATTGGGATCGAATTTCAGCGCTTGGTCATAGGAAGCGATCGCCTCTTTTATTCTCCCTAATTTCCTTAAAGTTATCCCCCGATTATTCCAAGCGTGAGTATCTTGCGGCGCAAGTTTGAGGACTTTTTCATAACATTCTAAACATTCATTTGTTCCCCCCAAATAAGTCAATGTTATTCCTTTATTCATTAAACTAGGTAAGTGATTCGGCTTAATTTCCAAAGCCCGCTCATAACATACCAAAGCTTGATCATATTTTTTTTCTGCCATCAAAATACAGCCTTTATTAAACCATAATTCTGGTTCATCTGGTTTAATTTTCAGCGCTTGCTCATAACTACTGCGAGCGGGTTGCAATTTTCCTAAATTCATTTGTGCTTTGCCTCGATTAGCAAAGGCTTTATAATCTTCTGGGTTAAATTCTAAAGCTCGATCATAACAGGGAATTGCATCGCGATCGCGTCCCAGTTTACTCAACACATTGCCTTTATTTACCCAAGCATCATAATAAGCTGGTTGCCGTTTAATTACTTCCTCAAAAATTGCCAAGGCTTCCTCATATTTTTCCCATTCCAAAAAAGCAATCCCTTTATTATAAATTGCCCAAATTTTTCCAGGATTTAACTCTAAAGTTTTGTCAAAACTTTCAAGAGACTCTGAATAACGTTGTAGATGACCTAATGCTAATCCGCGACAAAACCAAGCATCACTATATTTTGGTTCTAGGGTGAGAGCTGCCTCAAAACATTTAAGGGCTTTTTCCCACCTTTTCACCGCCGACCACTGCTCCCCTTTCTCTAACAATTTTTTCGCTTGCTCTGCAATCATAGCTTTTATTTAAACTTCTAATAGTAAGCCTGCAATCATCCCCAAAAGCAAAATAAAACCTAACCAAACATTTTGCCGAAAAATTTCCCCATACACTGACTTTTCTCCATTTTGACCTAGGCGAGTAAATTGCCATACCCAACCTATTACTGCTATGCCCCAGGCCAACCAAAAGCCTATTTTTAGCTTCATCATCATCCCTAAATAGGCAAGTAACCCAGCAGTAAGTGCCCAAAAAATACCCACTGCCAAAGGAGAATAGTCACCAAAAAAAATGGCACTAGAATTAATGCCAATTTTGGCATCATCTTCTCTGTCTGACATGGCATATACGGTATCAAAACCCAGAGTCCAAAAAACCGTAGCGCCCCAAAGTAACCAAGCCGACGTATTTAAATTAGTTGTTACCGCACTCCAACTAATTAAAACAGCAAAACCCCAAGCAAGAGAAAGCACAAGTTGAGGGAGAGGAAAAACCCGCTTGGCCAAAGGATAACAAACAATTACAGGCACTGCTGCCACACAGAGCCAAAAACTAAAAGTATTGAGATAAAATGCAAATATACCAGCACAAACTAGGGCAATGAAAGCAATCATAATGCCTACTGTAATACTCAGGGTGCCCGAAGCCAGGGGGCGAGTACGAGTCCTTTCTACCTGTGGATCAATATCCCTGTCCCATAAATCATTAATGACACAACCTGCCGCGCTAGTAGCTAAACTGCCGAAGATAATTACCCCGAGTAGGGGTAAGGGGGGCATTCCCTCAGCAGCCAAAAATAATGCCCAAAGAGCAGGTATCATTAAAATCAGCCTTCCTGCTGGTTTATCCCAGCGTAGCAGTCGCAGAATTGTTAACCATGTGGTTTCTTGTTGATACTGAGTAACCATTTTTTTAGAGCAGAAAATACTTATGGATGAGCTTAATAAGAACTTTAAAACAGATGGGGCAAATCTTGCCACTGTCCATGGGAAAGAAGATATTATTCTTGCAGCCATTGATATTGGGACTAACTCCATCCACATGGTAGTAGTGCGCATTGACCCATCATTACCAGCTTTTACTATTATTGCGCGGGAAAAAGATACTGTGAGATTAGGCGATCGCGATGCAAAAACTGGCAATCTTACTGCTGGTGCTATTTCCCGCTCTTTGGCTGCACTTAAACGCTGTCAGGATTTAGCTACCAGTCTCAAAGCCGAACATATCATTGCTGTCGCTACAAGTGCCACGCGAGAAGCACCTAATGGTAATAAGTTTTTGGAACAAATTAAGTCAGAAACTGGTATTTTTGTCAATCTCATTTCTGGGCCTGAAGAAGCACGACGCATTTACCTCGGAGTCTTGTCGGGGATGGATTTTAACAATAATCCCCATGTAATTATAGATATAGGTGGAGGCTCCACAGAGTTAATTTTGGGAGATAGTCAAGAACCGCGTTTCCTCAGCAGTACAAAAGTAGGAGCAGTGCGTCTTACTCAAGATTTTATTACCACTGACCCCATTAGTAACAGTGAATTGCTCTATTTACGGGCTTATGTGCGGGGAATGTTAGAACGCCCCGTAGATCAGTTGCGCAAAAAATTACAACCTGGAGAAATACCCCGTTTAGTAGGAACATCTGGCACCATTGAAACTTTGGCCACAATTCATGCTTTAGAAAACCTGGGGTCAGTACCCAGTCCCTTTCATGGTTATGAAATTTCTCTCAAAAATATTAAAGAAATTGTCAAAGGTTTAGCAACTTTAAATTATGCCCAACGTCTTGCAATTGGAGGAATGAATGACAAACGAGCAGAAATTATTCTGGCTGGTAGCGTTATTCTATTAGAAGCAATGACCATGCTTAATATTGACTCAATTATGATGTGTGAGCGAGCGTTAAGAGAAGGAGTAATTGTTGACTGGATGCTCACCCACGGTTTAATTGACAGTCGGTTGGCTTTTCAGAGTAAGGTACGTCCCCGCAGTGTGATGAAAATTGCCCGTAAGTATAAGGTAAATCTGGATTATAGTGAGCGAGTTGCTAATTTTTCCCTGAGTATTTTTGACCAAATTAAAGGCATTCTGCACAACTGGGGCGAGGCAGAAAGGGAATTACTGTGGGCAGCAGCTTTTTTACATAACTGTGGCGTATATGTCAGCCATTCTGCCCATCATAAGCATTCTTATTATTTAATTCGCAATGCTGAATTGTTGGGCTTTACAGAAATTGAGTTAGAAATAATTGCCAATATCGCTAGGTATCATCGCAAGAGTAAGCCCAAGAAAACTCATCAACCTTACAGTAACCTGCCCCATGAATATCGCAAAATGATTAAACAACTGAGTGCTATTTTGAGACTGGGAATAGGTTTAGATCGACGGCAAATTGGGGCAATTAAAAAGTTAGATTGCAAGTATGATGCCGAGTATCAAAAACTACATTTACGCTTAATTCCTGCTTACCCCAATGATGATTGTGCATTAGAATTGTGGAGTTTAGATTATAAAAAAGAGGTATTTGAAGAAGAATATGGAGTCAAAGTTGTTGCGACCTTAGAAAAGTTTTTATGCTAGAATGATAACCAATTAGTAATTACTCAGCTTATTGCTGAATGTCGTTTAGGGAAAACGGTTGCCATGACGAGCTACTCATGAGCTGAGATGAGGAAAATTGGGCATGATTGGTTCTCCAAAACAGAGTTAATAATTAACCATGAATAGACTAGCAGCTCTCCCCCCTGATAGTTTAGTTGATAAACGCTATCTGATTAAAAAAGTTCTCGGACAAGGTGGTATGGGACGTACTTACCTGGTATCAGATCAACAGTGCTTTAATAAACTCCTTGTGCTGAAAGAATTTGTCCCAGGTAGCACTGAAGAGTATATTCTCCAAAAATCTCGCGCATTGTTTCGGCGAGAAGCAGAAGTTTTATACCAACTTAACCATCCGCAAATTCCCAAATTTTATGGACACTTTGAAGAAAGGGCAAGACTTTTTTTAGTCCAGGATTATATTAAGGGAAAATCCTATAGACAGTTTCTAGAGCAAGGTAAAATTTTCTCGGAAATGGAAGTAATTCAATGGTTAAAAGATTTATTACCAGTTCTAGACTATATTCACCAAAAAAATATTATCCATCGGGATATTTCCCCTGATAACGTGATGCTTGTTGATTCTGAAGAGTTTCAAGAAGGGGAGGAAGCAAGAAATAAACTCATGCTCATTGATTTTGGGGTGGTGAAGCAAGCAGAAAATCAGGTAACATCAAATTACTCAATTGTAGGCAAACTTGGCTATTCTCCCCCAGAACAAATTCGTTTGGGTCAATGTTATCCCACTAGCGATCTTTATGCACTAGCAGTAAGTGCTTTAGTTCTGTTAACAGGTAAAGAACCACAAATACTCTTTGATAGCTATTCCACACAATGGCAATGGCAAAATTATATAAAGCTCAGTGAGAATTTGCCAGAAATTATTGAGAAAATGTTGGCAGAAATTCCCCAAGAGCGCTATCAATCAGCCCAAGAAGTATTAGCAAAATTAAATAATCCTAGCTTTGTCCAGTCACCCCCAGCAAAGACAGAAATTATTCAGCCAAAATTACCAGAAAATCAGCCAAATATTACAGGAAATGTAAACAAGAAAAATCCCCTGAAAATATTACCCTGGGCTGCTGTTGTTGCGGTATTTTTAGTAGGGGGAATTACCCCGCATATTGCTGGGGTGTGTAACAGTTTAAATAATTGTGCCCAAGGGAGTAAATTTCAGCAAGTATTTGACCAAGCAACAGAAAAAGCAGAAACAGCAATTCAGGCAGCAGAAAAAGCAAAAAATTTGGCAGAATTACAGTCAAGTAGCGATCGCCTCCAAAGTGCCATCACTGAACTAACTGACATCCCAGAAGATGTTAATTTTTATGGAGAAGTTAAAGAGGTTTTAATCAAATATCAAAGCAAACAGGAGGAAATAGCAGCTCGTTTGCAGGAAGAGAGCAAGAAGCAACCTTTGTGGTAAAAAATTAAGGGGAAACAAATGAAAATATCAAAATTAGGTAAAATAATCACGGGAGCGTTATTGATCACCTTGATCATCATTTTTGGGAACAGACCCGTTGTATCTTACACAGAAAAACCAACTGTAAATCAGAGAATAAATCCTGGACAAATTGCCCAAGTAGGGAGCGCAAGCTATTACCAACAATTGGCAAAAGCAGACGATTTTTATAAAGGGGGCAACTTACAGATGGCAGAGCAAATACAACGGGAAGTTAAACCAGATTTTCCCCCATCAGAACCACCAGCTAGCCCCATATTTGATGAGGAAAACCTGAAAGAGCAAGAACCAGGAGCAGCAGTTTATTGGCGCATAGCCAATGAAGGAATTGGGGATGATTTAGAGAGTAAAATTCTAGAACCTCTCACATTATTAACAGAAGATTATCCTAGGTTTATTCCAGGTCATTTAGTATTAGCAGAACAGTTAGTTAAGTATGAAAGAACTCCAGAAGCAATAGAAGTATTAGCAAAAGCAAGTACTTTATATCCAGAAATCACAGAATTATTGGATGGGAAAATTGCCCTGTTGCGGACAGAAGAAAGATATTTAGAAGCAGCGATCGCCGCCCGTCAATTTGCCTTATCCTACCCCGACAATCCCCAAGCAGGGCAATATGAAAATCTCGCCAAACAAAACCAACAAGACCATAATAATTACATTCAACAACAAATTGTCAGTGGAGCATTGGCTGATATGTTATTAGAAGAAATGTTTGGGGGCAATGGTTCTAGCAATACGTTATTAACAATGTTAATGCAGGGAGAAGCACAAACTGGTGAACAAATGGCTCAACAATATAAATCTCAACTCACTCTAGTAGAAAACGAACAGCTTGTTAATTATGTGACTCAAGTAGGAATGAAATTGGCACAATTAATGGGAAGAGATGAATTTAATTATGAATTTTTCATCGTTGATGACCCAAATCTCAATGCTTTTGCTCTTCCTGGGGGCAAAATTTTCATTAATACTGGAATGTTAAAAGTAATGGGTTCAGAAGCAGAATTAGCAGGCATTCTTAGCCATGAAATTTCCCATTCCGTCCTCTCCCACAGCTTTGAGAAAATGGCAACTGCTGCGAGTCTTGAAGGATTTGGCCAAGTTTTACCTTTGGGGAGTATTTTTAGCGATTTTATCACTGCGGAACATAGTCGAGAAAAAGAGCGTCAGTCCGATATTGTTGGCACTCACGCTCTCGCGACTGCGGGTTATGCTGCTGATGGATTATATAATGTTATGGGTATTTTAAAACAAGCTCATGGAGACGCTGGTACACCCTGGACAGCAAGTCATCCAGCACCCACGGAGCGAGTAGAATATCTCGCAGAATTGATTCAGCGCCATGGTTATAACCGTTATGCTTACGAAGGAGTGAACCCCTACCAAACTGCTTTAGGGAACACCCCGAAAAAAGAACAATCAAATAGTGAGCCACCAACACAAAATCAACCCATTTTCTGAGCATTAAATTCTCCCAAATTCTCTAAAAATCCCCCTTTTCAAAGGGGGATAAGTAGGTGGACAAAATTATTTACAGAATTTCTGTAGGGGCGGGCCAGCGGGATAACCTATGTTGCACAATAAAAATTGATTGTTCAAAACCCGCCCTCACCCATGTAATTAATTTTGTCTAATTACTTAAACCCATTACACAGAAGAAAAAATGAATTATTATTCTGGATTAACTGCCACAGGTTTATGTGCAGCAATTGTAATTTTTCAGCCCCAAATAGCAACAGCATTAACAATTAATGAGGTAGAAAACATTGCTAAAGAAATTACAGTTTTAATTCGGGGCGGGGGTGAACCAGGTTCAGGGGTAATAATTGCCAGGGAAGGCAATACTTATTATCTCTTAACTGCAGGGCACGTTGTCAAAGGTATTAACCCAGGAGATGAAGCTTATGCCAATACCTACGATAATGAGCCAAATCGAATTAATAGCATTGAAAAATTGCCCAATCTAGACTTAGCAGTAGTTCAATTTACTAGCAATAAAAATTATCCAGTGGCAACCCTTGCCAATTTTAATGCCAGAGTCTATAAAAACCGTGAATATCCTAGTAGTGAATATGCTGAGACGCAAAATTTACTCCAACCAGAAGACAGCTTTATTTTAATTGCTGGATGGCCAGCAGGAGAGGGAAAAATAGTATTTAATCCTGGGATTTTGTATGATAATGAGGCTTATGCAATTTCCCATACAGAAGTTAGTTCTCAGGGTTATGAGTTAGTCTATACTAATCTTTCCCATCCAGGTATGAGTGGCGGGCCAGTGTTAGATAGTCAAGGAAGATTAATTGGTATTCATGGTAGAGCAGATGGAAAACAAATAGATAAAAATGATGCGATAGTTGGGAATTATTTGGAAGAAACAGGAGCAATTAGAGTAAAAATTGGCTTTAGTTTGGGCATTCCCATTAATAATTTTTTGGATGAAGCGCCCCAGGAAATAAGCTCAATATTAAAGGTAGAAAATTCAGAGCCTGGCTCAATTTCTGCTCAAGAAATTAACTCTTGGCGACCGCCTGTAGTTACGGATGATCAATCTAATCCGTTTTACTGGATAGATCAAGGTAATCAGTTGTGGCGCTTGGGGCGTATTGCTGAAGCAGTGGCAAACTTTGAAAAAGCGATCGCCCTGAAACCAGATTATGCTCTTCCCTGGTTTGCCAAAGGTTTCGCCCTGGGGTTTGATCAGCAATATGCAGCAGCACTAGAAGCTTGTAATCAGGCGATCGCCCTTCAAGCTAATTATTATGAAGCTTGGCGTTGCAAGGCAGGGGCTTTACAAGAATTACAACGGTTTGATGCCGCCCTAGTTTCCTTAAATCAAGCCATAGAAATTAATCGGAAAAATTCTCAGCCAGAAAACTATGGTGACTGGGCAACTAAAGGAGAATTATTAGTTGCTCTACAGCAATATTCAGGAGCAATTGAAGCTTTTGACAAAGCGATAGAAATTAGGACAAGTTTAGGCTTGCCCGCGTCAGTGCGCTTAACAACTAATCGCGGTTTTGTGTTTTTAGCAATGGGAGAATATGAACAAGCATTAATTGAATTTGAACGGGCAATAACAATTGATTCCAACTATGCTCCCGCTTGGAGTAATAAAGCTTTAGCTTTCCAAAAATTAGCCAAATATGAAGAATCTCTCAATTGTTATAATCAAGTAATTGAACTAAATCCCCAAGATGTCAACGCCTGGAATAATCGCGGTATGACTCTGTATTCAATGGGACAATATCAAGCAGCATTAGCATCTTTTAACCAGGCCCTACAAATTGACCCCAATTATCAACCAGCCCTGAATAATCGTGATGCTGTCATGGAGCAAAATTAGGATTAATCCTCCCCTGATCTTCAGGATAAAGGGAGGAGTTACAATAGACCTGTTGCGAAACTCTAAAAAACCCCACCCCAACCCTCCCCTTGCCAAGGGGAGGGAGCCCTACATTCCAAGCATTTCTCCCCCCCTTGGCAAGCAGGGCTGTTTCATTTTACGTTTGCAGTTAAATAGATTATTTATTTTAATCAGCATATTTTATATTAAATACTTAGATAACCAATTTTTATAAATCAATGCTTAAAACTGTGTAGTCTTTTTAAAAGAATAGAGCAATAATAACTATTTTTGTTAATTTTACCCAAATTGTTAGAAATATAAGCCTGAAACCGTTATATTTTAAGGGTTTTAAAAAGCCTTAAATTTTTAAATGAAACAGCCCTGCCCCTTGGCAAGGGGGGGTAGGGGGGGTTAACACAAATGATCGCTCATTGGTCTAATTACTTACCAAACCGAACCAGTAGGTTTTTCAGTACTAGGAGAAGGCACTGGTTGAATTGGGGTTTCAGGGGAATTATTTGCTGCTGTTGTTGCCTCCTGCAAATACTCATTCATATCAATATAAACCCGACCACTTGACTCATTTAACGGGCCACTTGCTTGGAGACGCACTGCCATTAAATCTTGTAAAGTTTGGTTAGGATTACTACCTGGTTTCAGAGTGAATAATTGCCCCACACAAGACCCGCCATCATATTGAGCAGCACAGACTATATCATAGCCATTTTTAATGCCAGTGGTCAGGTAATTTAAAGTTCCATTATTATAATATTCCTGGAACTTATTAGACACGATCTCACAACGAGTTTGGGGCGTATATCCAGAATCCTCAAAATGATTCGATACCCACCTAATTACTGGCACATTTGCTGTAGGAGTTTGGGCAATAGTTGCTGGTACTCCCTGCCAATAACCACAGACAAATTTAGTCCCTGATTGTAACTGTGCTTCTGCAGGTTTACTAGCAATAAATGCGCTAGCTAATGTGAGAGCGGAAACGGTCAATAACCCAGTCAAAAAATTAGTTTTCATGGCTTTTTCTCACGATGATTTGTTGTTGCGACTAATGGACTCCTAATTGAGCGCCAAGAGCTATTTGGCTAAACTTATTAATAGGAATTGCCCAGCTATAATCTTTCATTCTTTGACCCATCTCCCCAGAAGGTTGTTCCCCATCTTCATAAAGATACGGTTCCCCCCACAGCGGATGAGCGTGGATCCCGTTTATTGCTATTACTTCTCCATCTAAGTTTAACACAGGCCCCCCGCTCATTCCTTTCTCAATTTCATTGGTATAGCCTATTTGATACCCATCTACCAAAGATTTGGCTAAAATAAGCCCTATTTGCCCTTCTGTATATTTCAACCCCTTATCTCCAAAAGGAAACCCCCCAGCAACTACTTTTTCCCCTTCTTGTAAACTGTCAGAATTGCCTAAAGTAGCCACTGCATACTCTACTGCACTGCTAAATTTAATGATAGCTAAATCGTAATGCTCAAATTTAACTGCCTCTGGCCTGGCTAAGTGAATTTGACCATCTGCTGTTTCAATTTGATATTCCCCAACATCATTGCGCAATACATGGTCATTGGTTAGTACTGTATATTCTGCTCCTTCCCGCTCAATGATAATTCCCGAACCCCAGCTCTCTTCGCCAAATATTTTTACTGTAATTAAACGGGTGCGATCAAATAAACTTTTTTGTGCTAATGCTGAATCAACTTCCCCTGTTTCTGAGCGATCGCCTAGAGCTACTATGGGTATAATCGCCACAGTTACAAGCCCAACAATACCGCTCATTAAAATTGGGGTGATTTTTACTTTCATGGAGAAGCAATGCCATTTCTTTACCCAGGGATTATCTAAAAAACCTTCTTTTAACACAGGGAGTTGTCTTGAACAATCATCCAAGATGATTGTTCAAGACAATGGGTTTAAACCCATTGTTTATGTCATATACCTTGCGGTAATGCGGATGGGGAGACTCGAACTCCCATGGCGTGAGCCACACGCCCCTCAAGCGTGCGTGTCTACCGTTCCACCACATCCGCTTTTTATGCTTAAGTTATCCTATCACAATTTGGCTCATTTGTGCAACCAACAAGCTAAAATTTTTCCCCCAGCACCTGGCCTGCCCCTAGGGTGCAACCTTGTCAACAAAATAAATTGCCCAAATGGCCATGGCCCGCAAATAATGACTTCCCCGAAAAGTCCCCGCTGCAGTTATTGCTTCTGGGGTGCGAAATTGTAAGCCATTTTCATAAACCTGTTGCACAACTTTTTCGGCTAATTGCAAACCCTCATCTTTCATTCCCATTTGGATCAGAAAAGCTGCTAAACCAAAATTAATCCCTGTCCAAACTTCCAAAGGATGGGTAGCATGAGGATTTTCTGGAGAACCATCAGGTTTTACTCCATTTGCTGCCCCCAATTCTCCATTTTGGAACTTGAGAAAACAAGCATCATAAATTTTTTCTAAGGCTGCTTTTGCATATTTAGGCTCAACCACATTGGGCAAGCCTAACAACTGGGTATAAAATTGACCACAGAGTTGATCTGCCATAACCACATCAGAATTACTCTCACTATCGAGGCGATAATATGCCCCATTCCAGAGTTTTGCCTGATAAATTGGTCTTGCTTGGGCTAACCAAGTTTCATAAGTAGCGATCGCCGCTTCAATGCCCCGAGGATAATCCACTGGTTGTAAATTAGGATTCAGGGGCGGATTTTCCCTTAAAATCTTCCCTATAGCCACCGCAGCTTCCAAAGCCGCGATCCACAAACCGCCACAATAAGCACTAATTCCCCGTAACTGCCAATCATCAAAAGTTTGGTCAGGGGCTCCTGAATTTTCGGGAATCCCATCCCCATCCAAATCAAACTCTTTTAAATATGCCAAACTCGAGGCGATCGCCTCCCAACATTCCCATAAAAAATCCCCATCATTCCCCCCTGTCAGGACAAAATCCCGATAAACTTGCAAGACAAAATCGCAAGCTAAATCCTTCCACAGATTGCAATCTTGATAACTTGTATAGTTAGTTTTCTCCCAGGGATGTTCATTTGGCGCTCCCAAATCATGGGGTGTCGCCCCTACTGCCTTCCGAATTGCCTCAGTCTGATTATATCCAATCACCCTCGTACTCTCATCCCCTTGAGGAATAGCTCGCGCAAAAGCTTCTAAAACTGCTTTATCCAGTTTTGGCCACCAGGCAAGCAAGGCAAACGACCCATATAATCTTACATCCAGACTCTCATACCAGCGATAATCCATACATTCCAAAACCCCAAACTGGCCTACAGGATCATCTTCCGTTGCTGCAGTCCATAAACTACCCCCATCTGTTAGCAAATACAACTCATTAAACATGGCCATTTTCAACCAGTCTGGCCAATCTTCCCGTTTGAGGATGGGTGTTTGCCATTCCTCAATCCTTTCCTTCCACAGATCCCCATGTTTCAGAGCGGTTCTAATTATTGTCCAGACATTATTGCCTGTGCGACCAAAAAAATCCGTATAACGACGATAATAATTTACCTCTTCTGCAAACTGTGTTACAGGAAAATCCCAAGCTAGAATAAAAGGAATTTTCCGAGTTTTCCCTGGACGCAGAGTAAAACGAATCGCCATTGCTGCGGCAATTTGTTCTCCTGGTTCTGCGGGGGTTTCATCCTGATAATCTGGTAAAGATCCATTCATTGAAAAATAATCCCACACATCTGCCCCATCCCCAACAGGATTCCAGCGACTATGGAAAAAAACTTCTAAAGTCGGATTAGTGATACTAGCAACAGCAATTTGCCCTTCTCCCTCCTCTATTTCATCCCGTAGTTGAATCCGAGTTAGTACATACCCCACTCTGTAGTTGTCCTGAATCCACTGATTTAAATTCCCCGTACTATCTCCCCAGCGAGGCTGATATTCATAAACTGGACTACCATCATCCCGCACCCGCACTTGAGGAGATTTAATCGCATTAGTAAACCAACCCACTGTATTTTGCCAAGTTGACATTATACTCAAAGTCAGAGGTTGATTGGTGGGATTGTGAGCAGTCCATTCAAAAATCGCTACTGGGTAGCTAGTTTCTTGGTAATTATGGGGCAAAATGGGGGAAAACTGCTCACAGATTAACTCTGTTTGAAATACACCTTGATAGTCAAACCAACTGCGGGGATAGAGAGCGTGATAAGTGCCTTTGGCTGTGGGATACCATGACCAACGGGATAAAGTGCCATTTTTTGGGGGTTGAGTCATCATGGCATAAGCAAGAGTGGGTCCATCCTCTGGCTGTTCAAAAACACTAAACTGACAAGCAGGGAGACTGTGAAAAATATGTTCACCGCCATCAATATGCCAGAGATTGAAATCACCACGAGGCGATCGCCCGATACAACCCGCCCCAAAACCTCCCAGAGGCATTCCATGCCAAGGGCCATCATCTAAATTACTTGGATAGCGCACAGTATAGGGATTGTCCCAACCTAAACCGATGGGACGTTTCCAGGTAAAAGCAGGAATTTTCGGACGTGGAATTTGAAAAAGCATTCTTCTAATATACTGGCAAAAAGCACCGCGAGTCTGTGGTTTCAGGTTAATAAATTATTATTATTATAAGGGTGAAGGAATGCCTTTTGCTTTTTGCCTTTTAGGTTCGGGAGAAAAAAACGGCGTTGCGTTTTTTGGATAATGACGCATTTTAGTAGCGGAGTAGGGGTGGAAAGTGGCCAGAGGGTTTGAGTCGGGTTAGTAGTTTTTGTCAACCAATAATTCATGACTCAAAAAACCCAATGCCAAAATACTTAATACTTTCTTTCCTTGGGTTCAAAACGATTAATTACTACTGGCAGATAATTCAGCTCAATGCCAACAGGAGAATAATAAGCTAAAGTATGCGAAAGAAAATTCCCATCATCTCTGCTAGTATAATCTTCTCTTGAATGAGCTCCTCTACTTTCTTGACGATTAAGGGCAGAAGTAAGAATCATCTCCCCAACTATCATTATATTCCTCAATTCTAAGGCTTCAATTAACTCTGTATTCCAGCACTTCTCCTTGTCATCTAGATAGATTTGACCATATTTTTCCTTGAGTTGTTGCAATTTTGCCAACCCTTCGAGCATCACTGTTTCTGTGCGGAAAACACCGCAATGTTGACTCATGCAATCTTGAAATTCTTGGCGCAGTTTGGCAATACGCATAGTTCCCTTTTGCTCTAAAAGACTCTGAATTTGTTTGTTTGCTCTCTTAAGATAAACTTGAGCATCAAATTCAGGCATTTTGCGGTTTTGGATATATTGGGCGATCGCCGCTCCTGTTCTTTGACCATATACTACACATTCTAACAGGGAATTACTCCCCAAACGATTCGCCCCATGAACTGAAACACAGGCACATTCACCTGCTGCAAAGAATCCCTCAACCAACCCATTCTGACCTGAGCGCACCTGACCTGATGTATTTACAGGAATACCCCCCATACAATAATGGGCTGTTGGTCGCACTGGCATAGGTTCATATATTGCATCAACTCCCACCAGTCGATGGGCCTCTTCCCAACAAAAAGGCACCCGACTCATAATCTTTTCCTCCCCCAGATGGCGCAGGTCCAGATACACAAAGGGTCCCCCTGCACTCCCATCCAAATTAACTCCCCGTCCTGCGCGAATTTCCAAGGTAATCGACCTGGAGGTAATATCACGGGGAGCTAATTCCATTTGTTTGGGGGCGTAATCTTCCATAAACCGCCGCCCTTCACTATTAATTAAATATGCTCCTTCCCCCCTCACCGCTTCGGAAATTAACACCCCTACTGGGTACAAACCTGTGGGATGGAATTGTACAAATTCCATATCTTCCAAGGGTACTCCTGCCACGGCGGACATTCCCAAACCATCCCCTGTGGAAGCAAAATCATTAGAAGTGGTATTAAACACCCTGCCATAGCCCCCAGTAGCAAACATCACTACTTTGGCGCAGACAACCTCTAGTTCACCATCTTTAATGTGATACATCACCACTCCTTTGGCTTCTCCCTCTTCTAGGATTAGCTGCATCACATACCACTCTTCATATACCTGAACCTGATTACGGCGGAGATTATTCACCAGTTCGTGGAGCATGGCGTGACCTGTTTTATCTGCTGCATAACAAGTCCGTTTATGGGAATGTCCCCCAAAGGCTCTCTGAGCAATTCTCCCATCAGGTAAGCGGGAGAATAACACCCCCATGTGTTCTAAGTCGATAATTACACCTGGAGCTTCTTTTGTTAGAATTTCCACTGCATCCTGATCTGCTAAATAATCAGAACCTTTGACTGTATCAAAAGCGTGAGCTTCCCAACTATCATCTGGGTCAACATTTTGCAAACTTGCAGCTATTCCCCCTTGGGCGGCCACTGAGTGGGAGCGGATGGGGTGAGTTTTGGCAACCAACCCCACATCAATACTGGGGTTAGTCCGTTTAATTTCCAGGGCAGCCCGACAACCAGCTAAACCACCACCAATAATAATTACGTCGTGTTCTCTCATCTGAATAATTAATTAAAGTTTCTTAATTACTATCCTGACATTCCCAACACTCTTCCTCCCTGAAATTACCAAACTTCTTAACATTTATAAATGTGTTTTTAGAGGTTGTGTATGACACATTTATACTATTTTTTTGTAAGTTTGTTTGGTAATCAGATGAGCAAAACATTCTCATTTTTGATTCTTCCATCTCCAACATTAAACCAAACTCCACAACTCTATGCCATTAATACCATTATTGGCTGTGAAATAAAGCTCTCCTCCAACATCAGTGAGGTTAGCAGGATTAGAATTACCACTGCCTGCAAATATATCTATTGCTAACACTGTTCCTGCTGCACTTCCATCACTCTTCCACAATTCTATGCCATTAATTCCATTATTGGCTGTGAAATAGAGAGTTCCATTCACATCAGTGAGGTTAGCAGGATTAGAACTACCGCCATTTAACAGAATATCCTTAACTAAAACTGTTCCTGCTTCACTTCCATCACTCTTCCACAATTCTACTCCATTAATTCCATCATTAGCTGTGAAAAAGAGAGTTCCATTCACATCTGTTAAGTTAGCAGGATTAGAACCGCCATTTAACAGAATATCTTTAACTAAAACTGTTCCTGCTGCACTTCCATCACTCTTCCACAATTCTAATCCATTAATTCCATCATTGGCTGTGAAAAAGAGAGTTCCATTCACATCTGTTAAGTTAGCAGGATTAGAACTACCGCCATTTAACAGAATATCCTTAACTAAAACTGTTCCTGCTGCACTTCCATCACTTTTCCACAATTCTACTCCATTTGCCCCATTATTAGCTTGGAAAAAGAGAGTTCCATTGACATTAATTAAGTTAGAAGGAGTAGAACTATTACCCCCTGAACGAATATCCTTGAGTAAAACAGTGCCTGCTGCACTTCCATCACTCTTCCACAATTCTATTCCATTAATCCCATTATTAGCTTGGAAATAGAGAAGATTGTTGAGCTTAGTTAGATTGGCAGGATTAGAACTATTGCTACCACCATAAATATCTTTAACTAAAACTGTTCCTGCTGCACTTCCATCACTTTTCCACAATTCTATTCCATTAATCCCATTATTGGCTTGGAAATAGAGAAGATTGTTGAGCTTAGTTAGATTGGCGGGCTTAGAACTCTTGCTACCATCACGAATATCCTTAACTACAACAGTGCCTGCTGCACTTCCATCACTTTTCCACAATTCTATTCCATTAATGCCATTATTAGCTTGGAAATAGATAATATTGTTGATATTAGTTAAGTTAGCAGGAGTAGAACTCTTGCTACCATCACGAAGATCTTTAACCAGTTTAATCTCCTCGAGATCATTGACATTTATTTCTGCTGTTCTAGTTTCTTCACTAAATGCTGTTTCTCCCCCATTGCTGGTGGTATCTGCCGTCCCTCCTCCAACTCCTGTACTTTTGTCCCAAAGTCGTAGGGTAATGTTAGCTGTACCAAACCAGTTTGGGTTGGGAATAAACCGCACTTTGTGGTTACTATCTAACAGTCGCGCGATTGCTTCTGTTACAGCACCCAAGTTATTCCAAGTACTTCCACCATTTGTGGAATATTGCCAGTTTCCGTTGCTATTATCAACTGCAGTAATTGCTACTGCTTCTACTATTTCATCTGGGGTATCGTCTGCATCATATATTGTGCTTTCATCAATGATTTCTGCTATGCTATTGCCAGTCGGGGATGTTTCATCTTCGTTGATTGCAGTTAGTATGAGGGTTTGTGTGTTTTGAAAGTATTTAACACTACCGTCGAATTCCCCAATGAAAGCATCTAAATCACCATCTTGGTCGATGTCAACTAAGGTGGGATCGCTGTATTTCCCCACATATATTTCATTGAAGGGGTTTTGAGTACCTGTTACTGCGATAAATTTGGGATTCCTGCTAGTTCCTGTATTTTGAAAGTATTGAGCAGCATATCTGTATCCACCACTGAAAGCATCTAAATCACCATCTTCGTCGATGTCAACTAAGGTGGGATTGCTGTAATAATCTACATCTTGTCCATTGAAGGGGTTTTGAGTACCTGTTACTGCGATAAATTTGGGATTGCTGCTATTGCCTGTGTTTTTAAAGTAGTGAATAGTCCCATATTTTTCTCCACTGAAAGCATCTAAATCACCATCTCCGTCGATGTCAACTAAGGTGGGAGTGCTGTACCTACCCACATATATTCCATTGAAGGGGTTTTGAGTACCTGTTACTGCGATAAATTTGGGATTGCTGCTATTGCCTGTGTTTTTAAAGTAATAAATAACATTACTGTATTCCCCAATGAAAGCATCTAAATCACCATCTTGGTCGATGTCAACTAAGGTAGGAGCGCTGTTATAACCCACATCTATTCCATTGAAGGGGTTTTGAGTACCTGTTACTGCGATAAATTTGAGATTGCTGCTATTGCCTGTGTTTTTAAAGTATTTAATAGTACCATCTTTTTCCCCAATGAAAGCATCTAAATCTCCATCTTTGTCGATGTCAACTAAGGTGGGAGTGCTGCCATAACCCACATCTATTCCATTGAAGGGGTTTTGAGTACCTGTTACTGCGATAAATTTGACAAATCTCGGAGCCCTGTTGGGTTGAGAAACATTTTGAAAGTATTTAATCTTACCATCAGATTCCCCAATGAAAGCATCTAAATCTCCATCTCCGTTGATGTCAACTAAAGTGGGAGTGCTGGAATAACCCACATCTATTCCATTGAAGGGGTTTCCTGCACCTGTTACTTCCACAAATTTGGGATTGCTGCTATTGCCTGTATTTTTAAAGTAATAAATAGTACCAGAGAGTCCCCCAATGAAAGCATCTAAATCTCCATCTTCGTCGATGTCAACTAAGGTGGGAGCGCTTTCATCCCCGGGGGGAGCGCTTCTATCACCCACATCTATTCCATTGAAGGGGTTTCCTGCACCTGTTACTTCCACAAATTTGGGATTGCTGCTATTGCCTGTATTTTTAAAGTAGTAAATACTACCAGAATATTCTCCAATGAAAGCATCTAAATCTCCATCTCCGTCGATATCAGCTAAGGTGGGTTTGCTCCAATCAACATATATTCCATTGAAGGGGTTTTGAGTACCTGTTACTGCGATAAATTTGGGATTCCTGCTATTTCCTGTATTTTTAAAGTATTGAATGCTACTACTTCTTTCCCCACTGAAAGCATCTAAATCACCATCTCCGTCGATGTCAACTAAGGTGGGAGTGCTCCAATCACCCACATCTATTCCATTGAAGGGGTTTTGAGTACCTGTTACTTCCACAAATTTGGGATTGCTGCTATTTCCTGTATTTTTAAAGTATTTAATAGTACCAAAGTATTCCCCACTGAAAGCATCTAAATCACCATCTTTGTCGATGTCAACTAAGGTGGGAGCGCTGTTATCACCCACATCTATTCCATTGAAGGGGTTTTGAGTGCCTGTTCGTTCGGTAAATTGAAATCTTGCCATAATTTTCAGTTCCCATAATTGATTTTATATTAGTCATTATAAACCAGCTTTTCACATTTTGTCAAGCTGTTTATATTAAATTACATTATCACCATTAAACCCCACTCCACAACTCTATGCCATTAATACCATTATTGGCTGTGAAATAAAGCTCTCCCAAAACCTCAGTGAGGTTAGCTGGATTAGAACTACCACTGCCTGCAAATATATCTCCTCTTAACACTGTTCCTGCTGCACTTCCATCACTCTTCCACAATTCTATTCCATTAATTCCATCATTAGCTGTGAAATAGAGAGTTCCATTCACATCAGTTAAGTTAGCAGGATTAGAACCGCCATTTAACAGAATATCTTTGACTAAAACTGTTCCTGCTGCACTTCCATCACTCTTCCACAATTCTACTCCATTAATTCCATCATTGGCTGTGAAAAAGAGAGTTCCATTCACATCAGTTAAGTTAGTTGGGTTGGAACTACCGCCATTTAACAGAATATCCTTAACTAAAACTGTTCCTGCTTCACTTCCATCACTTTTCCACAATTCTACTCCATTAATTCCATCATTGGCTGTGAAAAAGAGAGTATTATCAAGCTGGATTAAGTTAGAAGGATTAGAACTATTACTACCATCACGAATATCCTTAACTAAAACTGTGCCTGCTGCACTTCCATCACTCTTCCACAATTCTATTCCATTCGCTCCATTAGTAGCTTGGAAAAAGAGAGTTCCATTGACATTAATTAAGTTAGAAGGAGTAGAACTATTACCCCCTGAACGAATATCCTTGAGTAAAACAGTGCCTGCTTCACTTCCATCACTTTTCCATAACTCATAGCCATTTACTTTGTCATAAGCTCGGAATAGTAGGGTATTATTAACATGAGTTAGGTGAGAAGGATTGGAATTAGAACTACTGTTACCTGCAAAAATATCTTTGACTAAAACTGTTCCTCCTTCACTGCCATCACTTTTCCACAATTCTATCCCATTAATCCCATTATTGGCTTGGAAATAGATAATATTGTTGATATTTATTAGATTTGAAGGAGTGGAACTACCGTTACCAGAACGAATATCTTTGACTAAAACTGTTCCTGCTTCACTGCCATCACTTTTCCACAATTCTATCCCATTAATGCCATTAGCTGGGAAATAAATGATGTTATTGACATTGATTATGTTATTTGTGTTGGCATTCCTGCTTCCCTCACGTATATTTTTAACTAAAACTGTTCCTGCTTCACTTCCATCACTCTTCCACAACTCTACTCCTTCTGTTCCATTATTGGCTTGGAAAAATAGAGTTCCATTAATATTAGTTAGGTGAGCGGGATTGGAACTACTGCCACCTGAATAAATATCTTTAACCAGTTTAAAGTCCCCAAACTCATTGACATTGATGGTAAATATTTCCTCAAATATTCCTCCTTTTCCATCGTTTGTTTGTACCCGCAGGCTGTAGGTTTTTTTGGTTTCAAAGTCAAATACTTCTGCTGTTTGCAGTTGGTTTCCTACTATTTTAAATGCGGTATTATCTACATCTCCTTCTCCTGCAACTAATTGGTAGGTGTGGGTATCTTCTATGTTTGGGTCTTCTGTTGTCAAAGTTCCTACTACTGTTGCAACTGGTTGGTTTTCTGCTACTGTTTCACTTGAAAGAGTAATGTTTGTGGGGGCTAAGTTCTCAACAATGTCATTTACAGAAATTATCAGCTCTTTTTGATAAGTTCCCCCTTTTCCATCATTGGTTTGCACCTTAATTTTATAGGAATTTTTCGCCTCAAAGTTCAAACTTGCTTTGGTTTTTATTTGATTGCCTAGTATTTCAAATACACTGTTATCGGGATAATTAGCATTATCTACTAAACTATAGGTGTGGGTTTCTCCTGCATCTGGATCGGTGGTCGTGAGATTTCCTACTACTGTGCCCACTGGTTTATTTTCGTCTATGGTACTAGCAGAAAGGGTAATATTTGTGGGTGACTCATTAATATTATTCACCGCAATTATCAGCTCTTTTTGATAAGTTCCCCCTTTTCCATCATTGGTTTCTACTTTAATTTTATAGGAATTTTGGCTTTCAAAGTTAAAACTTGCAGCCGTTAAAAGTTGTTTATTGACATTATCAATCTGAAAGAAGTTATTATCGGGGTAATTAGCATTATCCACTAAACTATAAGTGTGGATGTCTCCTGCATTTTGGTCTGTGGAAGCGAGGTTTCCTACTATTGTACCCGTAGCTGAGTTTTCATTTACTGTCTGGGAAGTAATGCTAATGTCTGTGGGAGCTTGGTTGCTTGTCACATCATTGACAGTTATTTCTGCTGTTGTCGTTTCTTCACTAAATGCTGTTTCTCCTCCATTGCTGGTGGTGTTTGCTATTCCTCCTCCTACTCCTGTACTTTGATCCCAGAGTCGCAGGGTAATTTTAGCTGTACCAAACCAGTTTGGGTTGGGAATAAACCGCACTTTGTGGATACTGTCTAACAAGCGGGCGGTTGCTTCTGTTACAGCACCAAAGTTATTCCAAGTACTTCCACCATTTGTGGAATATTGCCAGTTTCCGTTGCTATTATCAACTGCAGTGATTGCTACTGCTTCTACTACAACTTCTGCATCCGCTATTGTGGTTTCATCGATGATTTCTGCTATTGTATTGCCAAGCGGCGCGGTTTCATCTTCATTAATTGCACTCAGGTTATAGATGGGAGCTTGGGAGTTATTTTTCAAGTATTTAATAGTACCAAGTAATTCCCCCACCAAAGCATCTAAATCCCCATCCCCGTCGATATCAACTAAAGTGGGAGTGCTATTATTCCCCACATTAAAACCATCTAAAAGGTTTTCTCCCCCTGTTACTTCGATCAATTGGGGATTGGTACTATTTCCTATATTCTTAAAATATTTAATCGTCCCATTTTTTTCCCCCATGAAAGCATCAAAATCCCCATCTTTGTCGATGTCAACCCAGGTGGGAGTGCTATTATTCCCCACATCAAAACTATTCAAGGGGTTTTGAGTACCTGTTACTTCCACAAATTGAGGATTAGTACTAGTTCCTGTATTTTTAAAGTAATTTACATTCCCATTTTCTTCCCCGATAAAAGCATCAAAATCCCCATCTTTGTCGATGTCAACCCAGGTGGGAGTGCTATTATTCCCCACATCAAAACTATTCAAGGGGTTTTGAGTACCTGTTACTTCCACAAATTGAGGATTAGTGCCATTTCCTGTATTTTTAAAGTAATTTATATTCCCATTTTTTTCCCCAATGACAACATCCAAATCCCCATCCCCGTCCATATCGACTAAGGTGGGAGTGCTGTTACTACCCACATCTCGCCCACTTAAGGGTGTCCCAGCCCCTGTTACTTTGATCAATTGGGGATTGACACTATTTCCTGTATTTTTAAAATATTCAATAGTTCCTTCCTGTTTCCCAATCAAAGCATCCAAATCCCCATCCCCGTCGATATCAACTAAAGTGGGAGTGCTGTTATTCCCCACATCGAAACTATTCAAAGGGTTTCCTGTACCTGTTACTTCACTGAAGCTGGATGTTCTTTGACTGAAACTAGGGGCTGTGTTGGGTTTGCTCGTTGTATTTTCTAGATATTTTATGTTGCCAACTCCCGCCCCAATGAAAGCATCTAAATCCCCATCTTCGTCGATGTCAACTAAAGTGGGAGCGCTGTTATAACCCACATCTATTCCATTGAAGGGATTTCCTGTATCTGTTACTGCGATAAATTTGGTATTGGTACTATTTCCTGTATTCTTGAAATATCTAACTTTACCGTCCGATTCCCCAATGAAAGCATCTAAATCCCCATCTTCGTCGATATCAATTAAAGTGGGAGTGCTGTTAGAACCCACATCAAAACTATTAAAGGGATTTCCTGTACCTGTTACTGCGATAAATTTGGGATTGCTGCTATTTCCTGTATGTTTAATATATTTTATAGTACCACCACTTTCCCCCACCAAAGCATCTAAATCACCGTCTTTATCGATATCAACCAAGGTGGGAGTGCTATTATTCCCCACATCTATTCCATTGAAGGGATTTCCTGTACCTGTTACTGCGATAAATTTCGGATTGCTGCTATTTTCTGTGTTTGTGTAATACTTCAAAGCTCCCAAGGATTCTCCAATGAAAGCGTCTAAATCACCGTCTTTGTCGATATCAACCAAGGTGGGAGCGCTTGAGTTACCCACATCTATTCCATTGAAGGGATTTCCTGTACCTGTTACTGCGATCAATTTGGGATTGATGCTATTCCCTGTATTGGTCAAATACTTAATATTGCCGTTGGATTCCCCAATGAAAGCATCTAAATCCCCATCCCCATCGATATCAACCAGAGTAGGAGTGGTTGAATAACCTACATTTGCTCCATTTAGGGGGTTCCCAGTACCTGTTCTTTCCGTTAGTTGTATTAATGTCTCACCC
Source organism: Gomphosphaeria aponina SAG 52.96 = DSM 107014 (assembly GCA_016903655.1). GTDB lineage: Bacteria > Cyanobacteriota > Cyanobacteriia > Cyanobacteriales > Gomphosphaeriaceae > Gomphosphaeria > Gomphosphaeria aponina. Next base: position 59,592 of record JADQBC010000002.1, read on the forward strand.
CGAGGGGAGAGGTTGGGTTTTTTGGAGAATGACGCATTTTAGTAGCGGAGAAAGGAGTAGGGAGTGGGGAGAGGGTTTGAGTTGGGTTAGTAGTTTATGTAAACAAATAATTCATAACTCAAAAAACGCAACGCCAGAACTTCGGGGTTGGTGAGTGCGTAATGCTTGTTTGAAAGGATATATACTATATTTTTATTTCAAAAAATTCTCCATTAGACCTCAAGCAAGAAGTCCAAACATTAAAACTGTCATCCTGAGCGCGAAGCTGGACTGATGACAGTTTTTCGTAATTTCGCAAGAGATCTATTGAACGTGGAATGGCGATGTCCGTAGGGCATGTCCTACGGACATCGCTTTTTTGTCAAAGGAGATAAGATTGAAATCGAAGATTTCGAGATGCCAGAACCAGAAATGTTAAATAGTTATTAATGTCAACTGTTTTGAAAGTGGTTTAATTTATGTTTAAATCACACTAAACTTAGAACTTAGAACTATTTATAAAAGAATAGTTAAAAAAACATTTTGTACTTGATGAACTTGAGAACCGCTATCAATGGGAAAAACAAAACTAGCAAAGGTGAGAATAGTACTGGTGGAACCTGCTGGGGCGCTGAATGTTGGTTCGGTAGCGCGGGTAATGACAAATATGCAGTTGGAGCAGTTGGTGTTGGTAAAACCCCAGTGTGATCATTTGGGGGAAGAGGGCCGCAGAATGGCGGTACATGGGGTGGAGGTGTTGAGAAAAGCTGTGGTGGTGGAGTCGCTGGCGGAAGCATTGGTGGGGTGTGGCAGGGCGATCGCTACTACTGCCAGACCCCGCTCTTTAGCTACTCAGTTGGAAACCCCTCGCACTGCTCTTCCCTGGTTGTTGGGAGAAAATATTGATTCTGCTTTGATTTTTGGGCCAGAAGATCGGGGTTTAAGTAACGAAGAGTTAAATTATGGTCAGAGATTTGTGTGTATTCCTGCAAACCCTGTCTATCCTTCGCTGAATTTGGCGAGTGCGGTTGCTGTTTGTGCTTATGAGTTGGCAATATGTGAGGAAAATGGAGAAAAAAGGGAAAACTTGCCTTTATCTGAACCTCTGGCGACTTTAGATGCTCTAGAAGGCTATTATGAGCAATTAGAATCAGTTTTGTTGCATATAGGTTATCTCTATCCTCATACGGCAGGGGCGCGGATGGAAAAATTGCGGCGTTTATTTAATCGAGTATCTCTGAGTGAGCTCGAAGTGGGGATGTTGCGGGGTATTCTGAGTCAGGTTGAGTGGGCAGTGGAGTTTTTACACTCTCGATGGGAATGATTGGATTGACGGTGAGGTGATATTGTCTTAACTTTGATACTCATGATTAAATGAGGACTATGATTAGATTTTGGGTCTATTAGTAACTTTTTTATTTTCAGTATTATTTAGGGGGCATAACTTAAAACTCTACCCTGATCCTAAATTTCATAATTTTAAAAACTCAAATCTTCACCTGCTCAAGTATCCCTCGACCTGGGAGGGAAGATTAGAGATAATGTTCGATTATGATCACGAAATAGGGGAAACATAGATGAAGGAGGATGGCTTGAATAAACAATCAGGAGATTCTAATCGACCTAGTTTATTCCCTATATACCAGCCTCCTTCTTCTAGTAATGTTCCCTTTCGGGGGGAGCAAGAATTATTGAGGCCAGATGGTAATAATTTAGTAGAATCATACCCGAGAAAAAGAAAAACGGCATCTAAAGTGAATCAGCAACAAGAAAATTTAAGTCAGAATCTGATAGCGGAGACGGTTAGTGAAAATCCAAAACCAAAGAAAAACAAGTTAAAGGTTGCTAGAGTTACTAAGGTACCTCAGGGAAAGAAGGGGCAGAAGAAAACTTCCCCGCAGCGTTTAAAGGTGGTGAAGTCACAATCAGTTAGGGACGTTTCTCTCTTGAAAGGGGGAAGTAAAAAAAGTGGTGAGCAGTTAGGATTGTTGAAGATGTTGGTATTTTATCCTTTACGGTTGCTGATTTTGGGGGTTGGTATGGGGGCGATCGCTGGGACTGTTTTGGCGAATTATGATTCTACTAAGGTTGGTGTGGCTGAAACTAAGCCGACGGCGAAAATTGCTTCTGATTTAACTTATAATTCGCCTTCTCCTTTGTCTCTGGGTAAGGAAATTATTCCTCTCAAGGAGAAATTGGTGCAGTTGGCGGCAAAATATCCCAATCTGACTCCTGGGATTTTTTTTGTGGATCTGGATAATAGTGCTTATGTTTCTATTGCAGGAGATGCTTCTTTTGCTAGTGCCAGTACGATTAAAATTCCTATTCTGGTTGCTTTTTTTCAGGATGTTGATGCTGGGAAGATTCGTCTGGATCAAATGTTAACTATGACAGAGGAGGTGATGGCTGATGGTTCTGGAAATATGCAGTATGAAAAACCTGGTACTCAGTTTACTGCTCGGGAAACGGCGGAGAAAATGATTGTTATTAGTGATAATACGGCAACTAATATGCTGATTGAGCTGTTGGGGGGGGCGGAGGTACTAAATGAGCGGTTTGGGAAGTGGGGGTTACAGAATACTAGAATTAATAATTCACTGCCAGATTTAGAGGGAACTAATACTACTAGCCCCTGGGATTTGGCTTATGTGTTGACTATGGTAACTCGCGGGGAATTGGTATCTCTGCGCTCCCGCGATCGCTTGCTAAATATTATGCGAGAAACCCAAACAGATACTTTATTACCTCAAGGGTTAGAAACTGGTGCGGTTATTGCTCATAAAACGGGGGATATTGGGGCGGTATTGGGGGATGCTGGAATTGTGGATATGGTGAATGGTAAGCGTTACATTGCTGCTGTTTTGGTTAAGCGGCCTCATAATGATTATGCTGCTAAGGAGCTAATTCAAGAGATTTCTCGTACTGCTTATCAACATTTTAAGTTTTATGATCCTCGTCCTCTTACTCAAGCGGGAGGAGGATCATAATTAGGGTGATGGAGATTTTTTATTCATTGGGATCAATGCCTGCAGCTCTTAGCTGATCTGCGAGGCGATCAGCTCTTTGCTTTTCTGTGTCTGCTCTTTGCTTTTCTGTGTCTGCTCTTTGCTTTTCTGTGTCTGCTCTTTGTCTTTCGCTCTCTACTGACTCTGTACCCCACAATAACATTGTTCCCTGGTCATTCCACCAGCGTAACCAGAAACCTGTCTTGTTGTCCCTAATTCCTTCCCAGACTCCTAAAAATAAGTTCATTTGCGCAATCAGGTAACGTCCATTGCTATCTGGTGGTTGCAATTTATACTGTTTTGAGTCATCTAAGGAATATACTTCGAGTCTGCCTTCTCTTGGTTCAAAAATGATGTAGTTGGGAACTTGTAAGATTTGCTCGTAGAAGAACCATTTACCAGGAGGGTAGGTGGGTTTGCTCGAATATTCCCCGCCTTCTGTGTCGGAGAGAAATTCCATGACGATTACGGGAATTTCTCCCTGTAGCTTTGGAGTATAGCTACGGTTAACTTCTTCCTTGGGTACGTGGATTGCCCTCACATAAGCCCAATCTGGGGCTTTGACTACCATTTTACCGTTGACGGTGGCGCAAATGCCATAATTAGTGGTGGTGATGGAGTTATCTGGGAGTATGCCTGCTAATTCTAAGCTTTCTTTGAGAGCTGCTGCTAAGATGGGTTGAATTATGTTATCCACTGGATCGTCTGGTAAAACAAAATCGTCGGGTAATTTTTCCCATGTTACCTGATAAGTTTCTGTATTTACTACCATATTTCTTGTGATGGTGTAAGGTTTGTGGGGCGCTGCATCCCTCGCTTTATTTGATTATTTATTATATCCCAAAAATGGTTAATGGTTAATGGTTAATGGTTAAGTAGGTGGACAAAATTATTTACAGAATTTCTGTAGGGGCGGGCCAGCGGGATAACCTATGTTGCACCACAAAAATTGATTGTTCAAAACCCGCCCTCACCCATGTAATTAATTTTGTCTAATTACTTAATAGTTAATGGTTAATGGTTAATGGTTGCAAAAGTCATAAAAGACAATCAACTATATTAGTCTAAGCTCATTAGTCTAAGCTCACTCATCAACCATCAACCATCAACTATCAACCATCAACTATCAACCATCAACCATCAACCATCAACCATCAACTATCAACCATCAACCATCAACCATCAACCATCAACCATCAACCATCAACCATCAACTATCAACCATCAACCATTAGTTGAAACCATTGACTAATTGCAGCGGCGATCGCCTGCGCTAATTCTTGTTGTTTTTCTTGATTAATAATCCATTCAAATTCTTCTGGATTGATGATAAAGCCTAATTCTAATAGTACTGTGGGGGCGCTGTGGGGACGGGTAAGGGCGAGGTTATTCCAAAATACACCATAGTCAGGGCGATTAAGTTTTTCTACTAAATATTTTTGGATAAATACTGCTAAATTATGGGCTTGGGGATGATACCAAAAAGCACTGACTCCTGCTGTATTAATCCCATCTCCATCATCAGGTAAAGCGTTATAATGAATAGAAAGAGCAATGTCTGGTTTTAGTTGATTAATCATTTCTACTCTGTCTTCTAAAGATAGATATTTATCTGTTTCTCTAGTTAGATAAACCATTGCTCCCCGTTGAATTAATGCTTGTTTAAGGAGTTGAGCAACTGCGAGGTTTACGTCTTTTTCTGGATAGCCTGTTGGCCCTTTTGCTCCTATTTCTTCGCCTCCATGTCCTGGATCTAGTAATATTTTAATGCCGTTTAAGTCTTCTGTAATTGTGGGTGGATGGCGCAGTGAAAGGATTAAATTTGTGCCTTCATATTTTAGATCATAACCCCATTGTTGCTCTGATTTTAGGTTAAATTTATATTCTATTTGAGTTGGAGTTATTTGTTGCCAGTCGAGGCGTTTTATCAATGAGTTTTCATCCATGCGAATGATATCTGTTTGGGCGGTGGTATTATAAAGAGTAAGAGTGAAAGTTTTATCTCCTTGTTGTACAGTAATGGGAACGGGAATTTCTAGGGGAAAAATGATTTCTGTTACTCCAGGAAGTTGGCGGGAAGTGATGCTGCGTATAATAGATTTTGGGGGGATATTATGGGGAATGATTTGAGTTTCTTCTGCTTTGATCCAAGATCCATAATCTAGGCGTAACCATTCTCCTTCTTTGCCTGTTACTGATGCTCTAGTTCCTTGGGGTAATGGTGTAAGACGTGAATAGTTGGTACTGGGTCCTGTTCTGGTTATGCCTGCAATTTCTGTTATTTCTCTTACTTCTAATTGGGTGGGGTCAAGAATTTCAATATTCCCCATACTTTCCTGAGTTATTGTTTCCTCTGCTAGGTTTAATTGAAATAATGGTTTTCCCAAAAAACCAGGTTTATTTATCATGGTACAGCCTTGATATTTTCCTATATTTGATGAGTTTTTAGGTTGATTTTCTGCGGTTAATAAAGCAGAGTTAGGAGGGAGATTTACTGTTGGGAGTTGGGGTTGTAAAGGGATGGTTTGATTGTTTAAAAGTACTGATACTTGTCCATTGGGGGGTGCAACTGCACTAAAACAAATTAACTCTCCTGGGAGTTTGGCAATATTTGCGGTTGGGGTGAGAGAGTCTGGGGCAAAAGTTACTTCTGTAGGTATTTTTTGCTCTGGATTTATGCGGGTTATAGTTATAGTAATTTCCTCGTTTTGATAACGTAAAGTAAAGATATTTTCGCCGATTTCTAGGGGTAAACTTGGGGCAAAATGTCCTGCATTACTGCGTTGAATTGGTTGATTATTAATAAATACTGTGTCTTCTGGCGGTGCAGTACCAATAAAGAAGATTTTTTCTGCGGTTGTTTGGTGGTTTGCAGGCGGATAAGCAAGGTTGAGTTGTTGTGCTTGTGCAATATTAGGGAAAGTCATGAGAGCTGACAGTGCAATTAATCCGATAATTTTGTTCATTGATTGTTGATTGTTAATGGAGAATGGAGAATGACCTTGGGAGTTGCCGAGTAGGGAGTGGGGAGAGGGTTAGACCTCAAGCAAGAAGTCTAAACATTAAATAGGACTTACGCACCGTAACGAAATAATAAGGCTTTGAGATTGCTACCTTATCCCTCGCAATGACTTAAAATCGTTCTTTTAGGTATTGAGTGCGTAAGTCCTAGTGGTTTGTGTTGAACAACTTTATTGCGACCAGTATCTTTTGCTTGATAAAGTGCTTCATCAGCACGCTTTAAAACAGCATCAATGGTGGCATCTTTTGGGTCATAGGTTGCTACTCCAATACTTACAGTCATTTGCACTTTTTGCTTGTTTACTATTAAAAAAGCTTCAGCAACTAACTTTCTTAGTCGCTCTGCTACTATCATTGCTTCAGGTGTATTTGTTTCTGGAAGAAAGACAACAAATTCTTCACCTCCCAATCTGCCACAAAAATCGACCTTTCTCAAAGATTCATGAATAGTTTTTGCGACTAATTTAAGAGCTTCATCTCCTATACTATGTAGATAAGTATTGTTAATTTGTGTAAAATGATCAACATCTATCATCAGTATGGAAAAAGTATGTTTGTCGCGAAAAACCTGGTTTAATTCTTTTTCTGCTAGGTTGAAAAAATGGCGACGATTGGGCAGATTTGTTAATGGATCGGTTGTGGCTAATTTCTCTAATTCAATCAGGGTTTTTCTCAATTCGTCTCTGGTATGTTTTAATTCTAAATGAGTGCGCACTCGTGCGAGAAGTTCGGGTTTGTTGAATGGTTTAACAATGTAATCAACTGCCCCTCTTTCAAAAGCTTGGATTAAATTTTCTTGTTCATTGCTAGCTGTAAGAAAGATGATAGGAATATCTTTATATTCTTCATGGGATTTAATAATCTTGCACACTTCTAAACCATTAATATCTGGCATCATTAAATCTAGCAGAATGAGGTCTGGTTTTACAGATTTTACTCGCTCTATAGCCAGGTTACCATTGGTAGCAAAGGTGCTGTCGTAGCCGATTTTATTCAGTATTGAGCCTACTAATTGTATATTTGTTATGTTGTCATCGACAACTAAAATCAAAAATTTTTCGGGGTTAAACTCTTCCATCTCAGTCAAAAAAATTGGATATTTTATCGCTATTTCTGGTCATATTTATATTATATCATCTAAACAATTAGCTTGTTTCTGTTAATAATTTGATTACTACTTTTTGGCTAGGAGAAGCTCTAAGTCAAATTCTTCGATCTGGGTTAACAAAGTATTAGCATAGTTTAATAGTGGGGGGCATTGGTGCTAATGCTAAAAGATGATTGATGGGAATAATTAAATGAGGACATTAGATTATGGGAGCAAAGATGATGTTTTTTAGGACAATCTTTTTATGCACACAGCTATGTCCTAATTATCTCTTTACTTGCTATATATTTTGCATTTATTGTGGTTACAATTAATTTCTGCTTATTGAGTAAGTCGTGTAATTAAATTCAAACAACTTTGTAAGTACTGCTTAATTTTCCCACTACTAACTAAGTATCCATTCCAGGTGCTTGGGTAATAGAGTAGCTAAATCATAGTGTTGCAGAATGGTTTCTCGTGCATTAACTCTAGTTATTCCCATACCATCTGGACTATCAAGTACTTCTTCCACCCGATCAGCAATATCAAGAGGAGAAAAGAAATCTACGAGTAATCCATTTACTCCATCCTGAATGACTTCGGTAACAGCTTCTGTATTAGATGCTACTACTAGACACCCAGCGGACATTGCCTCTAACATAGACCAAGATAAAACAAAAGGATATGTGAGATAAACATGAACTGTTGATGCTTGCAGCACTTGGAGATAGTCTGGGTAAGGCAGCAGTTCGGTAAAATGTAATCTTGATAAGTCTAAAGGTAGTTTTTCCAGCATTAAATCCTTATAAGTCTTGCCATCTGGCAGTTGCTTTCCGTATGCTACCCTGTCTCTACCCACAACTACCACATGACAATGGGGTCTTCTTTGCTGAAGTATGGCTACTGCTTCCATAAATTGAGGAAAACCCCGATAGGGTTCCATGCCTCTAGCTACATAAGTAATTATTTCCGTTGCTTGAGATAAATCTAATTTCAGCTTTGGTAACACTAATTTTGCCCCAGGTCTCGGGACAAAAAAATTGGTGTCAATCCCATCATGGTGAACAAGTATTTTGCTGTGATACTCAGGAGGAAACTGCTGAATCTGCCAAAAAGTGGGAGATAAGCCGCGATCGCAACTATATAAATCTGTCAAAATTGGGGTATTCTTAATGCGAATGCGGGCCTCATCATCAGCACTGAGAGGCTCTTTTGAGTCAAAGTCTGCATCTGTCCCATGTGCCTTGTAAAACCATTCAAAATAACATAATAATTTAGCCTTTGGTAAAGCATCCTTAATAAATAAAGTTGGCCCCCAACCAGAATGACCATAAACTATATCAGGATATATCTCATCAGCTTTTAATTTTTCCACCATTCTATAGACTGCTTGACCTTGAAGCACAGCGTTTTCCAAGGTACGAACGTAATGGTGAGTTTCAGGGCGAGCTTCACGGGACATTCCATACATAACTTTGTTCACTCCAGGAAGTTGACCTTCCTGGCGGTTAGTCCCGAAAATGACATGATGCCCTTCTCTGGCTAAAGCTACAGCTAGGTGGCGAAACTGGGCGGGAAAATTGGGGTGCAAAAATAGAATCTTCATCTTATTTATTAATGATTTGTTTTTTAGATTTTTCCCAGGATTTAACCTGATTTTGCGGTGCGCAAGGGCGCAGTCAAAGCGTCGATAACTTCACAAAAACTAATCAAGAAGCTTAGGTTCACTAATTAATTCATACTTACATATTTTTAGCTCAATTTCAAGCCCCCACCACCTCTTTTGAAATCTTATGTCATCTGATATAATCTTATTTTACCTTGAAGATTAGGGTACAAGTAGCAAGTCAAACAAAGTGAACTAGGTAGTAAAAATCAATTTTCAAGCCGCAACCAGCAAATTTTCGATTTATCTTGTTCTCAATTGTGCTTAATCTCGTCTTACCGAAATCTTTATCTAATTCTGTCCACCTTGTCAAACTTGTCAAAAACAAGGCACACTGTCATCAGCGAAACTGTTGTCAAAGTCGCTAACTGTGACAAACCCTCCTTCTTGACAGCAGTCTTGAGCAAAAATCAAGTCATCTTCTGTCGCATTAAAATCCGCTGATGAGTTTTCTAAAGAATAGGTGATTAATAAATCATTCCCATAAAGAATGTATTCTTTAATAGATTCTGTTTTGGTTTTTGTGATAACGTAGTTTTTAAACATCTTAATTTTCCCCCTTTTTTTCATTCGTTTGAAGAACCAGCAGATGCAGTAAAGATCTTTTTCCCTCCTGCTCAAAATTTTGGTTCTCTTTCTATTTTTCCCCATTTAAGTCTGTTGATGCTCTAAAAACTATATTTTGTAATAAAACTTTGCATTTTGGGTGTAACTTTTGCTGGGCATCTTTTTGAGTTAGCTAAATTTTGCTCCTCAAAAATCTAAATTAATGCTTAAAATTTTCTTCCTTAGAACCTTACTTTTATGTTCTCAAAAAAGTCAATCACTAAACTCCCTTCTACAGAAGTTGTACATTGCTTTGACATTGAGGACAAAAATGAGAAGACCGCCCTCCTAATTTAATCCGAGTAATTGGAGTTGCACAAACACGACAAGGTTGGCCTGTACGCCCGTAAACCCAGGCTACACCACCATAGTTACCATTAACTCCCATAACATTGAGAAAATCACTAAAAGTTGTGCCACCAAAGTCAATCGCAGTTTGCAAAACTTCACGAATTGCCTTATGGAGAAGATCAATTTGTTTCTCAGTTAAATCAGAAGCGATCGCCTCTGGATTGATCCCACTTTTAAACAAAACTTCATCTGCATAAATATTCCCAATCCCTGCCACAAATTCCTGTGCTAATAATAAATTTTTCATCTTCCGCTTACTTTTCTGAATTTTTTCTTTTATATATTCCACAGAAAACTCAGGCGAAAAAGGTTCAGGCCCCAATTTCAGCAAACCAGGAATAATTTTTTCTGGCACTTCTGTTGGCGGCACCCACCACATTTTGCCAAAAGTGCGAGTATCAACAAAGCGTAACTCTTGGTTATCCCCTAAAAATAAACGTATTCTAGTATGTTTATGCACAGGAGTATCTTGGTTCAGGTAAAAAAGTTGCCCACTCATACGCAGGTGAACCCCCAACCAACCCCCAGGAGAAAGTCGAGCAGACAAATACTTACCTCTTCTGTCCCAATAGGCGATCGCCGTTCCCTCTAAACCCTGCCAAAACTCTGCCACAGAAAAAGGGTAAGCAAGTGTGCGTTGCAGCAACACTTCCCCACCCCTAATTTCTTGACCGAGGGTCAAAGCATTCAACCCCCGACAGACCGTTTCAACCTCAGGAAGTTCAGGCACAATGGATTATTTCCTCATCAAAAAGATTTACCCACCTTAACTAGGTGGGTTAGTTTTCGATTCAGTAGTTATTTAACCTCTTCAAGTTCCTGTTCAGCGAAATTATTAGTGTTAACTCCAGTAGGACTACCACTAAAGCCAGTGTAGTTCACCTTGTCAAAGCGAACTATATAAGGATAGAGGATACCGCTCTTGTCAACACTAGCGACTGTGCCGACATCTTTATACCAATATGATTCTTTCCGAAGTATTCTAACTTTTGATCCGCGTTGAATAGCCATAAACTGCTTTTATTTTAAATGACCTAGATAAAAGGTTACTACTCGAAAGGGACTTAATGTTGACTTTTTACTTTAAGTTTTATTAAGTTTCTTGCCACCGCACCCGAACAAAGTTTGCCTTCCTGCCCCAGAAGTCTGATCCTGATCCGATCTCCCGCACTTCTAAATTAAACGGAATGGAGGTAGTCAGGTATTTTTGGGCGTGCATGCCTAAATCTGGTGCTAATTGTGCTGCGGTGGTTGCTGCTACACCTAAACCAATCAGTTGTGCAACCAGATTGCGCGGCAGCAGCAAATAAGCGCCTAAACTAAATCCTGCAGTCAAAACCATTGACACAGATAAATTTGTGCCACAACGGGGATGGACTGCTAAATTCCATTCTCCCGCTTTGAGGCGGCTGAGTGCTGTTTTCACTGCTCTTTGTACCTCAACTACATTGACGTTGCCATATAAATAAAATCCCTGGTCAGTAGAAAGCCCCCCTAAACTTTCGTTATCCACTTGAGTACCTTCAGTTTCACTGAGAACCCACACCGTAGCGTGTTCGAGTGCGTGTACTTGACGCAGCATCAGGATTTCTTTTAGTCCAGGAATAAATCCTAACTGTTTGAGCAGCTCACTATCTTGTGTCGGTTGGGGAGTCAAAAAATCCCAGTCGAGGAAATTGCCAGAATTTGCTGTAGCAGAATTAGTCATAGCTGGTTTTTGATAACGGGTATTACATTCTTAATTTCTACTTTACTCTTTTGGCTGAGGAAATTGGGTAAATGTAAACGTTTCTTTAAGAAAGTACCTCCGAGGAGGAATTATTTTGCCGAGGTAAAATACAGCAGTTAACATCATTGAGGCAAACTTTACCCCACTGTAAAGCCCAGCGCACCAATTCTACTCGGTTTTCCGTGCTAGTCTTGGTGAGAATGTTGCTGATATGATTATCTACTGTTCTTTTACTGATTTCTAGCTTGGCGGCTATATCATTATTGGTTAATCCAGTGGCTACAAGCTCCAGAATTTCCATTTCTCTGGCTGAAAGAGAGGGGGGGTTGTTTAGATTACGACTTGCCATCAGTATTTTTTCTCGAGTACATTTACTTATTCTTTTTTATATTAACCCTTTGGCAGATAGCAGTTACTTCGATTCAACTTTTCACCTTGCACTTTTACTTGAAAATGATTATCATTTTTGAAAGTGGGTTTAACCCATTATTATTGGTTTATCAAAAAATACAATGACCTTATCTATAACCGAGCCAATTCAAACGAAGTTACCCCCACTGACTACTGAATGCGAAACCCCAGTGACGGAAGAAGACATGAAGCAAGCAGTGAGAACATTACTACTGGGACTAGGGGAAGATCCAGATCGAGAAGGACTCAAAGACACCCCTAAACGAGTAGTCAAAGCTTTAAAATTCTTAACTGCTGGTTATCATCAGTCTCTTGATGAATTGCTCAATGGTGCAGTGTTTCACGAGAATACAAACGAAATGGTATTGGTGCGAGATATTGATTTGTTTAGTTCCTGTGAACACCACATTTTACCAATTTTGGGTCGCGCTCATGTAGCCTATATTCCCAACGGTAAAGTTATTGGACTGTCAAAAATTGCTCGTATCTGCGAAATGTATGGACGACGGCTACAGGTACAGGAACGCTTGACAGTTCAAATTGCTGATGCTATACAGGGGTTACTTCAACCCCAAGGCGTGGCAGTTGTGGTAGAAGCTACACATATGTGTATGGTAATGCGTGGGGTACAAAAACCTGGTTCTTGGACATCCACCAGTGCGGTGCGGGGTGTGTTTGAAAGTGATGCTAAAACTCGACAAGAATTTATGAGTTTAATTCGCCATAATCCCACTTTTCATTAATTATTAGTCATTGGTCATTAGTCATTAGTCATTAAGTAGGTAGGCAAAATTATTTATACAATTTCTTACGGGGCGGGTGACAGGATAACCTATGTTGCACAATCAATTATTGATTGTGCAAAACCCGCCCTCACCCATGTAATTAATTTTGTCTAATTACTTAGTCATTATGATTGGGCGGGTTTTGATCTAAAAATTATGGTGAGTGAACCATAAGTTATCCTGTCACCCGCCCCTACAATAAAAATATCAATTTTGGTAAAAAACATCATGCAAAAAGAACATTCTACCCCTAAAAATTCTCTCTCCCTCCTCCATCGTCCTCGTCGTTTACGTCGTACTGAACCTTTGCGTCGCCTAATCCGAGAACATCAATTAACTGTCAATGATTTAATTTATCCTCTCTTTGTTAGGGAAGGAGAAAATCAGCAAGAAGAAATTACTTCTATGCCCAATTGTTACCGTTATTCCCTGGATTTACTCCTCAAAGAAATTAAAGAAGCTTTTGATTTAGGAATTAATGCAATTGCTTTGTTTCCCATGATTCCTAACTCGAAAAAAGATGATTTAGGAACAGAAAGTTATAACCCTGATGGTTTAGTTCAACGTACTGTTAGAGCAATAAAAAAGGAAATTCCCGAAATAATAGTTATTACTGATGTTGCTTTAGATCCATTTTCCCCTTATGGACATGATGGCATTGTTAAAAATGGACAAATTCTCAATGATGAAACAGTGGAAGTTTTAGTGAAAATGGCTTTATCTCAAGCAGAAGCTGGAGCTGATTTTGTTGCCCCTTCTGATATGATGGATGGTCGAGTGGGAGCTATTCGTAAAGCTTTAGATGCAGCAGGTTATATTAATGTTGGTATTCTCGCCTATTCTGCTAAATATGCTTCTGCTTATTATGGCCCTTTTCGAGATGCTTTAGAATCTACTCCTCAATTTGGCGATAAAAAAACTTATCAAATGGATATTGCTAATGCTAGAGAAGCAATCAAAGAAGTAGAATTAGATATTATGGAAGGGGCAGATCTGGTTATGGTTAAACCTGCTTTGGCTTATTTAGATATTATCTATCGTGTGCGCAATTTTACTAATTTGCCTGTGGTAGCTTATAATGTTAGTGGGGAATATGCTATGATTAAAGCTGCAGCAAGTTATGGTTGGATTGACGAAAAACAAGTGATTTTGGAAACTCTCACCAGTATGAAACGGGCTGGCGCAGATTTGATTTTGACTTACTTTGCTAAAGAAGTAGCTTTATTATTGCAATAATAAACTTTAAAAAAATGACAGTTTTAAATTTATCTTCTTCTCTCGGTTCTCATACCCAAATTGGCGGCACGGTAGAGCATTTTTCCTGGAATTGGCAACAACAACAAGAGTTAAACTTAGTCTATGAAAAGTTAGGACAAGGAAACCCAGTTCTGTTACTTCCTGCTTTTAGTACGGTTTCGAGTCGCACAGAAATGGCGGGTATTGCTCGTTTATTAGCTGATAATTATGAGGTGTTTGCTTTAGATTGGTTGGGGTTTGGTGGTATGAAATGCGCTCCTCTGGATTATCAGCCCCCTCTCTATCATCAATTATTAACAGATTTCGTTGTGGCTCGTTTTTCTGAACCGATTACCATTGTTGCGGCAGGTCATGCAACGGGCTATGCTGTGAAATTGGCTCAAACTCATCCTGATGTTGTAAGTAAACTTGTGTTAATTGCTCCTACTTGGTGTGGTCCCCTGCGGGTGATGGGAGTTCCAACATGGATGAGACAAGGGGTAAAGAATTTAGTGCGTTCGCCTATTATTGGACAATTTCTCTATTATCTCAACACAACTCCTGGTTTTCTCCGTTTCATGTATAGTCGTCATGTCTATGTCGATCAAAGTAAATTAACCAAAGAATTTATCACAGAAAAACGACAAATTACCCAACATCGGGGAGCGAGATATGCACCTGTTGCTTTTGTTACTGGAGCAATTGACCCTGTTACCAGTCGTTCTGAGTTTCTTGAGTTAATTGAGTCTGTTTCTCTACCAATTTTGACCATTATTGCAAAACAAGCACCTCCTTATTCTCTCGCTGAAATGGAGGCGATGGGGCAAGTAGCTAAGGTTGAAACTGTGCGACTTGCTGGCACTTTGGGTATCCATGAAGAAGAGTATGAGGCAGTTTATCAAGCTATTCGCTCATTTATCTGAAGGATTAGATGAAACTGGTGAAATTAATTACAAACTTAAGTTAGTCGCGCACAAACACTTCGCCTTAACCAGTTGGTGAAGGTTTGGCGTTCCAATTCACTACTTGCTAACCCTAAAATAACTCGTTCTTGTTCATCCACTGAAGCGTTAATCTCCAGTCCATTCAAAATGAGAAAGGTTTCCATTGCAGCGTGAGATGTGCGCTTGTTTCCATCAATAAAAGGATGATTCATTACAATTGAAAATCCTAAAGTAGCAGCTTTATCAACAATTGTTGGATACAAATCCTCTCCACCGAAAGTCATACGGGGTTGAGCAATAGCAGATTCTAATGCACCTAAGTCACGTACCCCGAATGCTCCTTGAAACTGTGCAATGATTTGACGATGCAAATTAAGTACTTCCACTAAGGTCAGATAACGTATCATCTCAAACGACGGTACAGTTCAGCATTTTTTTCCAGTACATAGCTGACAGCTTGAGTAAACTCCTTCTTGGGATCGCTTAACCACTCCTCTATGCTCCCACGCAACAAATCTTCAGGAGAGATACAACTTTCTTTAGCTAACTTTTCTAATTTCTGAAATTGCTCATCTGGAAGATTGACAGTAATAGAAGCCATGACAATTTCCTCTAAATATTCTATTCAGAGATCATAACTCAAAATGACCATCCAGTTATGCTTCTGGACATTTACCTCAAAATGATTATGATTCTCAAAAAATTTGGCTAAAATATAAGCATGATAATCATTCAAAGTAATTAACCATGGTTGCTGTAGAAGCCTTAAATACCGTACCTGTCACCGTTCTCACTGGATACCTAGGAGCAGGGAAAACAACCCTGCTTAACCATATTCTCACTTACGAACATGGTAAAAAAGTTGCTGTTATTGTCAACGAGTTTGGGGAAGTGGGAATTGATAACCAATTGGTCATTGATGCAGATGAAGAAATATTTGAGATGAACAATGGTTGTATCTGCTGTACCGTGCGCGGAGATTTAATCCGTATTATCGGAAATTTAATGAAACGGCGGAATAAATTTGACCATTTAGTGATAGAAACTACTGGACTGGCGGATCCAGCGCCTGTGGTGCAAACTTTTTTTGTTGATGAAGATATGCGAGAAAAGTTATTACTTGATGCTGTGGTCACGGTGGTGGATGCAAAACATATTCACCAACATTGGGAAGCGGATGAAGCGCTTGAACAAATCGCCTTTGCAGATATTATTCTCCTGAATAAAACTGATTTAGTTCCCCCAGATGAACTGGATGCTTTAGAAAAAAGAATCAGCCAAATGAATAAAATGGCAAAAATCTACCGCACCCAAAATGCAGAAATTGAAATGGATAACCTCCTGGGAATTAAAGCCTTTGACCTCAACAATGCTTTAACAGTTGACCCAAATTTTCTTACAGAAAATGCTCACGAACATGATGACTCAGTATATTCTGTGGCAATTGTGGAATCAAAGCCATTAGATCTGGAAAAATTAAATAACTGGGTGGGAAATTTACTCAGAACCCAGGGAGTGGATATTTTCCGCATGAAAGGTATTCTCAATATTGCTGGTGCAGAAGAAAGGTTTGTTTTTCAAGGGGTGCATATGCTGTTTGATGCTAACTTCGATCGCCTTTGGAAACCAGGAGAAACCCGCAAAAGTGAATTGGTCTTTATTGGCAGAAATTTAGATGAAACTAAACTAAGAGAGGAGTTTCGGCGGTGTTTGGCTTAAAAAACCAGGAAAACCAACTATTTCATCAGCAATGGACAGGACAACTTACAGAATACATAACTGCTATTAATTGGTCAATTCAGGGAGATTTAGCAGCCAGCTCTGCTGCTGGGGAAGTTATGCTCTGGCAGTCTCAAAGTGAATCATCTGTATTGCTTCTTAAACCTTACGACACTCAAGACCAATCCATTAATTGTTTAGGTTTTTCTGCAGATGGTCAATTTTTGGCAGCAGGGGGACAAGATGGAAAAATTAGAATTTGGCAGATTCAGCCTGAATTAGATTTAATTCACACTTTAGATTTTGGTTCTCAATGGATTGAACATTTGTGCTGGCATACTAATAAACAAGAATTAGCTTTTAGTTTGGGGCGTTATGTGCAAGTCTGGGATGCTGTTGCAGGGGAAATAATTATCACTCTCCCCTTTGCATCTTCTTCTGTGTTGGGTTTGACTTGGCAACCTCTAGGGGAGCGATTGGCGATGGCAGGTAATGGTGGAATTAAGGTCTGGGATAGGAAAAACTGGGATGAAGATCCTTTAATTTTAGAAATGCCTGGGGCTTGTACCCAAGTTGCTTGGTCGTTTGATGGGGAGTATATCGCAGGGAGTTGCCTAGATCAAACAGTCTGGCTGTGGCGTTGGGGTAATAATGAACCCTGGCGCATGACAGGGTTTGGCGGCAAAGTGCGTAACTTAACTTGGTCAAAACCTAAATCTGGGGTTGCTCCTCTGCTGGCAGTTTCGAGCTATGAGAATATTATTGTCTGGAAAAAAGCTGAAAAAGACGAACAGGGCTGGTTTTCACGAGCTTTAAGCCTTCACAATGACAAAATCTGCGATTTGCAGTTTCATCCCCAGAGTCTTCTTTTAGCTTCTGTAGCCGAAGATGGAATGTTGCTGTTGTGGCAAAAAGCAAAACAGTTAACCCAAAGATTAACAGGTGCATCGTCGGGTTTTTCCGTTGTAGCTTGGCATCCATCAGGAAATCAATTAGCTGCAGGGGGACAAGCTTCAGAAGTGCTGGTGTGGACAAAATCCCAGCGCGGTCAAGGGTTTGGCTGAAAAAAAAGGTTCAACCTCCCACACTCTCCCCACTCCCCCCACTCCCCATCAGAAGATTCTGAACTGAGATCCTAATTTTGGTTTTTTGTCAATTTTTTGTTATAATTCTTTATAATGGAATTAACAGTTCTTAACAAACAGCGTTTGCTGGCTCTGAAAACTTACCGAGGTCTAAAGCTCATGGAAAACCAACAACCCAAATTCGGATTTAATCAATTTGCAGAAACCTGGAACGGTCGCCTAGCTATGCTGGGTTTCGTCATCGGTCTTGCTACTGAATTCTTGACTGGTCAAGGAATTTTGTCTCAGTTAGGTCTGATGTAGTCTAAGTAATGCCAAAGCTGCCATATATCACGGGGCAGCTTTGACTTATTCTTCTATTTTTCCTGTTGGTAGTAAATATAGTGAGCGTTTTTTACCTATGTTCCCCAATCTTTTTGATTCAACGAAAGAATACTGGCGCAAACTAGATGAGTTAGAGGCTGATTATCAACAAAACAAAATCTCATTAAAAGAAGTTGATGTTAGAGTGGCTGAGTTGATGGCAGAACTTGCTCAAGAGCGCAGAGCTGCTTTTAATTATTTGATTAACGGTAGCCAGCACTGGTTAGGTGAACAAAGAGAGATTCTGATCACTTTAGCGATGCTAGTTTTGTTAACTTATGCTTGGTTTTTAACTAGCTTAAATAATTTATAAAAAAAACTTAAAAACCCCGTTTTTGACAGCGGGGTTTTTGTTTGATAATTTTATCTGAAAAAATAAGATTTTGAGCCTTTAGAAGTGGGGCAAAATACCCGCGCTCAAAAATAATTGTTCTTAGAAGTATATTACAGTTAAGTTATTTATAGCCCCCGTTGAAAACACGGGGGCAAGAATGGTTGAGCCAATCATCTTACCTGGGTGAAAAATAGTCCCCAGATAATTCCTGTTACACCAACGGCAATTAAGAGGTTGGTGAAAAAACGTCCGATTTCTGGTTCAAATCCTAGTTCTTTGTCTTCTTTACCAGCGGTAAAAAATAACGACCAAGCTTGATTAGCATTTATTGCCTCAAAGTTATTAAAATCTGAACGAAAAACAACGGGGGAAAATAAATCTTTGTTGTTGATAATGTTTAAATCAGCGTTCATGTTTTTTCTCCTTAAATAATTTTGTGTGACTTTTAAAACTTAAAGATTACTAAACCAACCAATCAAACCTTGTCCTGTAATTGTTTCAAAAGCTAAGAGGGAAACAAAACCAATCATAGCCAAACGACCATTTAATTTTTCTGCATATTTATTGAACCCAAACTGTTGAGTTTGATCCACATATATTTTAGGTTCGATCGCATAGTTATTTAAACGTCCTCTTTCTTCGGTTACATAAGTGTTTGATTTCATGGTTAACTCCTTTATTTGTGCTTATGTAAATTATCTTAACGTTTTGTAAAGTTTTATTGCAAGGGCTTGACAAAGAAAATTAGTAGTGATACCCGAACCAAAGCGATCGGCTTGAGGTCATCTTATATATAGCGATGTTTTTTATATATAGCAGCGAGATATATGGTTAGGACACATATTTAAACGCATTATTTAATGCTAATTCAAGACTTTCAAATTCAGACAAAGTTGTTCTTAAATAATGTTTCAAACGAGCCCAAAACTTTTCTATTTTATTCAAATCTGG
>JADQBC010000098.1 GCA_016903655.1 Gomphosphaeria aponina SAG 52.96 = DSM 107014
ATTTAAAATTAAATACTTAAACAACTAATTTTTAGAAATCAATGCTTAAGCTCATGTAGGCTTTGACAAACATAAAAGCCAGAATAACGATTTTTGTTAATTTTACCCAAATTGTTAGAAATCTAAGCCTGAAACCGTTAGATTTTAAGGGTTTTAAAAAGCCTTAAATTTTTAAATGAAACAGCCTTGCTGCCCGCTGGGGGGGAAATGCCTGGTTATAAGACTCCCTCCCCGAACCTGCACCGAAGGGTTGGGGTGGGGTTTTTTACGGTTTCGCACTCATGTCTAATAATGATTAAGATTAATCCCAGCTTCTTTTGCCATTGCTTGGATGCCTTTTTTGTTGAGGGTTTTAATAGCCTTAGTAGAAATCCGCAGTTTGACAAAGCGGTTTCCCTCTGCCCACCAGATTTTCTTCTCTTGCAGGTTGGCTTCTTGTAGCTTTTTAGTTCTACGGTGGGAGTGGGATACAGCAAAAGCGTTGTTAGCCTTTTTCCCTGTTAATTGACATCTACGTGACATTTGTGTTACCTCCTGGAATAATGAAAATTTTGCCAGTTTTTTATTGTAGCTGATAACTGCTCCGAATCTCAAGTTACCTGGACTACTTGCGGGGTGGTAGGGAGTGGTTGATGATTGATGGTAGATGGTAGATCGTCTTCGATGAATGAACGGTTTAATTTTTTTTTAATTAAAAATCAAACAGGGAAAGGGTTTGAGCCGTTTTAACCAAGTTTGCCAAACTAAATTAATAACTATGTTGCGGCTACTCAATGAAATCTAAAATTAAATTGCCTCCTCCTCTAAAACCAGGAGATTTATTGCGGGTTGTAGCTCCGTCTGGTGCATTGCGGGAGTTGGAAGGTTTTGAGCCAGGTTTGGAAATATGGCGATCGCGTGGTTATCGTCTGGAGTTGGGCTCTTACTATCATGCCAGTTATGGTTATCTCGCGGGTACTGATCCTCAACGCAGAGAGGATCTGGCTGCTGCATGGTATGACCCAGAATGTAAGGGTATTCTTTGTGTACGTGGGGGTTATGGTAGTGCTAGACTTTTGGAAAATTGGAGTTGGAGTAACCCCCCCCAACCGCACCTTAATAAGGGGGGGAGTATGGAAATAAAATGGTTGATTGGGTTTTCTGATGTGACTGGGTTACTTTGGAGTTTGGCAAATGTGGGTGTTGCTGGAGTTCATGCACCTGTGTTGACTACTTTGGCGAGTGAACCAGTTTGGTCAATTGAACGTTTATTTACTTTTTTGGAAGGTGGTAGTTTAGCACCCCTTGCGGGTAATGGTTGGGGTGGTGGTAAAGTAAGGGGAATGTTGTTACCTGGTAATTTAACTGTGGCAACTTCTCTGTTGGGAACAAAGCTTCAACCGTGTTTTGATGGGGTTATTCTCGCTCTGGAAGATGTCACTGAATACCCCTATCGCATTGATAGAATGTTAACTCAATGGCGGATGATGGGTGCGTTTGCAGGGGTAAAAGGTATCGCTCTGGGGCGTTTTAGTAGGTGTGAACCAGCGCCTGGTATTCCTAGTTTTACCGTAGAAGAAGTGTTGCGCGATCGCCTTTCTGATTTAAGTATCCCCATTGTCTCTGACCTCCCTTTTGGCCATGATGGGGTTAATGCTGCTCTCCCTGTGGGACAACTGGTAGAACTTGATGGCGATCAAGGTGTCTTGAGCTGGTAAGCTGGAAAAGTGTGCTGATTTTCTATGGGAGTTTATATGAGTGATATTCCTTATCTTTTAAGGGCTGCGCGTGGTGAAGTTTTAGATCGTCCTCCTGTTTGGATGATGCGACAGGCAGGCCGCTATATGAAAGTTTATCGAGATTTACGGGATAAGTATCCCAGTTTTAGAGAGCGATCGGAAAATGCAGCTATTGCTATTGAAATATCTCTTCAACCTTGGAAGGCTTTTCAACCTGATGGGGTGATTATGTTTTCGGATATTTTAACACCTCTCCCTGGTATTGGCATCCCCTTTGATATTATCGAAAGTAAGGGCCCGATTATTAACCCCCCCATCCGCACTCAAGCGCAAATAGATAACCTCTTTCCTCTTAACCCAGAAGAGTCTCTCCCCTTCATTAAAACTATCCTTCAGTCTTTACGTCAGGAAGTGGGAAATAAATCTACTGTTTTGGGTTTTGTTGGTGCTCCCTGGACTCTGGCAGCTTATGCTATTGAGGGGAAAAGTTCTAAAACTTACTCGGTTATTAAGAGTATGGCCTTTTCTGAACCTGCAATGTTGCACCAGTTTTTGAGGAAGTTGGCAGATGCGATCGCTGTTTATGTCCGTTATCAAATTGACTGTGGCGCTCAAGTAGTGCAGATGTTTGATTCTTGGGCGGGGGAACTGAGTCCCCAAGACTATGAGGTGTTTGCTTTACCTTATCATCAACAAATTGTTCGTCAGGTAAAAGAAACACACCCAGATACTCCCCTAATTCTCTATATTAGTGGTAGTGCAGGAGTACTGGAAAGAATGGGTAAGTCTGGAGTGGATCTGGTGAGTGTTGACTGGACTGTGGACATGGCAGAAGCAAGAGTGCGACTGGGTAAGGAAATGAAGGTACAGGGAAATATTGACCCAGGGGTGTTGTTTGGTTCTCAGGAATTTATCCGCGATCGCATTTTAGATACCATCCGCAAAGCAGGAAAAGGGGGCCATATTTTAAACCTCGGTCATGGTGTGTTGGTGGGTACCCCAGAAGACAATGTGCGCTTCTTTTTTGAAACTGCTAAACAAGCAGATGATATGCTTAATTTTTAATAGTTTGGTGGGTTAGGCGCAGGAAAAATTAAGATAAAAACAACAATTTTAATTCTGGTTGGGTGCGTTACGCTGCGCTAACGCACCCTAGGAATTTAATTATCAATGAATAAAAGAATTTTTCTCACAGGTGCAAGTGGTTGTATTGGTCATTATTTGACTGAAGTTTTTATGCAGGAAACTAACCACGAATTATTTTTATTGGTTAGAAACCCAGATAAGTTGAAGGTTGACTGTAAAGCTCGTACTGGGGTTAATATTTTCCAGGGTGATTTAGCTGAAATTGAAAATTTTAGTGATTTATTAAAAACTATTGATGTGGCTATTTTAGCGGCTACTATTTGGGGTGGAGAAGAAGAGTCTTTTGAGATAAATGTGGTTAAAAATCTGCAGTTAATGAACTTGTTAAACCCAGAAAAATGTGAGCAGGTGATTTATTTTTCTACTGCCAGTATTTTGGATAATAATAACAAATTGCTGAAAGAAGCAGGAAAAATAGGGACAGATTATATTAAAAGCAAGTATGAGTGTTATAGTCAGTTACCTCAACAAAAAATTTATCAGAAAATAACTACAGTTTTTCCTACTTTAGTGTTAGGAGGAGATGGAAATAAACCTTATTCTCATCTTTCTGCTGGTATGGCAGATGTAGTTAAATGGATTAAATTAGCTCGTTGGTTTCAAGCTGATGGTAGTTTTCATTTTATCCATGCTAGAGATATTGCTCAGGTGGTGAGATATTTAGCCGATAACCCAACTAATACTCACCGTGAATTAGTATTAGGAAATAAGGGGTTAACAGTGAATCAAGCAGTAGAAGAAATATGTGATTATTTGGGTAAAAAGATATATTTTCGTCTGCCATTATCTATTTGGTTAGCCAATTTTTTTATCAAAGTTTTTCAAGTACAAATGGCAGCTTGGGATAGATTTTGTTTAGATTATCGTCATTTTACTTATGAAAATGTTGTTAATCCTGCTACTTTTGGTTTAACAGCTTATGCACCCACTTTGGGGGATATTCTCCAGGAAAGAATGATATAGAGGCATAACATGGTTATGCCAGCCTACCCACAACCTCAAAGAGATTTAGGTATGATAATAAACAGAACACGCAATGATTTATACCAACACCACCGCCGTTCAATTCGCCTGCAAGGATACAATTACAGACAACCTGGAGCGTATTATGTCACTATTTGCACTAAAGCGCGGCAATGTCTGTTTGGTGATGTAGTTAACGGCAAAATGCGATTAAATCATTTCGGTTATATTGCTTTCAGTTGTTGGGGTGCCATTCCTGCTCATTTCCCTCAGGTTGAATTAGATACATTTGTTGTCATGCCTAATCATCTTCATGGCATTTTGATAATTACCGACACCTTGGTAGGGGCACCACAATGTGGTGCCCCTACCAAGGAACAATTTGGCAAACCAGTTGCGGGTTCTATCCCCACTGTGATTCGTTCCTACAAAGGTGCTGTCACTAAAAGAATTAATAAAATATGTGATACAAAAGGCACGTCATTAATTTGGCAACGGGATTTTTATGAAACTGTCAACCGTGATGATAAATCTTTGAATAACATTCGGCAATATATCCTTGAAAATCCTCTGAGTTGGGCAAATGACCCAGAAAACCCATCTGCTAATCCTGAAGATGGGGACTTAATAATTGATATACCATTCTAATTTTGTTGTTGTTGATAACCCAGTAGGGGCATAACAATGTTATGCCCCTACCCTTGATTTCTCCCGAATGTAGGAACATAACAATGTTATGCCCCGTTATGCCCCTACCCTTGATTTCTCCCGAATAATTGATATACCATTCTAATTTTGTTGTTGTTGATAACCCAGTAGGGGCATAACAATGTTATGCCCCTACCCTTGATTTCTCCCGAATGGAAACAATGTTATGCCCCGTTATGCCTCTACCCTTGATTTCTCCCGAATGTAGGAATGTTATGCCTCTACCTTTTTACAAGGAATGGTTACTGTTACTGTAGTTCCCACCCCCTCTTGGCTTTCTACTACCAAGTTACCATTATGTAGTATCACTTCCTGTTTAACAATAGATAAACCTAAACCTGTACCTTTAATTGAACCGACATTATTTGCTCGTTCAAATACTTTAAATAGTTTACTTGCTAGATATTCTTGGGGCATTCCAATTCCTTCATCTTGGACAGTAAAATAAATTTGTTCTTCTTCACAGATAAGTTCTAACATGATTTTCCCCCCATTCGGTGAATATTTTATCGCATTAGAGAGCAAATTTATCAAGATATGATGCAAAATATTTTTATCAACAACTGCTTCATAAGATTGATGCTGACAGAGAAATAGCAGACTATGTTCAACACCTAATGTTGTTTGAAAAGGCTTAACTACATTGCCAAAAAATTCTACGATATCTAACACTTCTGGAGCAAAAACCAGTTTTCCTTCTTCCGCTTTACTAATTAACAGCAACTCCTCTAATGATTCATTCATATTGGTTGCTGCATCTTTGATGTGATCAAAATATTGTTTTTTCTTTTCAGGGGATAATTTCTCACTATAATCTCTAAGTAATTCTGAAGAACCGAGAATGGTAGTTAAAGGATTACGCAAATCATGGGCTGCTATGGATAAATAGCGGGATTTTTCTTTACTGGCGGCTACGGTTTTAGCTAGTTCTTGATGTTTGTTCAAAGCGATTTTAATAATGGCGTGTAATTCTCTTTCTTTAAAGGGTTTGAGAATGTAACCATAAGAACCAGTTTTTTCCGCTCTTTCTAAGGTTTCATCATCTGCATAGGCAGTGATATAAATTACGGGAATATTATATTTTTCCCTGATTTTTGCTGCTGTTGTTATCCCATCTATCTCCCCTTTAATTACAATATCCATCAAAATTATATCAGGCTGAGTTTCTGAGGCACGCTCAATAGCTGCTGCTCCTGAAGATACAATTCCTACAACAGTATAGTCCATTTTTTTGAGTTTGCGGGCTAAACTTTTGGCAATTAAAAGTTCATCTTCAACAATTAAAATTTTAGTTGTCATTTGCTTAAAACCTTTGGCGATATTGAAGTTCTGAAAAAGTTAATTGAAAACAAGTACCTTGCTCTCTTTTGAGTTCAATTTGTCCTTCTAATTGTTCGGTGAGAGTACAGACTAATTCCATGCCTAAGGATTCTGTATTACGAAAGTCCAAGTTTTCGGGAAAACCTATGCCATTGTCTCTAACTGTTAGGGTTATTTCCTGGTTTTTTCCCTGATGCAATGCTAACCAGATTTTACCACTTCTTCTCTCGGGAAAAGCGTGTTTTAAAGCATTGGATAGTAATTCATTTACTACTAAGCTACAGGGATGGGCGGTTTCAATATTGAGGAAAATTGAATCTAGATCTAACTCAAAGAGAATTTGCTGTTTCCAAACTTTATAAGAGTCAAATAAGTTATCTACTAAGTCTTGCAAGTATTCCCCAAAGTTGATTTTAGCTAAATTAGTAGAACGGTATAGTTTTTCGTGAATCAGGGCCATTGAATAAATGCGATTTTGGCTATCCTGAAGCAGTTGAATAATGGCAGGGTCTTCCGTATAGTCTGCTTGAAATTCTAAAAGATTAGAAACAACTAATAAATTGTTTTTTACTCGGTGGTGAATTTCTTTGAGGAGCATTTCTTTTTCTTTGAGGGAATTTTTCAATTGCAGCTCATAATTTTTGCGATCGCTTATATCCAAAGCCGCACAAGTAACACCAATTATTTTTCCATCTAGACTCAATAAAGGATCAACTGTCAAATCATAGCATTTAATATTATTGTTATAATTAACAACAACTTCTTCCCTCGTACTCACACCACTTTTAAGCACCTTTTCCTTGAGGTTTGTTAGTTTTTGGGCATTTTCTGGTAAAAATATTTCAGAATCCAATTTACCGATCACATCTTCAGCCTTAAATCCGAAACCAGGGTTATAAATCCAGGTATAGCGTAATTTTTTATCTTGATTAAAAACCACAATGGGGGAATTTTTTAGAGCAATTCTAAATCTCTCCTCACTGTAACGGAGCGCTTCTTCTGTTCGTTTCCGTTCTTTGAGGGCAGCTTGTTGTTTGCTAATATCTTGAATAACGCCGATAAAATAGTCTGGTTCACCCGTAACTTTTATCACCAGAGAAACTGTGAGATTCACCCAAACTATAGAGCCATCTTTGCGGATGTAGCGTTTTTCCATAGAAAAAGTTTCAACTTCCCCTGCCAAAACTTGCTTTAAATAATTTAAGTCAGCTTCTACATCATTGGGATAGGTAATCGAGACAAAATTTCGCTTGAGCAGTTCTTTTTTATCATAACCAACAATCTCACAAAATCTTTGATTGAGGTTAAGAAATTTTCCCTCTAAAGTTGCTTGAGCAATGCCTACTGCTGCTTGCTGAAAAATAGCCCGAAATTGAGCTTCACTTTTTTGGAGAGCTTCTAATAATTGAGCTTGGGTGAGAGCAACTCCCACCTGGTCAGCTAACTGCCGCATCAATTCAATTTCAAACTCTGTCCACTCACGAGAGGTGGAACATTGGTGCGCAATTAAAAACCCCCAGAGTTGGTCATTAGCGAGAATGGGAACAACCAGTTTTGCTTTTATTCCCCATTGCTCGCAAAACTCCAACATACAGGGAGTTGCGTGCGGGTAAGACTTTTTTACATCCCTCACCGCCTTAATCATTCCCGAGTGATATAGTTGCTGATATTTTTTAGGAAATACCTCCTCTTCAAATACAAGGTTAAACATTGGTTGCCAAGGAGGTTGTACTGCTTCCATAAAAACACAGCCAATTCCATCAGGATATATTTTATACATCAAGACTCGCTCTGCCTGCAAAATCCGCTGCACTTCAGTGACGGTAGTTTGGAGAATTTCTTCTAGTTGGAGAGACTGACGAATTTTTAGCGTAATTTCAGCGAAAAGACGTGACTTTAAATTTTGCTGTTTTAAAGCGTATTCTACAGCGTTTTGCTCTACAATTCTTTTTTGTAATTGCTCATTAGCATTCCTTAATTTTTTGGTGCGATCTGCAACCGTATTTTCTAATTCTTCATTTAAACAGCGCAAAGCCAATTCAACCCGCCGACGCTCAACCAGTTCTGCTTGCACTTGTTGATATAATTGAGACTGTCCAATAGCAATAGAAATTTGTACTGCTAACTCTTCAAGCAACTTTAATTCTTCTGCTTGCCACTCACGGGGAGCAGAACATTGATGCGCCATCAAAAATCCCCATATTTGAGGCGATTCTCCAATTAAAATAGGAACACAGAGATTTGCTTTTACTTGCAACTTTTCTAATATTTTCAGATGCTCTACATTCAACTTAGCTTCATTAACATTATTTACTGCCATTGCGCGGCTTAATTGAGAATTACAGTTCCAGATAGAACAAATATCTTGAATTTGCAAGCCTAGTGTCACTGCAAAATTTGCCCCTACAGACTCGGCAATAATTGTGCCATTTTCTTCAGCAAATTTATAGACAACCACCCTGTCACAAGCCAACAATTGCCGCACTTCCTTTACCGCAGCAATTAAAATTTCTTCTAACTTAAGACTACCCCTGATATGCAAAGCAATTTTACTAACCAAACGCTCTCTTAATGATTGCTGTTCCAGTTTTTCTGCCGCAGTTACTTGGTCTGTAATGTCTCTTGCTACTGCATAAAGTTTTCCATCTTCAAAAGGGGTAGCGGTCCAAGAAAACCAACGATAAGTTTCATCAGCACAAATATAGCGATTAGAAAAATTAACAGTTGGCATACCTAAAGATAAATTTTCCATCTCCTTTTGAGTTGCTTTCACATCATCGGGATGAACAAAATCAAGAAAAGGTTTTGCCAGGATTTCTGAAGAACTATAACCCGTATTTTCAGCAAAACGAGGATTTATCCTTTGAAAATAACCATCTATTCCCGCAATACAAAACATATCCACAGAAAGATTGAAAAAGGAATTTAATTCATCCTCTGCAATTTTGCGTTCAATTGCTGAGGCAATAATATTGGAGATAGCTTCAAGGAAACTAATCTCTTCAGCCTTAAATTCTCGCTGCTCTGAGCTATAAACACCTAAAACCCCAAAAGGACTGTTTTTGCCTTGAATTACAACACTTACGCCACTAACTACGTTATGATTGTGGAGAAAGGGAGAACCACCAAAACGAGTTTCCAGACGCAAATCCTGAACCACAACAGTTTCTGAAGTAATTAAAGTGTAACCTGCCATTGACTGGCTGCTTGCACTCACAATTTTTTTCCCAATCCAACTAGAGCTAAAACCCACAGCAGAGCGCAAACGAAAAGCTGCTGCATTGGGCAAAAGTTCTAAAATCTGAGCAAACTTTACTTTAAGAGTAGAGGCGATCGCAAAAGTAGTCTCCTCCATCAGCAAATCTAGATTAGTATCCGCCAGTGCTAACCTACCCAATTCCCCAATTACTGCCTGTTGGCGCTCTGCTATTTTTAGTAAAGCTACTGCTTTTTTTAACTCAATTTCTGTCTGCTGACGTAGCAGACTTTCAGCTTTAAATTGCTCATCAAGTTCTGCTTGTCGAGTCATTTGCTCTTGAAATTTTTTTTCTAACTCAGCGTACTTTTTTTCTAACTCAAAGTACTTTTTTTCTGCCCGCGTGCCGATGTTTTGCTCCAATTCTTTCCCTCCTCTCAAAAAAAGTTGATAGTTGATAGTTGATGGTTGATGGTTGATAGTTGATGGTTGATGGTTGATGGTTGATAGTTGATGGTTGATGGTTGATAGTCTTCCATGAACGATTAACAATTAACAATTAACAATCAACGATTAACAATCAACAATTAACAATCAACAATTAACGACGAACAGTTACCGAAAAACTAACCACCAATTTGAGACATAGTGCGAGTATAAACACCAGTAACCGTACCTGCATCTCGTTGTTTAAAATTAATTTCTGGTTTAATCATCAACAACTCCCTAACCATTTCCCTTAACTCGAGGGTTGATACCCCAGAGCGAAGAGAAGTTTTCAAGTCAATTTCTCCAGTTTCATTAAGCAGACAAGGGCGTAACAAACCATCAGCAGAGAGACGCACTCGATTACAGCGATCGCAGAAACATTCTGACATTTGACTAATAAACCCCAAAGTTCCCTTAGCACCAGGAATCTTGAAAACATCAGCAGGGCCATTTCCCCTAACCGCCGACTCAATTAATCCCCATTTTCCCCTAATTTGTTGCCGTAACTCTTCAGAAGGAATCCAAGCGCATGACCCAAACAGGTTATGATTCCCAATAGGCATAAACTCAATAAACCTAATGTGCCAATTGCGCTCAATGGTTAAAGCGGCTAAAGCCAAAACTTCCCCATCATTAAACCCAGGAATTACCACCACATTTAGCTTTAAGGGGTCAAACCCCACTTTGTGAGCAGCCGTAATACCAGCCCAAGTTTGTTCCCAACGACTTTTCCCCCGATTACCAATAATCAGGTCAAAAGTTTTAGGGTCAAGGGAATCAAGACTAATATTAATGCGTCGTAAACCTGCATGATAAAGTTCTTCTGCCATCTGGGCCAGTAAAAAACCATTAGTAGTCATCGCCAGGTCAGCAGTTGCTGGTAGAGAAGCAATAGTTTTAATTAAATCTACCACTCCTGGGCGCAAAAGTGGTTCGCCTCCAGTTAACCGAAACTTCCTAAAACCCAGGGGAATAAAAACTTCTTTGAGTAAAGTCAGCAATTCTCCCTGGGTGAGCAGTTCTTGTCGCAAAATATAATTTAATTCTTCCCCTTCTGGCATACAATAACTGCACCGAAAGTTACAACGGTCGATTAAACTGATACGGAGATAATCTATTTGGTTCATCTTTTACATAATCTCTGATACTTCTTAATGCTTAGATTAACAAATTACAATAAAATATGAGTAAGGACACGGCAATGTGTAGGGGGAGAAGAGTTTTATATTTTCATAAAAAAACGGTTAGATTTAATTTAAATGCCAATTTATCAAACATATTTGAGGAAGTAGCCATGATCATAATATTAACCAATGACATCCAAAAACAAGTTGAAGTTTTAACTCATAATTATAAATACCAGGGATTAAATTAAATCTTAATCAAAACTTTCTCCTTCTATTTCTGTATAGATAAAATCCTAAAGATTTTTAACCGTCTGTTAATATGTTCAATCACAATTCTTTCTTTCTTTAACTCTTTATTAAATTTTTTCTGCTCTTTACTTAGTTTTTTCTTTTTGTTTTTCTTCAAAGGTATTTTACTATTACTATGAAATTTATTTATTCCTTTCCCCCGCACAATTAGCGGTGGGAGTGTCAATAAAAGATTTGTCCCAATCCATAATGCTTATTAAGCATTAGATTCTTGGCTAGCGATCGCACAGTACCAATGTAGTTTTAGTAATTATGACTTCTCAACCCCGCCCAGGATATACTCTACCAGTTTTTGCTTGTGCTGCTGCCGTAGCCGCACTTAATCACCTAAAAAATAATTCAAAAGAAAGAGTAGAAATAGATTTAATTGAACCGCCCCAAACTGTAAAAATAACTATAGAACAAGTAGCTTTAATTGGGGAAAAAAAGGCTTTAGCCATTACTTGCAGCGATCCAGGAGATAATCTTGACATCACGCGCAATACTCCCATTTGGGCGCTAGTAGAATTAATGCACACAGAAACTGATGAGCAAATAATAATTAAAGGAGGGGAAGGAATTGGCAAACAGCTAAATGCTGGTGGAAAAGACGCGATCTATAATTATGCGAAGAGGTTATTAAAAGAAAATCTCCAGGCATACCTCAAACCTGGAGAAAATATACAAGTCACAATTATTTTACCAGAAGGGAGAAGATTAGCTGAAAGAACTTCTAATGCTGCTTTTGGTGTGCTAGAAGGACTTTCTCTATTAGGGACTACAGGAATTTCTCAACCTTTAAGCGCTCCTTCTCAGTTAGCTGCATATCAGGCAGAATTAGCAAATAAAGCAGAAAAATTTGATGATTTGGTGTTTTGTGTTGGGGAAAATGGGTTAGACTTAGCCCAAAAATTGGGGATAAATCCAGAAAAATTAATTAAAACAGCTAATTGGCTAGGCCCGATGTTAGTAGCAGCAGGATTGCAACAATTTAAGTCAATTGTTTTGTTTGGTTATCATGGAAAATTAATTAAACTAGCAGGGGGAATTTTTCATACTCATCATCATTTAGCTGATGGACGTTTGGAAATTCTTACCGCTTATCTCGCTCAATTAGGATTGTCGGCTCAGGAGATACAAAAAATCTTTAAAAGTCCGACTACAGAAGCAGCATTGAAATTATTGCGGGAGTGGGATCAAGAATTAGGAAGTAACTGGGTAGAAAAAGGATATGGAGCGATCGCCGCTGCTATTGATCAACGTTCCCAGGAATATATAAGAAATCTAAGCGATACAAAGGTGCTAGTGGGTTCAGTTTTGTTTGACGGCGAACGGAAAATTATCGTAAAAAGTGAAAATGGGACGGAAATATTAGCAAAATTGTGATAAACTAATGAGAATATATTTTTAAAGTAAGTCAAAAGAAAATGACTGCGTTAATCGTTAATTGATAACTGAAAACTGAAAAGTGACTACTCAGACAGAAGAAAACCCGAAAACATCCGAGATTTTACCCACCTTTCCTGTAGATAAAATCAATCGCCAAATGATCGTAATTCTAGACTTTGGCTCTCAATATTCAGAATTAATAGCGCGTCGAATTAGAGAGACACAAGTTTATTCAGAAGTGCTATCCTATCGCACCAGCGCCGAACAACTGCAACAGCTCAATCCTCAAGGAATTATCCTGTCTGGGGGGCCAAATTCAGTGTATGATGAAAAAGCTCCAGAATGTGACCAAGAAATTTGGCATTTAGGCATTCCCATTTTAGGAGTATGCTACGGAATGCAGTTGATGGTCAAAAAGTTAGGGGGAGGAGTAGAAAGAGCTTCTAGAGGAGAATATGGCAAAGCTTCCTTATATATAGATGACCCCACGGACTTATTAACAAATGTAGAAGATGGAACGACAATGTGGATGAGTCATGCAGACTCTTGTACAAAATTACCAGCAGGGTTTGAAATTCTAGCCCATACAGAAAATACAAGATGTGCAGCGATCGCCCACCATGAAAAGAAACTCTTCGGGGTGCAGTTTCACCCAGAAGTAATCCATTCAGTAGGAGGCATTGCCCTAATCCGTAACTTTGTTTATCATATCTGTAAATGTGAGCCGAGTTGGACAACAGAAGCTTTTGTAGAAGAAGCAATTCGAGAAATCAAAGCCAAAGTAGGGGAAAAAAGGGTATTACTGGCCCTGTCTGGAGGAGTAGATTCATCAACCTTAGCTTTTTTACTTCACAGAGCAATTGGGGACAAACTCACCTGTATGTTTATTGATCAAGGTTTCATGCGCAAAGGTGAACCTGAGCGGTTAATGGAGATCTTCGACCAGAAATTTCATATTCGAGTAGAATATGTGAGTGCCCGCGATCGCTTCCTCGAAAAACTGAAAGGAGTTACGGATCCAGAAGAAAAACGTCGCCGCATTGGTCACGAATTTATCCAAGTATTTGAAGAAGAATCTAAACGCCTAGGGCCATTTGATTATCTCGCTCAAGGTACTCTATATCCTGACGTAATCGAATCAGCAGATACCAATGTTGATCCAAAAACTGGAGAAAAAATCGCAGTCAAAATCAAAAGCCATCATAACGTAGGTGGACTACCAAAAGACCTACGATTTAAATTAGTAGAACCATTGCGGAAACTCTTTAAAGATGAAGTGCGCAAAGTAGGGCGATCAATTGGGCTACCAGAAGAAATTGTGCGTCGTCATCCTTTCCCAGGGCCAGGGTTAGCCATTAGAATTATTGGGGAAGTAACCGCAGAAAGGTTAAATATTCTGCGAGATGCTGATTTTGTGGTCAGGGATGAAATCAATAAGCGAGGGATGTACCACGATTTTTGGCAAGCCTTCGCTGTTTTGCTCCCCATTCGCAGTGTGGGGGTGATGGGGGATCAGCGTACCTATGCCCATCCAATTGTTTTACGCTGTATAACAAGTGAAGATGGCATGACGGCAGATTGGGCCCGCGCACCCTATGACTTACTCGAAACCATCTCTAACCGCATGGTGAACGAAGTAAAGGGCGTAAATCGGGTGGTTTATGATATTACTTCTAAGCCCCCTGGGACAATTGAATGGGAATAGACTGTGACAATCAAAAAAGTGTCATAAGGATAAATACTTAAAATCAATCTCACAGTAGTCCGCGCAAGCGTTGGATCTCCGAGATCCAACGCCCGCGCGGACTGATGACAGTTTTAAGTTTGGACTTTCGCAAGAGTTCTGATGATAACCGAAAAACATTACAAAAGTCGGCTTCTGAAATTTTAGCTTCTCTTCTTTGATTGCTCTTACTGTTAACGATGCATTTTCTTAGCACATCCTATTTTCTAGAAAAACTATTTCGGAGATATATTTTACCTGTGTCTTTTCCCCAGCTTCTTTATTTTGGCTGATATTTGAGGTAGGTGGGTTGGCTTGGTCATTCTCTTTTATAGGGCGTTTAATTTATGCTTAATTTAGATAAATAAATAATATTAAATTAAAGAAACTCTTAATTAATATTAATTCGGGTAAAATAGTTTTTATAAAAGAATGAAAGAGGTAAAATTTATGATTCAACAACTAGAAAAAGCAATTAGTAAATTATCAGAATTATCAGAATCAGAACAGGAGGAAATCGCCCAAATAATAATAACAACCATAGAGAGTAAAAAACAATCCGCTAATGGGTGGGATAGGTCTAAGGAAATGGCTGGAAGTATATCAGACACTACTTTACTGAGTGAATCTTCATTAGCAAAAGATTGGTTAACAGAAGAAGAGGATAAAGCATGGCAGAATTTATAAAAGGTGATGTTGTACCATTTCCTTTTTCCAACTTAACCAATACTAAACGTCGTCCTGCATTAGTAATTACAAAACTCAGTGGTGATGATTTAATTCTCTGTCAAATTACCAGTAAAAATGTTAGTGATTCCTATGGTATTTTAATCACAGAAAAAGATTTTTTATCAGGTAGTTTAAATCAAATTAGTAATATTCGCCCTAACAAACTTTTTACAGCAGATTCAAAAATCATTCTCTACAAAATTGGAAGTTTAAAACTAGAAAAAATGCAAGAAATTATCCAGTCAATTATTAAAATAATTCAATCTTAATTATAATTTATGCTAAATCAAGTAACTTTACATAGTTGAACAATGCTAATCGTGTATTAAAAATAATATTTTATTGAAATATGCCCAATGTGGGTTAATCCATCGCTACACAACAAGATTAAATCCTTGGGTTCAACCTGGGCTGTTGATTTTGACCCAACTTTAACCAAGTAATTTAATACACTTTTTATCAGAAAAAGTTTGTAGTTGCGCTTTAGCGCGCTCTGGTGTGCTCGCGCGCCAAAAGACCTTTTGGCGCTCTTTGCGCAACTACGAGCTTTTCCTCATAAAAAGTGTAGGGAATTAATTTTTTATATTTTACCAATAATCAACAGCCCAGGTTCAACCTGGGCTGTTGATTTTGACCCAACTTTAACCAAGTAATTTAATACACTTTTTATCAGAAAAAGTTTGTAGTTGCGCTTTAGCGCGCTCTGGTGTGCTCGCGCGCCAAAAGACCTTTTGGCGCTCTTCGCGCAACTACGAGCTTTTCCTCATAAAAAGTGTAGGGAATTAATTTTTTATATTTTACCAATAATCAACACCCCAGGTTCAACCTGGGCTGTTGAATATTTACAAAGTTACAAATTTTTAAATCAGACAATTTTTATTAGACATGAGTGCGAAACTAAAACCAAAATCAATTTTTATATTTATTTCATGTAAAACTCTCCCTACTCCCTACTCCGCAACTCCGCTACTAAAGATATGCATGCAAAAAGTCTAATTTTTCTTTGTAGGGTGGGCATTGCCTACTTAAAATAAAATAAAAAGTGTATGAATTTACTTGTTGTAATTAACCCCAAAATCAACACCCTAGGTTGAAACCCCAAGCTAATATGGAAAGTCCGTTAAAACGGACTAAATGTAATCTAAATTTTATGAATATTTTTAGTCCACTTAAGTGGAATTGAGCTATGAGCTTGGGAATTTATTCTATGGCGGCCTAGGTCACTCACAGAATTTGATAAAACTTTAGTAGAGAAAATTAGCCTGAATTTATTCAGCGATTATTTTCGACCAAAATGAACACCCATGATTAAACTTAGGTTAATTTCATGTATAATCAGCTAAAATCAAATTATTCTTATCACATTACTAGCCGTTGCAATAACCGTGAATTTCGTTTAACCCGTTTAGAATGTCGTCAAATATTTCTTTATATTCTCAAAAAAGCAATTATAAAATATGATTTTACCCTTTATTGTATTTGTATAATGTCTAATCATATTCATTATTTAATTGAGCCACAAAAAGCAGAAGATATCCCGAAAATTATGCACTATATTAATTGGTATTCTGCCATGTGTTTTAATCGAATGTTAAACCGCACGGGGCATTTTTGGGAGAAAAGATATCATCAAACTTCTTTTCCTAATACTGATATTAGACGGGGTTTAAATACTATTAGATATATTCATGCTAATCCGAAAACCGCAGGAATGCAAAAGGGTTTTTTCTATGATTTTAGCAATTATGGTGTTTATGAAAGATTGGGGGATGATGGGATAACTACTTGGCACCCTGCTTTTTTAAGTTTAGGGGAAGACTTAGAAGAATGTGCGCAAAAATATCGGCAGTTTAAAATCAATATCAACCCCCAGAAAAGTCACAGAAAAAGTTTTATTGGGGGAGTAATTTATTACCCAAATTAACTCGGCGAAAAAAAGCAACGAAAATTAAAAAAAAGAAAACTGAGAAACAAAAAAAAGCAGAAGAGGAAGCAAAAAAACTCTATCAACATTGGCGAGAAAATAATCCTGAAATTGTGAAAGTGGCAGAAAAATTTATATTGGCAAATTGCTACAATCGCCTTCATGTTGAAGAGTTTCTCCGCAATTATTACTGAGTTACATTGAGACCCAAGGGATTGATCTGTCTAAATGCAGGTTTTT
>JADQBC010000143.1 GCA_016903655.1 Gomphosphaeria aponina SAG 52.96 = DSM 107014
ATCAGCTCTAACATTAGCTACTTTGGCGTGTTTTTTAGCTAACTTTTTCAAATATTTTTTAGCATTATTAGAAGTTTTAATTGC
Organism: Gomphosphaeria aponina SAG 52.96 = DSM 107014; assembly: GCA_016903655.1. Lineage (GTDB taxonomy): Bacteria > Cyanobacteriota > Cyanobacteriia > Cyanobacteriales > Gomphosphaeriaceae > Gomphosphaeria > Gomphosphaeria aponina. The sequence goes on from JADQBC010000143.1 coordinate 85, forward strand.
TTCCTTCCTGTTACCTAATTGCTTGTGACGATTGTAATATTGAAAATTAGCCAGCTTAGTTTTCGCTTTTCTATAAGGCATTGGACTTTCAATGGTAGAACCATCGCTTAAAGTAGCAAAGGTTTTAACTCCTAAATCTATACCAATTGGTTTAGTTATTTCATGGGATAAAGGTGGAATTTTTTCGGCTTCTATGACAAAACTGACGTACCATTTAGCGGCAATTCTGCTAATAGTAAAAGTCTGAGAAGCATAACTATGTTTTAATGCTTCTTTTAACCTAAAAGTTCCCAGGGTTGGGATTTTTATTGATTTCCCCGCTGGTAATAATACCTTACCATATTTTTAATGCACCAGTTGATAATAAATCTTGCGGTAGGGGCGGGTTTAGTATTCCTGCACAAAAGCGTTGTTTAGTTCATAAAGTACCAAACCCGCACCTACATATATTGTCACGCATCTGACGGTTATGCTTTTCTGTTATTGCTGCTAGTTTATCATCCCAATAATCTTGGGCTTTTCCTTTTTTTAACTTAGCTATCTTTTTGTTGTACCATTGATTTTGAGACTTGACTTTTCTCCCATCAATGATAAAAGATTTACCAATATTGCTAACACAGGTTAACCAGTTGTCTAAGCCATGATCTATTCCAAGTGCGTTATTAGGATTCAAGTTAATTTTTTGTTCTAGAACAACAGTGACATATTCTGCATAAAAGCAGTTATTTTTGGGAACTATCCTAATTTCTTTAATCTCATTAAACTCAAGATTAGATGGCATTGGCAGATAAAAGCAATCAAGCCCAAACCATGCTTTAACTTGTTTTCCTAAAGAGCATTTAATTCCTTTGCTAGTTAACTTTACCCATCTAGTTGAATAAACTCCTGGTGCTAGTCCTCCACTTTTTCTGTATTTCGGGAATCTTGGCTTTATTTCTAATTTCCCTTGAAAATAAAGAGCTTTTAGCTTTTTGTATGACTTGAAGCTATCTGCCACTTTATGTAAAGCTTGCTGTGCCACACTTGACCGCAAAGCTTTGAAATGAAGATTACGCTTCATTATTTTGTCAAGTTGATAACCTGTAACATAGTTTCGAGCTTGAAAATAAAGTTGGCGACAGTAGTAAATCCCACAATTGATGAGATTATTTGCTTCGCTACAAATAAACTCTAATATTGTTTTAAGATTATTGTCAGGTGTTATTAGATTTTGCTGACAGTGATAATTCATAAAACTTTTTAATCTCGACAATAGTTACATCACTATTATAGCAACTACGAACCAAGATGTCAACCCCTGAAAAAGAAAAAATTCAAACAGATAAAGAATACTTGAAAGCTTCAGCCCCTGTGAACCCGACGGGGAAAAATAGTTATGGAGTGTCCCCTATTCCTGGAGAAAAAATCCCGAAAAAATTGCATTTGAATAAAGATTCAGTGAGAAGATTAATGGAGATAGCTCAAGCTACAGGATTAACGCCAAGTGATGTGGTTGAATTAGCTATCAGAGAATACATAGAAAAGCGATCACAAGACCAAAGTCTTTATAGCTCCACGCCCCTGGCTTTTAAGCCAGGGCTAACTCTCGCTCAATTTATTTTGGGTTTATGGCTTATTGACCAAGCTTGGTAAGTGCTAAACTTCTGAACATTGCTTCGCGAGCAGCAAGTGCGAGGGAATCGTCAAGTTTTGTTAATTTAATTGCAGTTTGATAATTTTGTTCTAAGGCTTTTTGAATTAACCAGTCGGCGATTAAGGGATTTTTGGGTAATAATGGCCCGTGAGCGTAGGTGGCGATCGCTTGTCGATAAAATGCTCCTTCCATCCTATCTTCTCCATTATTTCCATAACCTTGAATCACTTTCCCTAATGGTTGTATTTTTCCTAAATATGTCCGCCCTCCATGATTTTCAAATCCTATGGCTACTGGTGTTTCTCCTCCCATTTTTTTTAATTCTTCTGCTAATGGAGATGCTGTTATTTCAAATACTAGATTTCCTATACAACGTTTTGCTTCTACTCCAGGATGTTTGCTCACTAAATCTAATATTCCTAAGCCTTCTATTCTCGTTCCTTGGGCTGGTTCATAATAATGTCCCAGTAGTTGGGGTGCTCCACAGGTAAATATTCCTGGGGTTCCTGTTTCTATTTTATCTTGTAAGGCTGCTGCTTTTGCTCCTTTTAAGTCCCGCATCACTATTTCTTGTTGTCTATCTTGCGCTCCTCCTCCTACAAATATATTTATAAGATTAAATTCTGCTACTTCTGTTTGTCTATCTAAGGGAATTATAGATGCTTTTATTCCTCTCCATTGACATCTTTGTTGCAGACAGCTCACGTTGCCGCGATCGCCGTATGTACTCATCAATTTTGGATACAACCAGCCTATTTTTATTTCCATTATCTTGCCTTACAAAATCTTTTTTCCTGTTAATATTTCTCTGACTTCTAACATGGCTGAATAGGTGGGGAGAATATGGAGGGTTTGCTCTGCTGGGGTTAATGCTAATGCCGTGGCGATCGCTTCTTTTAAATTCTCTTTTACTATCAGGTTATTTGGCTTATTTTCTTCTTTACTATACTGTAATCTCAGGGCTAGATCATAAAGGCGATCGCCACTAACTATTACAGTTCCTGTTATTTTTTCCATGTCCACATCCCAAATCCATGATACATCTGTCCCGTCTGGTATTCTATCATTTAATACTATTAAAGTTATGTTCCCTTTTACATCATTTACTGCTCTAATTGTCTCATTCATCCCTACTGGATTTTTTGCTAATAAAATTCTCACTTTTTTCCCTTTAACTGTCAATTCTTCTGCTCTGCCAAAAGCTGCTCTAAATTCTTTTATTGTGCCACTAATTTTCTCTTTTTTAATCCCAATTACTTGAGCAACTAAACCTGCTGCTATGGTATTATACTTATTATAAACTCCGATTAAAATTTGCTGCCAGTCTCTACTATTAATTGCTAATTTGCTTTTCTTAAACTCACAATTTAAACAGTTATAATCCCCTAAATGAGAGAGATAAAACCCTTGATATTCCAGAAGTTCGCCGCAACTTGGACAATAAATAGAGTCAACGGCGTGGGGAATTTGTTCTAAATAAAGTTCTGGTTCATTTAAGCCAAAAAATAATACTTTTTGAGATAATTGTTGCCCTAAATAACATAGGGTTGGGTCGTCAGCGTTGAGAATAATTAAGGTTTCTTGGGGTAAAGTACTGATGGCTTTTTTCCATCTCTGACTAATACTATCTACTTCTCCATATCGATCTAGTTGGTCACGAAATAAGTTTAAGCCTAATATATATTGGGGTTGGATTTGCTCTAATACTAAAGGTAAAATGTTTTCATCTACTTCAAGAATTGCATAATCTTTTTTTAACTGACCGAAAAAGTTAGTATCTGCAAGCAAAGCGGTAATTAAACCATTAATTAAGTTGGCTCCTGTGGAGTTGTGGGTGACAGTAAAACCCTGATTTTCAATGATGGTTTTTAATAAAAGAGATGTGGTAGTTTTGCCATTAGTGCCGACAATTAAGATTACTCCTTGATTTATTTGTTGGCTTAATAAATCAAGGAGTTGTGGGTGGAGACGGCGGGCAATTTCTCCTGGTAAAACACTTGCAGCACCTAAGCGTAACCATAAAACTAAGGCTGTGACTGTTTTGGCTACTCCTACTGCTAAACCTAAACGTAATTTATCGGCTAAATTCATTGTTTATTGTTGTTAAGTTATGGGTTGCTGTTTTTGGCAAATTTTCCTGGAACAATTACAATAGCACCAACTAAAACTTAGGAATTTTCAAAGGAAAACGGAGGACTTTGCCAACAACACTTTTACGGGAAATCTTTTCCAAGTCTATCATTAAGAATACCTCTATAAATCTCAATCATTTGACAAGCGATGCCTGCGGCGGGCTTCGCCAACGCCTGCCAACTATATTTACTCAATGCTAATTTACGGCCATTTAAGCCTCTTTGTTTCCTTTCCTCACTATTTTGTAATGCCAAACGGAGAGTAGTAGTGAGAGATGGAATTTCACAAGGAGTTACCCAACCAGCCTTTTCTTTTTCTATTTCCTCCCAAATATAAACCCTGTCAGAAATCACCACTGGAGTACCAACAGCTATAGCCTCAGCTACAGCAATGCCAAAATTCTCATAATCAGAAGGCAAAACAAACAAATCGGCATCCTGAAGTAAACCCCACTTCAAATCTCCCCAGACAAAACCAGTAATTGTCGTCCTCTCACCCAGTTTAGACCTTTCTATTTTTTCTTGAATCCCCTTTTCATAATCTGGGTTTTGGGTATTTGTCCCAGCTAGCACAAAATGAAACGCCAAACCCTCATTTAACAGAGTTTCCAAAGCAGGGATCAGTAAATCTAACCCTTTTTTCTGGTCAATGCGAGACATAAATAAAATCAAAGGTACATTAGGAGCAATTCCCAATTCCTGACGTACAGATGGGGGGTCATTTGCAGGTAACTCCACCCCCAGCGGGATGACCAAATCCTTAGTAGTACTACCAAAACGTTCTGAAATCCGACATTCCTCAGCACTGGTAAAATGAACCCCAGCCGCCCCAGCTAAATTAGGTTTTTCCCAAACTCTGCCATAAACTTGTTTTAAAAACGCCTTTTTCCGTAAATCTGCTGGATCAAGAGTACCCAGGGGACGCAAAATATAAGGCAAATTTTGCCAGCGTGCTATTGTTGCAGCAGCAGTGCTTACAGGAGAAAAGAGAGCATGAATATGAGCTAAATCAAATTCCTGGGCGTGGTGAGTCAACCAGAGTAATAAACCCAGAGAAAACTTATAACGACGAAAAGGAGAACAAGAAAAGTAGATTATTTTATAATTATCCTGTGTAACAGGTTGACCGATGGGGACATCGAGAGGAGACTGCCCAGTATCGCCATTAGCATTAGTAGTAAGGAGAGTAACATCAACACCCTGAGAAGCGATCGCCTTAGAGAGGCTCAAAACCATCTGACTTGGGCCACCATAAACTAAAGAAACAGAAGGAACTATTTGTAAAATTTTCATCATATCTATTTGCACTCAAGGGGAATTATCAGCCAATTAACTCCCGATAAAATGCCAACTGCTCCCTAGCCAAAGCATAATTAGTATATTTTTCCATAACTCTTTTATAACCCAACTCAGCCAAATTTTCCCTTAAACTTTCAGACTCCATAACCTGACGCAAACAATCTGTTAAACCCACAACATCACCTTCTGGAAAAACTAACCCAGCCTCGCCAATAACATAAGGAATTTCCCCAGAATTAGAACCAATAACAGGAACTTTACAAGCCATAGCTTCAATTAAAACATGACCAAACTGCTCCTGCCAACCAACAGCAGTAAGAGTTTTAAACTTATAAGTTGTTTCAGAAGGCAACACCAAAGTTTTCATTAAATTAATATAACCAGCCACCTGATGATGAGGCACACTTTCCACAAAAATCAATCGCTCTTTCATGCCAACTTCCCCTGCAATTTCCCGAATTTTGTCTTGTAAATCACCTCTTCCCAGTAAAAGTAACTTCCAGGGGAAATGTTTTAAACCAGCCAGAGATTTTATCAGAGTTAAAATCCCCTTTTCTTCCACAAACCTACCCACAAAACCCACCACAAAATCATCAGATTTAATACCTAATTTAGCAGCTAATTCTGGTTGAGGCTGGGGTAAAAATAACCTTTCATCCACCCCTAACTGAGGTATAACTTTAGTTTTGCCAGTATAACCATGCTCATGCAAAACATCCGCCCCATCTTGATTTCCCGCAATTAAACCATCAGTATGGCGCAAATTATATTTTTCTAAAAGAGAAACAGGAAACTTAACCGCATAAGGCAGATTCCACCAAGTAAAAAACACATTTTTTGCCTGAAGTTTTAAGAACCGATTGAGAGTAATTAATTGAGCATAAGCCAAAGATTTAGCCCCCTGTTCAACTTGAATAATTTGGGGTTGAAACTGGCGCAATAAATCAATTATCTCAGTCCCAAATGTAAGTAAACCCTGATTATTTTCACTCAAATTAGCAATAGGAACTACTCGAAAACTGCCATCAACAATAGTTTGAGTTTCAATTACTTGATTTTGAACAGGTCGCCAACGTTGAGGAACAACAACTGTAACCTCAATTCCAGTTTCTAAATGAGCCAATGTTCGTAGTTTCTCACAGTTTAGTTCAACAATATAAGTATGACTAGCAACCAGAATTTTCATAACTGACAATTGTGTGATTTTGACTTTTGAATTAATTCAACTTCATAATCAAGACGAGTATATTTTTGCCCATCATCCCAAAGTTGTTGAATTAAAGTAGTTTGAGCATTAAAATAGCCAAGAAAGTAGAAAACCCCACGAGTAAAAATTTTCAGCGGCGAACCACTTTTATTACAAGGAGGATTTCCCAAAACATGACAGTCAAAAAGTTTGCTATAAAGACGTAATTGTTGAGGGAAAGTAAGGTTTTTTAACGCCATGAGGAAATGATTGTGATAGAAAGTAAACTGGTATTTAAAAGAGCGGGTACTAATATCATGACAACCCCCAGTTTCCTCGCCCAAATGAATTAAATAAGCCTCTGGGTCATACCAAATATAATATCCTGTAGCTCTAAGGCGCAAACAAAAATCAGACTCTTCCCGTACAGCACTACCCCGAAACCTTTCATCAAACCAGATATTATATAAGGTAAAAATTTCCCTTCTAAAAGACATATTGCAACCGCGAGTAGAAATAACCCGTTGAGGTTTAACCGTATGCACCAAATCGATATAATACCAAGCAATACCAGCATCCATTGCTTCTGGAGGTAAAATCTCAATTTGATAATTTTCCTCACTATCAGCCAGTTTCATTCTGTCAAAAACCCTTCCTGCAACTGCACCCACCTGGGAGTTTTCATAGTTACGGGCATGGGCTAAAAGATACCCTTGTGGTATTTGTACATCATCATCAAGAAAGAGAATAATTTCCCCATTTGCACGACGCACACCATAATTTCTAGCACCTGGAAGACTAGCCCAGTCAAGACGAAACCAACTAATTTTTCCTGCTGCTAAAAGAGCCTTTAAATAAGTTTCAGTTTCTGGTTGATGAGTAGGAGTTTGATCTATTACCAAAACCTCAAACTCTGGATAATCTTGTTTTAGTAAATCCTCCAGAGTATGGCAGAGAGTTTCTTCCCTTCCATAAGTAGGAATAATCACAGAAATGAGAGAGTAAGTCATTTTTTATTTTTTTATAATTTATTCATACCCGAAACCTCAAGAATTTGCTCTACTGTTATTTTTAACTCTGGGAAAAGTTCCGAAACAATTTGAGTTTGATTTTCAAAAGCTTGTTGTTGATATTTACCCTCCTTTAAATTATAGACAAATACCGTAGTAACTTTAGGATTTCCCAAATAAGAGCGAGAAGCGATGGCCAAATAATCCACAATCCAATATTCCTTAATTCCTAATCTTTCATATTCATCTAATTTATCAATATAATCATCCTCCCAATTAGTAGAAACCACTTCTACCGCCAATTCCAGAGGTTCAGTAATTGCGCCATAAGTAGTAACATTTGCATTCCAAATTGAAGCTTTAACCACACTTACATCAGGAATACTACCTCTTTCTTCTGCTTTTTTAGTTACCGTTCTGATAATAATATCTTTATCAACAATGTAATCTAAACCTAAACGCTCACTTTCTCTATGAAAAGCTTGAACTAAAAATCTAGAGATATTTTTATGGGCTCTAATTGCTTCCAATTTAACCAAATCTCCATTAATTAATTCAAATTTGCCTTCGGGATATTCTCTGAGAAATTCCCCAAAGCTTAATTTTTTAATTCCAATTGCGACCATGGCTTTTTCCTCCATAATATTTAACCATTAACTCTGCTGTAGAGCTATAATTTTTTTCTCAAACGTTTAAGTTTTAGTTTCTTATTCCCCAAAGACTCAACTTCTGTACCAGGTTCTTGTTCCTCTTGCTTATCAATTACTGGTAACTTAAAAATCACCCCAGCAAACAACCAATAATAAATAGCCACAGGGTCAGTATCGAGGGGATACCAATAAGGAAAATAGCTAATAATGAGGATAAAAACCCAAAAACTCGAAGCAAAACTACGCAGACTAGGGTCACCAATGGAACGATAATCCTGATAAGTCAAAATGCACAAATGGGTAACAAAAACCATAAAAGCCAAAGTTCCCAAATATCCCATTTCATAAATTAGCTTTGCATGGAAAGTTTCAATAAAAGAAATCGGTCCAAAAACCCGCGTCGAGTTAGTAGCCTTTCCCAAACCCCTGCCAAGAATACCCTGAGTATTATTAACAGCATAATCAAACTGTTGGAGCATAAAAACATGAGGGGGAGAAGCATGCCAACGACCAACAAAACTGGCAACTCTTTCCTGAACAATATTAGGATTAAATATAGCCGCCAACGAGAGAAGTAAAACAAGTCCCACCCCAAGAGGAATAAACCGTTTAAAATTTTTAATTTGTCCAGTAAGAATAAGCAAAATTACAGTCAAAACAGGAACTAAAGCAAAAGCGATCCTTTGACCAGAAATAACAGCATTAATAAAAACTAAAGCCATACCTCCCAAACCAGCCAACCGCCAGTAAAAAGATTTGTCAAAAAAGGCGATCGTAAAAGTTATCACACTATTAGCAATTAAAAACCAGCCCCAGTGCCAAGGAGAAACAAAAGTTCCAGGCAAGCGAATCACACCTTGTGACGGACTGTAAAGCAAAGCCCCCCCCACTAAACACCGCGCCGATAAATTAGGTTTAAAAAGTTCAGCCCCCGTTAGTTCTCTGGTTCCCACACATCTCCCCGAACTTAATAGCCAATACTGCATCAAACCTAACACACAACAAATAATAGCAAGCACCAGCAAAAGTCGCCCCAAAAAAAACATCTGCTTTTTATCTTCAATTAAATAATAAGCACAAAAGATCAGGGGAACATAACCAATTAAAACCTTAAGCCCCAATACTCCTTGAAGAAAAGGAATTCCCTCTTTACACATTTCTTTTCTCACCTCGCTACAGTAAGGTAAAAATTCCTGTAGAGTATTTACAAATAACAAAGTTAGCAAAGACATGAACAAAAGAATAGCAAAAGAAGGGAGTAACTTTTGTGGAATTAAAATTGGTTTTCTTGTCCGTCTGCACTCCACCACCAAAGCCAACAGTGCAGGAATATATAAAAAATCCTTAGAAATCTGAAAAATAGCATTTCCCCCACCGAGCGCATAAGTAACAGTGCCACTAAAAGGCATATAAATCAAAAAAGCCCACAGCGCCAGTCGAGGATATTGACAAGCAAATATTATGCTTGCAATTCCAGCAGCAACTGCCACCCCAATTTCCACGTCAAATAACAATATCAAAGGTAAACCAACCAAACCGCTTAAAGTTAGGCTAGTGATAAGCAAACCAATAATTTTTTGGCGTTTTTCCTCCGCCTTGCGTTTTTCCCCTAACCTCTCCCTCAAAGTAAGAGCAGGTTTTTTCTTTAATTTCTTCCCCCCTTTACCTAATTTCTCAGACAGATTTTGTGATTTATTTAATTTCGGCATAACTATATGTCCTAATGCCTGTAATTTCTATAACATTTTCGTCTTTTGTGATTAGTTAATTTTCAATTATCCTGGTTTTTATCTAACTAAGGGGTTTAATTTAACAACTAATTAATCATTAGACTCCAATACTCAACAATAAGTGTTCCATATCATCTTCACTCAATCCCTGTCGAAGAAAACGCGGCTCATCAGGATTATAGGGACTAGCAACTATATCAATTTTAATAATCTTTCCCGAGTCTGACAAAACTGGAACATCTGGATCAAAAGAAGTCGAACCCATCAAAGAACTAGAAAAACCCTTAAAAATCACAATTTGGTCTTCTTCCCCCTCAGTTTCAGTTGTTACCAGCAAAACTTCTTGAGGACATTTAATCGTGTAATCTTCCAAACGCTTACCTATTGATTTAGCCATAATTATTGCTCAAGAGCAGAACGTCCCTGTTTCCCCAACCTAATAAACACAAAATATCCCAAATAAAGAACATAAATAATTAAGCCAACTATACCCAAAAATCCCAAAAATCCTGGAGTTGAATTACGATGAAAAATCTCCTTATATGACCAAGGCGCTTCCAACCAGATCCGACAAAAGTAATTAGCAGTTATATTTGCCGAAAAAGCACAAGACAAAAAAGGAATAGTAGCGATCGCCCCCAAACTAGAATAGATCGTCGCCCCCCAGCGCCAAGAAGTAAACACCAATTTCAACCTACTTTCAGGCAAATCTCTAATTTCATCATTCAAATCCACCCAAAACCACAGACATATAGGAATCAGCACCCGAGCCGAAAAACCACTCAGAAAAGCGATCGGCCATGCGGGGATCATCAAATATACAGTAATCATCAACAAGCTAGCCACACGCCAGTAGATAATCAACAGACACCTCATCGCTTCGGACCGCTTCAATAGCGACCAAATCAAAAGCACCAGCGGTATCATCACCATCAACAACACAGCCACACGGTAATCTGTCCATACAAGTTTCCTCAATAAAACCTCATCCATATTTCCCCTACTCATCCCTCCATCTAACAATTCTCAAACAATCCCAACCTTAAACAAGCAATGGGAATCACCATCAAGCTCTTCCCATTACCATTGATTCCATTTGTCACTCAAACCCGAGGTGAGCAAAAATATTTTCAACCATTAGTCATCGTAAATCCGACACTCAACAGCATCAGGATTAGCATCGCAATACTTCTCCAGATAACTTTTCTCTGGTTGTTTTTCCCGCTGGTGAGCCGCCTCTGCCTGTAACTCTTCTACAGCATCCCATGCCGCAGCACACTCTGGGGAAGTAGCACCAGATATATCGCAAGCAGTTCTAGCTTGTTCCCGTTCCTTTTCAATTTGTTTTTCTATGTTACTCATAATTCTTCTAATGTCAATCACTTATCAACTTACGCTATCCTAACCGTTTTCAGAGTTTTTTGACACCCTCTCCAAGTAGGGATATTAGCCATTGATAGCCAAAAAGCGCTTTTTGAGTATCATCCACTTAACCAAAAGAGTGCAGAATTGCTCAGAATCTTTTAAGATTAACCATATCTTGAAACAAGAAAATCTGCTTGAGACTTGTTGAGCAAGTCTCAACCCCAAATTAACAGGCTATTTATGTTGCACAACCCATGCATAATCAAATCCAGTGGATAAACGCTTTATCAACCCGTCCTTCCTTAGAAGCAGCAATAGCAGAAATAGCAGACTGTCTTCAAAAATCCTTATTAAATCTTCCTGATCTGGGAATTTTATTTATATCTTCAGCTTATGCTAGCGAGTATCTTCGAGTATTACCATTACTGTTAGAAAAATTCCCCTTACCTGTACTAATCGGTTGTGGTGGTGGTGGCATTATTGGGATCAACTCCCAAAATCAAGTTATGGAAATAGAAGATCGTCCAGCAATCAGCCTGAGTGTGGCACACTTGCCTAATGTTGAGGTTCACCCCTTCCACATCCTAGCTGAAAACTTACCAGACTTAGACAGTTCTCCAGAAAAATGGGTAGAACTCATTGGCGTTCCCCCAGAAAAACAACCCCATTTTATTTTACTTGCCGACACCTTCTCATCCAAAATTAACGACTTGCTAGAAGGCTTAGATTTTGCCTATCCAGGTTCAATCAAAATTGGCGGTTTAGCTAGTTCTGGGTCAATGGGAACACAAAGTGGTTTATTTTACCATTCACACACTGATAGTTCTTTATACCAGCAAGGAACCATTGGCATTGCCTTAAGCGGCAACATTATCCTAGAAACAATTGTAGCTCAAGGATGTCGCCCCATCGGGCCTACATACATAGTCAACCAAGGAGAGCGCAATGTCATCATAGAATTAACAGACACAGAAGGAAAATCACTACCACCCTTAGAATTACTCAGAGAATTAATTCAATCCCTCAGCGAAGAAGATCGACAACTAGCTCAACACTCTTTATTTGTAGGGATCGCCAGAGATGAATTTAAACTCCAATTAGACACAGGAGACTTTCTGATCCGTAACTTATTAGGAGTAGATCCTAGATACGGAGCAATTGCCATAGGCGATCGCGTCCGTCCAGGTCAACGCATTCAGTTTCATTTACGAGATGCTCAAGCCTCTGCAACTGACCTAGAAATGTTATTACGCAACTATCAAAACGAAAAAACCAATGCTCCCCCCACCGCTGGCGCATTAATCTTCTCCTGTTTAGGGAGAGGAGAAAATCTTTATGGCAAACCTAACTTTGATTCCGAGCTTTTCCGTCGCTATCTCAATAACATTCAAATAGGTGGATTTTTTTGTAGTGGAGAAATCGGCCCTGTCGGGGGGAGAACATTCTTACATGGTTATACATCCGCCTTTGGCATTATTCGCCAACCGCTCTAACAGACTTACTCAAATCTACTCAAGTCAAACAAAGTTAACTGAGTAGGTTTAACACTGCCTTCATGCTTCACAGAATGCCTCTCAGTTGTCCCAAGAGGGTTCGTCCATTCTCCACAGGCTTTAATTTCCC
>JADQBC010000047.1 GCA_016903655.1 Gomphosphaeria aponina SAG 52.96 = DSM 107014
GTGCATTTCCACAATTAATTGACTCATTATCCCTTTGGGCATAAAATCATATTGATAAATTAACCTTAAATTATTTTCTGGATTCCATTGATATTGTGGCGGTATTTCTCCTAATAACTGAGGTGCAATAAAAGTTTTTGGTTCAACCCATTTTAGTTCATAACAGAGTTTAAAATTTTTCATTAATTCTAATAGTTCTCTACTTTTCCCTTTATATCTGGTATCTCCCCAGATTATTTCTAAATCATCAAAAGTAAATTTTCCCAACTTCTCTTTAACAGGATTATTTTCTCTTTTTAATAACTCATATACCGCCTGTGTTCCCCATTCTGGCTTTAAAATTACTGTATCGTATAAGAGGGAAGATTTATCTTTCTGAAAATGTAAGATAACTCCCAAATCATGGAGAAATTCACTTAAGATTAATCTGCCATCTTTTTGCTCTTCTTGCTCTTTTTGCTCGCTTTTATAATTGCATTCTTCGCATAACTTTAGATATTCATCTAAGCTGATATAATCCCTCTCATCCTTTTCTATTGCTTCCCTTACCCTCGCCCATGCTTTTGGCAATTTATTCCCTACATGGGGCAATTCTTGGATGTATTCTTTCATTCTGGCGTCAATTCTTTCTAGTCCTTTATTAGTTTTCAAATCAGTGTCCAATACATCCTTAATCATTACTTTAAATCTGTCTCTAATTTGCCCTTCATTGCCAATTTCTACTTTTCCAGATTTATCATTTTTAATGATCATCATCGGACTATTTTCACTTAATATTTCTACTATTTGCAACCAATAATCTAAATGACAATGTTCTTTTCTACTATCTGTTACTAACCCGTATAAAGAACGTTTAGTGAGAAAAAATTGATGGGTTTGATGATAAATTTCTTGTCCGCCAAAATCCCAAATATTTACCCTAAATTCTTGATCTTCCTGACAAGTAAAAAGTAATGTTCTTATCCCTATTCCATGAGTTGATTCTTCTACTTGAGCCACTTTATAACTTGGGTCTAAAAGTTTATTCATTAGACTGGTTTTTCCTGATTCCGCCTCTCCCACTATAATAAACTTGGCTTCATAGATAGTATCGTAGCCCTCTTCTTCGAGTTTTTGGAAATATTCTCTAATCGCTTCTATTCCTTGTTTACATACTTCTAATGGAGGATTTTCTAGAGGATTTCCATCTAAATAAAGCCTTGTTAAATTAGTGAGATTAGTTATCTCAGATGGCAGACTACTCAGTTGATTATTTCTTAAATCAAGCGATGTTAAATTAGTGAGATTAGTTATCTCTGATGGCAGACTACTCAGTTGATTATCACTTAAATCAAGCCTTGTTAAATTAGTGAGATTAGTTATCTCTGATGGCAGACTACTCAGTTGATTATAACTTAAATTAAGCTCTGTTAAGTTGTTATTCTTAACTTCTTGGATTTTCTTCTGTATCCACTCTGGTGTTGACATAGGCTGTATAAAAATAACGATAAAACTATTATATTTCCTCTGAGGTATTTTTGCAAGAGTGCAACGGGAGCATCCCATTTTTACAAATTTATCTTATGTAATGCGAGCATCTTGCTCGTTGCTGCTATGTTAGCGATCAAGCTGCTCGCACTACAATATCTATTATTTTATACTTTTAAGAGATTAGGGGCACAAGCCATAGGTTTACCCGTAAATTAGACCAAAAGCTGCGAAGTCCAAACTTAAAATGGTCATCCTGAGCGCCTCTCGGAGATCCTTCGCGCTTCGCTCAGGATGACAGTTTTTCGTAATTTCGCCAGAGATCTGGTTTAACAAAATTTAATGATTATCATTCTCACTTTTTGGTTTAGAATGGGGATTAGTCAACTTAGGGGGTTTACCCCAAGGAGTGTTAAATGTCCAACATCGATATAATTCGAGCTTGGAAAGATGAAGAATATCGCGAAAGTCTGAGCGAAGCAGAGCAAGCCTTGTTACCAGAAAACCCAGCGGGCTTGATTGAATTGACAGACGAAGATATGTCAGCAATGGCTGGGGGTGCTGAATTGGCTGTGGCTGTTACAGGGCATCCTGTATGCCACACCAATTGCAGTCACTGCAAGAGCCTTGCTTAGTAACAATTAAATCACTGTAACTAATATCCTACCATAAGCAAGCTTATGGTAGGAGTTATTACTAATATGTTAAAAGCCCTCATGAATAAAAACTGGATCCAAAAAGCAGCGTGGTATGAAGGATTAACCTTAAGGGAAAGGACTAAATTAAGGCCGCCCAACTATCAAGAATTTGACCAAAAAAAAGCAGAGCGGAGACTAAAAAAATGGCGCTCTCAAACTCCTTTTAACCAAGACTATTACTATGAGCAAAGGCTCTTGAGTGATGGACTCACAAATGAATCATTTACCTATCTTTTAGGGGAAAAGGCAGAAGCGCTGAAAAAGAGAGCGTCAAATCCTCCTGATTGGTTAATAGCATTAGAAAAAGCATTTTCTCAGAGTGCGATCGCCAATAATTCCCATGATTGCTCAAGTTTAGTTGAGGTAGTTCAACCATTAATTAAACAAGGATTTGAGAAACTACAAAAAGGACTTGATGAATTAAGTAAATCAGAGGAAAAAATACCTTTTGAACCTAATACAATCAAAGATATATTAGCCAAAAATTTGCCCAATGAATTGTTAGGGATGTTAAACCAGACAATGGCATTAGAGTTAAATGTAGCTCGATTGCAAGGATTATTAGCAGGGGAGACTCCAGAAGAAAGATTTAGGAGTTTTGTGGCCAGACTATCACAGCCAGAAGCAATGGTTAATCTTTTACAAGAATATCCTGTGTTGGCAAGACAATTAGTAATTTTTATTGAACAATGGGTTAATTTTAACCTAGAATTTCTGAACCATCTTGTAAGGGATTGGTCAGAGATTTGTCAAATTTTTAGTCCAGAAACAGAGCCAGGGGTATTAGTAGAAATTAAAGATAGTCAAGGAGATAGTCATCGGGGGGGAAGATCTGTAATTATAGCTAAATTTAGCGGCGGGTTAGAGCTAGTTTATAAACCAAAATCCCTGACTATAGATGGGCATTTTCAAGAATTGCTTATCTGGTTAAACAGTAAAAACTCATGCCTGAAATTTAAAACCTTAAAAATTATCAAGGGGGCAGGTTATGGTTGGGTAATACGTATAAAGCATAGTAGCTGTCAAACTCAAGGAGAAGTGCAAGGATTTTATCAGCGAATGGGGGGTTATTTAGCTTTGCTATATGCCTTAGAAGCAACAGATTTTCATGCAGAAAATATCATTGCAGCTTCTGAGTATCCTATGCTGATTGATTTAGAATCACTTTTTCAACCTCATTTGGGGGGAAATATTAATGAACAAAAAAAATTGAGTGCTGCTGAAGCAATGGGAGACTCAGTGTTACGAGTTGGCATTTTACCCCAAAAAGTTTGGGGAAATGAAGCAGCAACAGGAATAGATTTTAGTGCTATTGGAGCAACACCAGAGCAAATAATCCCTAAAAAAATGCGCAGTTTGGCTGCTGTAGGGAGTGATGAAATGCGGATAACACGCAAACAAATGAAACTAAAAGGAGCAGAAAATTTACCTCAATTAAATGTGAATGTTTTAGATTATGCAGAAGAGATTGTTAAGGGGTTTAGGGAGGTGTATCATTGTTTAATGAAGGAGAAAGAGGAATTACTGGGAGAAAAGGGCTTAATTAATAAATTTGCTACTGATGAAATTAGAGTGATTTTACGTTCAAGTGCAACTTATGCTTTACTATTAGGAGAGAGTTACCATCCCGATGTGTTGCGCAATGGGTTAGAGCGCGATCGCTTATTTGATAAATTGTGGGTAGATGTGGAACATTTTCCCGAATTAGCGCAAGTTATCCCAGGAGAAAAAGAAGATTTATGGTGCGGGGATATCCCAATGTTTACCACAGCAGTTAATTCCCGTGACTTAGTAATTAGGGGGAATCAAAGATTAACTAATTTTTTAGCAGCCTCGGGGCTGGAATTAGTTAAACATCGCCTCCAAAGGTTAGATGAAAAAGATTTAGAGCGGCAAATATGGTTTATTAAAGCTTCCTTATCTACTATTAGCATAGCAGAAGAACCAGCAAGATGGAAAGGATATAAAGTAGAGCAACCAGAGAGAGAATTTTTAGCAGCAGAATTTATGGCAGCAGCTTGTGAAATTGGAGATAGATTAGAATTACTAGCATTAGGGAATGAGGAAGAGGCAACCTGGATAGGTTTAAGCTTACAAGGATGGGAAAATTGGCAGTTGACATCTTTAAATTGGACTCTCTATGATGGTTTACCAGGGGTAATTCTCTTTCTCGCCTATTTAGGAGAAATTAGTGAAGAAAAACGCTATACTAAGTTGGCTCAAAGGGCTTTCAATACTCTGCAATTTAAGCTTAAAAAACAGAAAAACCAAATTACTAATATTGGTGGTTTTAGTGGTTGGGGAGGGATAATTTATACCTTGACTCATTTGGCTACACTTTGGCAACAACCACAACTATTAAATTTAGCAATAGAGCTAGTAAAATCCATTGAAGAAATGGTGAAAACAGATGAGTATTTTGATATTATTAGTGGAGCAGCAGGATATATTGGCAGTTTACTAGCCTTAAATCATTGTGTGGCTGAGGAGTTAGTGAAAAATACAGCCATTGAATGTGGCGATCGCCTGCTTTTCACCGCAGAAACTACAAAAGAGGGGCTTTATTGGCAGCAACAAAAAGTAAAAAACCCCCAGACAACAGGATTTGCTCATGGTGCTGCTGGGATAGCTTGGGCACTATTACAACTAGGGGAATTAACTGAGAGAGAAAGTTTTTACCAAGCTGGAGTTGCAGCTATTGCTTATGAAAGAAATAAGCTGTCTGGAGACACAAAAAATCCAATTTGGTGTAATGGTATTACAGGAATAGGGTTAGCCCGTTTAGCAGGGCTCAAATATCTCAATGACAGTCAAACCCATGCTGAAATTAACACAGCAATGGAGATTATTTTAGAGAGAGGGTGGGGGTTGAATCATTCTTTGTGTCATGGAGATTTAGGCAATTTAGAGCTTTTATTGCAAGCTAGGGAAATCCTCAAAGAGGCAAAATTAGAAAAGCAGATTAACTATATTGCCGCCATGATTTTAGAAAGTAGCCAGAAAAATGGCTGGCTGTGTGGCACTCTTCTGGGAGTAGAAACCCCAGGGCTAATGATTGGGCTGGCGGGTATTGGTTATGGATTATTACGCCTTGCCCAACCACAGCGGGTGCCTAATGTCCTATTGCTTGAACCTCCTGTAATCTAATGAACCTAAAATATCCTATCGTCAGACAACACAATACTGAAGACTGTGGAGCCGCTTGTCTTGCAACCATTGCCAAATACTATGGGAAGATATTGAGCATTACTCGCAGTCGTGAAGCTACAGGCACTGGGCAACTAGGAGTTACCTTATTAAACTTAAAACAAGGGGCAAAAGTGCTAGGCTTCAATGCGCGGGGAGTAAAAGCATCCTTAGAATTAGTAGATCAAAAAATTCTGCCCCTACCAGGAGTAATTCATTGGCAAGGCAACCACTGGGTTGTTTTATATGGCATAGCAGGAAAAAAATATGTAATTGCAGATCCAGCGGCGGGAATTAGATATTTAGGGAAAGAAGAATTAATTGCAGCTTGGAATAATGGAGTAATGCTCTTATTGGAGCCACGCCCAGAATTTTATCAATTACCCGAAGATGAAGAGAAAGTTAAGGGGTTATGGCGTTTAGTTGGGCGAATTTCCAGTTATCGCACAACTATAATAGAGGTATTAATTTTAAATCTAGCCAATGGTGTTTTAGCTATTGCTTCCCCTTTCTTGTTACAAATTCTCACAGATGATGTTTTAATTCGCGGCGATCGCAATTTATTAACTGGAGTAGCCCTGGCTGTTTTACTCCTTAACTTCATTAGCATTACCCTAAAATTCATTCAATCTAATTTAATTGCCCATTTTGCCCAACGTTTAGAATTAGATTTAATTTTAGAATTTGGCAGAGCAATTTTAGGTTTGCCCCTAGCTTATTATGAATCCCGCCGCAGTGGAGAAGTAAGTAGTCGTTTGCGAGACATTCAAGATATTAACTTGTTAATTGCCCAAGGGGGAATTATTTTACCCAGTCAGTTTTTTGTCGCCCTAGTTTCTCTAGTTTTGATGTTTTTTTACAGTTGGCAACTAACTACCTTGCCGATTTTCTTCGCCCTGTTAATGATAATTTTCACCATCATTATTTTACCCAGGTTTGAGAAAATACTGCGCAAATTATTAGTTTTAACAGCAGAAAATCAGGGGATTTTAGTGGAAACCTTTAAAGGAGCAATTGTTTTAAAAAGCACTAATTCTGCTCCTGCCTTGTGGGAAGAATTTCAAATCAGATATGGGCAACAAGCCGCTTTAAGCTTTCGTGCTTTGCAAATGGGAATTATTAACAATACCTTCTCTGAATTGTTATCAAGGAATGGGATAATTATCTTACTTTGGCTTGGGAGTATTTTAGTAATTAATCAAGAATTAAGTATCGGGCAGCTACTAGCTTTTAACAGTATGAGTAGCAATTTTTTAATCTTAATTATTACCATACTGAATTTTATTAGCCCCTTTACCAGGGTGCAGATAGCAACTCAAAGAGTTACAGAAGTAATTGATGCCACCCCAGAAACAGTGGAGAATCAACCAAAAGAATGGGGAAAAATATCCGCCAATGGGGATATTATCTGCACTAATTTAAACTTTCATCACCCAGGGAGAATAGATTTACTGAAAGATTTTTCTGTAGTTATTCCTGGGGGAAAAGTGATTGCAATTATTGGGGAGTCGGGGTGTGGGAAAAGCACCCTCGCCAAACTAATTGCTGGTTTATATCAACTAGACTCAGGGAATATTAGTTATGGGATTTATCATCAAAATGATTTAGCTAAGAATTGTTTGAGAAAACAGGCAGTATTAGTGGCTCAAGATGCTCATTTTTGGAGTAGATCCATTGTGGCTAATTTTCGCTTAGTTGAGCCGCAAATTTCCTTTGAAGAGATTATTAAAGCTTGTAGAATAGCTCAAGCAGACGAATTTATTAATAAATTGCCAGATAAATATCAAACGGTTTTGGGAGAATTTGGGGCTAATATTTCAGGGGGGCAAAAACAAAGATTGGCTATAGCGAGAGGAATTATTAGTGAGCCGCCTATATTAATTTTAGATGAATCAACTTCTGCTCTGGATCCAGTTAGTGAAAGTAAAGTATTAGATAATTTGCTGGCTCATCGCCAGGGGAAAACCACAATTATGATTAGTCATCGCCCGCGAGTAATTCAAAGAGCAGATTGGATTATTTTTCTGGAAAATGGAGCAGTAAAACTGCAAGGTTTAAACTCAGATTTATTGTCTTTAAATGGCGATCACCTTCAATTTTTAATCCCATGAATAATGAGATATTACCACAAGTAAATAGTAAGGAATTTCTGCCCCCCATTAGTGTTTGGCAAAGAATGGGGGGATTATGTCTGGTGGGTAGTGTGGGTGCAGTGTTTATGCTTGCTGCCATAACTAAATATAATGTTACTGTAAAAGCATCAGGAATTGTGCGCCCAACAGGAGAATTGAGAATAGTTGAAGCAGGGAAAGAAGGTATGGTAAAAGAAATTAAAGTAACGGAAAATCAAGTAGTGCAAAAAGGAGAAGCGATCGCCATTCTTGATGATTCCCGCTTACAAACGCAAAAAAATCAATTAGAATTTGCCATGGAGCAGTGGCAACAACAATTCACACAAATCAATGCCCAAATACTGGCTTTAGAAAATCAGATTTCAGCAGAAACACAGCGCCATGAGCTTGTTGTTACCAAAGCTGAGGCAGAATTAAGGCAGCGTCAAAGGGAATACGAAGATCAAAAAGCCAATAGTAGCGCATCTGTGGAAGAAGCTACTGCTAATTTAAGCATAGCTCTTCAAACATTAGCAAAAGCTCAAGCTGAATTAAAATCACAAGCAGCTTCTTTAAAAGCTGCTCAAGCTTCATTAAGTGCAGCCAAATCGAGATGGGAAAGATATCAAGGAATAGTAGCAGCAGGAGCATTATCCCAAAACCAATTTGAAGAAGCAGAGCTAGATGTGGCGCAACAACAACAAGCAGTGGAAGCAGCAAAAGCATTAATTGAAGCGCAAAAAAAGGAGATTGAAAGGCAATTTTTTACAGTGGAAGCAGCAAAAGCGCAACTTTTGCAAGCAGAAACAGGAGTTAATCCTAGTAATGAGTTAGTCACCATTGCTTCAAATACTATTGGGGAAGAAAAAGCAACAGGAAAAGCAATTATTGCCAATTTAAATCGAGAAAAACAAGCTTTAATTCAACAGCGAATTGAGATTGAAAAACAGTTAGATCGAGATTTGAATGAATTAGAAAAAGTAAAACTAGAAATGCAACAAACTACGATTTTAGCCCCCACTGATGGTACTATTTTGCAATTGAATCTCCGTAACCCCCAACAAACAGTAGGAGCTGGGGAAAAAATAGCCCAAATAGCACCCAGTCACAGCCCTTTGATTGTCAAAACCTATATCAATGCTCAAGATATTGCTCGGCTCAAAATTGGACAAATAGCACAAGTCCAAATATCCGCTTGTCCCTATCCAGATTATGGTACTTTAGATGGAATAGTCACTGAGATTTCTTCAGATATAATTGTCAATGAAGCTAATAGGTTTTATGAAGTTACAATTCAACCAGATCGTCTAGTTTTAGGTGATTGTGTTATTTTAGCGGGAATGGAAGGTATAGTTAATATTATTACTCAAAAAGAAACAGTGCTAAAATTTATCCTCAGAAAGGCAAGATTATTCACCAACTCTAGATAATAGTTAGAGTTGGCATTATAATTAGATCTCTTGCGAAATTACGAAAAACTGTCATCCTGAGCGCAAGCGAAGGATCTCCGAGATCCTTCGCTTGCGCTCAGGATGACCATTTTAAGTTTGGACTTCGCAGCTTTTGGTCTATTATATTGAGTGCTTTTAAGCACCGATGTGGCATTTTTAAGACCTGCTTTTATTTCAAGTCAAATTCCAGCATAAGGGATTATTAACTCTAAAACTACTCAGCTTGAAATTCAGTAAAACTTCCCCCTAACCCTTCAACAATTGTTTGAGTATTAGCAATTAACATTTTCTGATAGCTATCCCCATCTGCTCCTTTTTCTCCCAACCCATCAGCATACAATTCTCGTTCTGAAACTTTAACATTTGCTTCCCTTGCAACCGTCTCAATTAACTTAGGATTAACTGAAGTTTCTGCAAAAATAGTAGGAACATTACTCTCTTTAACCTCTGTAATCAGTTCACCTACACGTGCTGCGGTTGGTGATTCATCCGTACTGAGTCCAGATAAAGCTCCCTCAAACTCCAACTCATAAGCGTTCACATAGTAGCCTAATGCGTCATGGGTGGTGACTAATTTGCGCTTTTCTGGGGGAATAGTAGCAATTTGCCCAGCAATCCAACTCTCAATTTGTGTTATTTCTGCATTAATAAAATTAGCATTCTCTTGGTACTTTTGAGCAAAATCAGGCTGCAAGTTTTCCAATTCTTGAGCAATTACATTAACCATTGCTATGCCATTCTTGGGATCATGCCACACATGGGGATCGGGTACAGTTTCCTCTGCTTCATGGTCATGTGCGCTTCCCATTAAGGGTTGAGGTACAGCAAGCTCATTTACTGCCACTTTCGGTGCAGAATTACTGGTGGCATCTACTAATTTAATCAAACTCGGCTCAAAATTGTAACCCGCGTATAAAACCAAATCAGCAGCATCAATTGCACGTCGATCATCTGGTGTGGGTTGATAAACGTGAGGATCCACCCCAGCATTCACTAAACATTGAAGATTTACAGTTTCTTGGGCAATTTGCTCCGTTAAATCACATAAAATATCAGTGGTCGCCACTACTAACGGACGGTCATCAGCGGTTGAGGGGGAACTGATACCAACTAACCCCATCAGCAAAGCAGATCCCATCAGGGATTTAGAAAAAAAACTCTTTAACATCTGTTTTCTTTTATGATAATGATAATCATTTTATCAAAAAATCCATGTTAGAGGTTCAGGATCTAGCTGTCAACTACCGAGGGGTAGTAGCAGTAGAAAATATCAGCTTTAGCCTAGCACCAGGGCAAATAGTGGGGATAATCGGGCCAAATGGGGCGGGAAAAAGCTCTTTAATTAAAGCAATTTTAGGATTAATCCCAGTACAACAAGGAAGGGTAACATTTCGTTCCCGTGCTTTATCCCGCCAACTAGCCCAAGTTGCTTATATTCCTCAAAGAGCGCAAATTGACTGGGATTATCCCATTACAGTGCAAAATGTGGCAATGATGGCGCGCATTCGTCATACAGGCTTATTTCGCGCTCCCTCACGTCAATCTAAAGTTATTGTCCAAAATGCCTTAGAAAGAGTAGGAATGTGGGAATTACGACACCGCCAAATAGGAGAATTATCAGGAGGACAACAACAACGAGTATTTCTCGCCCAAGCATTAGCCCAGGAAGCAGAATTATTCCTTTTTGATGAACCCTTTGTAGGAGTGGATAAAAAAACAGAAGCCATGATTTTTGAAGTGTTTGATCAACTGAAAACAGAAGGGAAAATTTTGTTAGTGGTGGGACATGAATTAAGGGAAGCTTCACGAGAATATGACCGCTTTTTATTAATTAATAAAAAACTTATTGCCAATGGTTCTCGTTCTGAAGTAATTACCCCTGAAAATCTCCAACAAGCATACGGAGATAATGTTATTTTCTTAACTCGTAATTCAGATTTATAAAAATCAGTAAAATGATAAAATTACTATCAACATATCCTCTAATTGATTTAAACCTTTATTAAATTATGCAATGGACTACAAAAACCTAATTACAATGGAACCTGGAAAGCGCAGTGGTAAACCATGTATTCGGGGAATGCGAATAACGGTTTATGATATTTTAGAGTATTTAGCAGGTGGCATGACAGAAGCAGAAATTCTTGAAGATTTTTCTGAACTTACTTCAGAAGACATCAAAGCTTGTCTTGCTTTAAAAACAAGTCATTTTAAACTAATAAATGAGCTAAAAAAATGATTAATTTATTACTTGAACCTCTGTCTTTTGAATTTATGCGCAATTCAATGATTATTATTATTTTATTGGGCATTCTCTGTGCTGTAACAGGGAGTTATTTAATTGTCCAAAGGATGGGATTATTAGGGGATGTAATTGCCCATGCAGTGTTACCAGGATTGGCGATCGCCTTTTATTTAGGCATAGATATTTTCTTAGGCGCATTTATTTCAGGAATGTTTAGCACTCTAGTAATTGCTTGGATTCAATCTCAATCAAAGGTAAAAGTAGATGTAGCAATGGCCTTAGTATTTTCTGGATTTTTAGCATTAGGAATTTTACTAATAACCTTGCTAGAAAGTAGAATTGACCTCCATAGTTTTTTATTTGGGGACATTTTAGGAGTAACAATAGCTGATGTATGGCGAACCTTTTTAATTACCTTATCAGTGTTAATATTTGTCAAAATATTTTACTCCCATCTATTATTTTATACTTTTAATAGATTAGGGGCACAAGCCATAGGTTTACCCGTAAATTGGATTCATTTAGGGTTAGTTTCCGCCATAACCTTAGCAATTATTGCCAGTATGCAGGCAGTAGGAGTAGTGTTAGTTGTTTCTCTCTTAGTGGGCCCAGGAATCACCGCTTACTTATTAGTTAAAGAATTACATCAAATGATGGGTTTAGGAGCAATTATTGGCAGTTTAAGTGGCATAACAGGAATTTATCTGAGTTATTATTTTAATGTTCCTTCAGGGGCAGCCATTGTGTTAGTAGTAACAGGCTTTTTTTTATTAGCTTTATTTTTCAGTCCCAGTCAAGGTATTTTAACCCGTCCCCAGCTTATAAAACAATTTCCTAAGGGCGGGTTTAGAAATAATCTTTGACTCAAAACTAGAATTTTTAGCTCAAAACCCGCCCATTCCTTAGTTCTTAGACTAAGGAGAGGGCGGGTTTTGAAATTAAGATTATGATTTTGAATACTAGGTTATCCCTAAACCCGCCCCTACTAATTTTAAATCTAAAGAGAATCTTAAGATTTACCTCAATATCCCCCCACCCAGGATTGTCAAATACTCAAGCACCTTGATAGCATTTATGAGTACCTTAATTTTCTGAAAAACCATGATCAATTCCCTGAAAAAACCACTGTTATGGACAATAGCTCTAGCTCCTTTGTTCTTAAATCAACCAGTGTCAGCTCATGTCATTTGGTTTGAAAAAATTAACGACAATCAGCATGAAATTATCTTTGGTCATCCAGAAGAAAATAAGCCTGAACCTTTAGACATAGAAAAGTTTCAATCAGCCACAGCTTATGATGAAAATCATAAGGTGATTCCCAGCACAACGTCATTGGAAAATGGTCGTTTATTCCTCAAGACAAATTCCCCAGCTTCTGCTTTAACTGCCTTTTATGATAACGGTTTTTGGCGAGAAAACCCTGATGAAACCTATGATAATATTTCTCAGGAAGAGGCAGAAGCAATTAATTATGAGAATGTGTCTCAATTTGTCAAATATGCTAAGAGTTTGTCAGCTTGGAATGAATCTTTAGCTCAACCTTTTAATCTTCCCATAGAAATTATGCCTCTGGAAAATCCCTTAAATTTGGAAGCAGGAGATAATCTGCCAATTCAAGTTTTATTTGCCGAAAATATAGTAGATGCTCCTTTAGTAGAATACCTTGGGGAAACAATTAATGTGAATAGTAATGGCACTGCAATAATTCCCATTGGGGAATCAGGATTAGAAGTAATTGAAGCCAGTTACACAGACCTAAATTCCAATAATCCTGAGATTTCCTATGCAGCCACATTTTCGGCTCAATCTAATTCAGTTCCCGCCATTCCTGAACCACAAAATTTAGGTTTATTCGCCTCAATAACTTTCTTTGGGTTGGCTCAAACTCTGAAAGGTTTAAGGTTGAAAAAAAGGATGAAAACTAATAAGTTTGACACAGTGTCTTTTGACAAATAAATTAGGTTTTTGGTAGCATTAAACCCAGAAACAGTCACAACTGATAATTGATAACTGCTAGAGGTGATAATGAAGATAATTTCTCCCTTAATCTTGTCCTCCCTTTTAGGGGTTTCCTTGGTCGCTATTCCTAGTTTAGTTAAAGCACAATCAACAATTCCTGAAACTCAACCAACCGCAGTGACTTCAGCCCAAACTGCTGGTTTATTTGTCAACTTAACCACTAATGACCCTTGGCGAGCGGGAATGGCGATTAATTTTGCTCAAGAAAGCTCGAAACGAGGACATCCAGTAACAATTTTTCTCAATGTAACTGCGGTAAATTTGGCTTCTACCACTATTCCCCAACATACCAATGGGATGACAGGGAAGACTTTACAACAAATGTTGCAAGAATTGATGGCGAGTGGTGGAAGGGTGATTATATGTCCCAGTTGTATGCAACAATCAGGAATTACTGAAGCTGAATTAATCGAAGGCGTTCAAATGGGTTCTCCAGAAATTACCCAGCAACAGCTATTTGCTGAAAATGTCAGAGTCTTGAGTTGGTAAGATTTTTGATGAGCCAACAGTGATACAGGCTCAAAAGCGATATTATAAAAAGAGTAAGTGGTTCTGGCGGGGAGCAGTCGCCAGAGGTAAGGAGGAAAATTTGGTGCAAGTCCAATGCTGTCCCGCAACTGTAATTTCAGTACTTATGAAAAAGCCAGGATGCTCACCACTGAAGTTAAACCCTTTGATTCATCTGCGAGGTATGGATGTTAGTTGATTCGTTTACGTCTCCAGCAATGTGGGGAAATTTGCCCCCTTTACCTAAACAACGACCTTTGTTAATGGTTGGTCATGGGACGAAGGATACAGATGGCCGACAAGCTTTTCTCGATTTTGTGGCAGCTTATCAGGAGTTAGATACTTCTCGCCCAGTAATTCCCTGCTTTTTGGAACTGACAGCACCCCTCATCCCTGAAGGGGTAGAACGTTGCGTAGCTGAAGGCTTTACCGATATTACAGTACTGCCAGTTTTGCTCTTTGCAGCTCGTCATACTAAGTTTGATGTCACCAATGAGTTAGATCGCCTGAAACAACGTTACCCCTTCTTGCAGTTCCACTATGGGCGACATTTTGGCAATACTCCTCTGATTTTGGATTTGTGGCGCGATCGCCTCGCCCAAATAGATCCAGCGGAAACCATTAAAAAGGAAAACACAGTGTTACTCATTGTTGGCCGAGGTTCAAGCGATCCTGATGCTAACAGCGATGTTTATAAGTTTTCTCGCTTACTTTGGGAAGGAAGTAACTACCGTACAGTGGAAACCTGTTTTATAGGCATTACTCATCCCCGTCTCGAGGAAGGTTTTGAACGGGCTCGACTCTACCAACCTCAACGCATTATTGTACTGCCCCATTTTCTCTTTACAGGGGCCCTGGTGAAAAAAATTAATCGCATTTCAGCGCAACAACAGGCGCAATACCCAGCAACTGAGATTATTAATTTACCAGAAATCGGTTTTACTCCCGAACTCATGTCAATTCTCCGAGAACGGGAAATAGAAAGCCAACTCGGACAAACCCAAATGAATTGTGAGATGTGTAAATTCCGCTTGGCTGCGGTTTCACCTACTGTGTCTCACCATCACCACGCTCATGAGCATCATCATGATCATCCCCACGCTCATGAGCATCCCCCTGAAGATCCCTATGCTGATCTAGAGCAATATCATCAAAAAATTTGGCAAGTTCCCTAAAAAAGGATCAACCTCCTCCATAGCAAACTATGGAGGAGGTTGATCCTTGGCACTTCCTGCTCGGGGATGGTCGGCGATCGCTTTCCTTCCCAATCCCGCCATCAAACTTATCTCTTCTATTGCAGTCCAGTATTAGTTCCTGGCCTTCCAGTCGCTAACTCTACTTTGACAATGTTACCACCCATTTTTTGAATTCTTTGTTGTTCGCGAAACCAGTTTTCGTAGGGTACTAATTTAGTAAAGTAAGTATTTTGCAATTCCCGCTGAGTTCTGATCCGAGTTTGACTGGGAACGCAAGCAGTTACTTTAAACATTCTCATGAATTACTTTCTCCTTTTAATTTAGTTAAAAATTTTTTTTCAATGGTAAAACTTGGCAAAGGTCGGGAGTCTGGAGTCAATACTTGCTTTCCAAACTAGCTTTAATTTGAAAAGATCTAGCACTCACTCTAGACTTCCCGCACCCTTACAAGCTTACTTCTAGTCCATACTTTGCCATGAATCGCTCTTCGCGCTTACTACTTTCCTAGCTTAAGCCAGAGCAGATGTAGTCGAAATATACACCCATTTCTTTGCCTGCGTCAGGGCCTACCAAGCTAGCGGTTACTTCTTTCATTGCTTGGATAGCTTGCACTGTGGAAGAAATAGGCACACCTAAAGAGTTGTAGGTTTCTTTTAATCCGTTCAGTACCCGCTCATCTAAGATGGAAGGATCCCCAGCTAACATAGCATAGGTTGCATAGCGTAGGTAGTAGTCTAAGTCGCGAATGCAAGCCGCATAACGACGGGTGGTGTACATATTGCCACCAGGACGTGTAACGTCAGAGTACAACAACGACTTAGCAACAGCTTCTTTAACGATGCTGGCTGCGTTAGCGCTGATTACGCTGGCTGCACGAACTCGGAGTGCGCCAGTTTGAAAATAGGTTTTGAGTTTGTCCATTGCGGAAGTATCGAGGTACTTGCCTTGAACGTCGGCGGCATTAATTACAGAGGTAATAGCGTCTTGCATTTTCTTTTTTTTTCCTTATGTCAACTAAACAAATCACTTATCAGTTGGTTTCCTCAATCGATACCTACTGCATGGCTCCAATTACATAGTCAAAGTAAGATCCAGCTTCTGAAGCATCATCAGCAGACATCATGCCGCAAGCAACATCCTTCATTTCACGGACGCTTTGAGCAACGGCCTCAATAGGAGTACCAAGAGACTTGTACATTTCTCGTACACCTACTAAACCGATTTCTTCAATTGGGGTTACGTCACCAGCAACCACCCCGTAGGTAACTAGACGCAGATAGTAGTCCATGTCCCGCAGACAAGTAGCAGTCATTTCTTCCCCGTAGGCATTTCCCCCAGGAGAAACAACATCAGGACGCTTCTGGAACAACTGGTCTCCTGCTTGCTTAACAATGCGATCGCGAGATTCTGTCAAAGTTTGAGCGATGCGAAGGCGGCTGTCACCACTGGTAACAAAGCTTTTGATTCTATCAAGTTCGCCAGGGCTTAGATAACGTGCTTCTGCATCTGCATTCACGATTGATTTCGTGACTATACTCATTGATGGATTCCTCCGAAAAAAAAAGAGAACTAAAGTTAGAGACCAGCTCAAACTGGCTTTGAACAAAGGGATGCTAATGAGCGTGTTTACGCTTTTGCTATTGATTTCAACATTACTGTTGGATTTTCAACAGCCGAGTGCCAGGTTTTGGTACAGCCAGTATCTTACCACACACAGGGACTCGTTGATCATTGCAACCTTCCCCCAATTATTTTGAGGCATTTTTTGACATTCGCAGTTATTTCTTAACACTTTTTAACATTTCCCCTCAGTTTTCCTGTCATCCTCACCCGAGATTAAGCTGCGAATCTCAATCTCGGCAATGGTTTTACCTACTTGAGAACTGATTTGTTGCCTTAGGCTCACCCAACTCAAACCCTCTCCCCTTTCTCCGCCTCCAAAAAACGCAACGCCTTGGTGCGTTACGCTAACGCGCTTCGCACCCTACTTGGCTACAAAGCTTACAAACCTGTTTTCACGGGCTTAAAGCTGGGTACAACCAGTTCTTCATCCTGCTTGGTGAGCTTGTTATACAACTTCTCTGTATTGGGGAAGTTGGCAGCAGGAAGAGTTGGGAAACGACGATAGGGCACAGTATCCTCCCCAAACACTTGGAGATACTCCATGCTGTTAACCATTGCTCCAATAAACGCTCCGAGACCTTCAGCCGCCAAAATTTGATTATACTTTTGGATTTCCTTCTGGTTGAGAGGCGCACGTCCAAGGAAGTGCTTTGTCCCCAACTCAATCACTTTAGTATTGGGGTAAGGAGTGTAAAACTGCTTAATGTAACGTTCAGAACGTCCTAAACTCTCAATAAACTCCTTAACTGTGATTTCCCCGTTACTGAGTTTACTTTCAAGGGCAGTGAACTCGTTTTTCACCACAAAGGGAGGAATATCCCGCTCAAAAACCTGGCGATATGCTGCCAGAATCACATTTTTTACTGCCACCTTATCGTAGAGGGAAGTGAGCTTAAATACCTTGGTTTGTTCCCGCTGAACAGTTACACCCTGCTGAATGCGGAATTGAATATCTGGTTCAGAGCGTAATTCCTTAACTGCGCCCAATTCCACAAACCTTGGGGTTTCTTCCTTCTCTACCTTGGCTCCAATACCTTCACCAATGCTACCTGGGCGGTTCTTCCGTAACTGTAAGCCACCTGGGGTGAGATAGCGCTCATAAGGTACTGTGTCTTCCCCAAAAGCTTCATTGTACTCTACACTATCAAGAATTTCATCTATTAAAGCATAGAAGCCTTTTTTCGAGCAAAGGTCAAAGTACTTGTTCATCTCAGCACGCCCATAAGTAGGACGACCCAACAGACGACGGTGAATATACTCGATCGCCTTCACCACATACAAGTTTGACCAGTACATAGAACGGAACACATCGGACTTAGCCAGCATCCGAATAAACTCCCGCACAGGAATATCCCCATTTTCCAGGCGAATTTCTGCTACTTTCAGGCGTTGACCGTCATAAACAGCACGACCAAACACTTGGCGATAGCAAGCTAAAATCACCGCTTGAGTCGAGCTTTCGGAAAACTTCACACTCGCACCATTACTACTACCAGGTAGTTGATCTAAGCGGAATACTTTAGGACCCAAAGAACCAGGAAACTCTCCCCGTGCAGCAGGATTACTGTTTTGGTTATTAATTCCAGCGCCACGATGAATTAAAATCCTCTTTGTATCCTTACTAAAAGGAGCAGGACTACTGTTGGGGTTGCGGGTTTCTTTCGGGAAAATTGCCCCAAACTGAATTTCTAATGGGTCATTCCCCGATCCATATACGTGCTGGTCTGGTAGGGGGCGATCGTATTTAGCAAAGGTAGTAATAAACTGAGGAACTTTGCGGAAAGGCGCACTGTAATTAAATAGGTCTTGTTGCATTCCCCAGTTGCGGCACTCTTGAGCTTCCTGACCTAAACCCCGAATATAGGGTACAGTTTCTTCACCAAAGTAGTCTGAGTATTCCTGAGAATCTACTAAAGCATCGATTAAAGCTGCGAGTCCACCCTTGGAAACAATTGAGAAGTAGTCTTGCACTTCTTCCCTTGAAGATGGCCCGCGTCCTAAAAAGTGACGAAATGCTAATTCTAGGGCGCGGCTGTTGATAAATGGTTGATAAAATTGTTTCTGGTAAAGGGGTGATTTGCCCAGACGACGGACAAACTCTTTCATGGAAATGTCACCATTTTTGACCTGGGACTCCAGATAAGAAATGGACTGACTGTAAGCCTTGGTAATATCCCGTTCAAAGATTTGCCGATAGGCTGCTTTAATTACCGATTGTTTCTCTAAGGGTGACAGACCAGGCTTCATCACGAATTTTTGTCGTTTTGCTGCCGCATTAAAGTAACTTAGAGGCAGTTCCAAACCTTGCTGGTCTGAAGATGAACCTTGACGCAGTTTATTAGCGGGAGTAGGCGCTTTAAATTCATTAATCAGAACATCAAAATACTGGGTAACGAGCGCCTTCGCTTCATTGTCCCGCTTAAAGTAATCAATTGAACTAGCCCGCATGGTTTGCAGAGCTACTAACGTAGCATCTGTGGAGCAAGCATTTTCTATTACTTCCCGCAGTCCCCTAGTGTTTACTGTGATAATATTCGTATCCCCTGCTACAATTGCATAAGTCACATAGCGCAAGAACCAAGATAAGTCACGCAGAGACTTTTGCATATTGCTCGGGCCATAGCGGGAGACATTGATGGGGCGGAAACCTGGGGGAGTAGCCCCTGTAGCAGTTCCACCACTAAAAATTGAGCGCAGACCACCCAACAAACCACCCCCACCACCGCTGGAGGTTTCCACGTAGGTTACGTTGCCCAGTTTCATTTTTTCTTGGAGGTTTTCCGTTGCACCTACTCCCACCATTGCCATCTCTTCTTCTTCTACTGGCTTTTCTAAGTAAGCCATCGGCGAACCACCAGTAAAAATGCGGTTGGCCGCACGAGAAACAATTAAATCTGAATTATTGGCGATTATTTGGGCAATCTCAAGGCGCTTACTCCCAGAGCTAAAGTAAGTTGTGAGTTCTTTAAGTTCGCTATTCTCTAAATAGCGGTCTTGTTGTTCTGCTTGAGAAATGGCAGATACTGGTACAGTTTGATAAAGTTGGGGTCGCGCCACTGAGCTACCACCACTTGCTTTTATACTCATCGGATTTTAATTATCTCCCTAATATCGATTTCTATCACTTAATCTCCCTCATAGGGATTGAAACGAAACGAAACGAAACGAAACAAACAAACGGAACGGCTTTTTCATAGGATTAAGGAAAACTCCTTAATCCTCAAAGTAGAGCATTTTGTAGTTTATTAAACTTTAAAGGCGAGTTCGATTTCTATCAGTTAATCTCCCTAATAGGGATTGAAACTAGATTAAAACGTTTTGGGTTTTCTGAGGGTGTTTGTTAAGAATTGTGAAGGGAAAATTTAGAATTTATGTCAAATCATCTTGCTGTAGCTCAATTGTACAATACTTATCCGTTCCCGCCAGATCCTTTACTGGATGAACCGCCACCTGGGTATAACTGGCGCTGGAACTGGTTGACAGCTTACAACTTTTGTACTGGACAAAAACCACCCAGAGAGGATATTCGCATTTTAGATGCTGGTTGTGGAACTGGGGTAAGTACGGAATATTTGATTTATCTTAATCCCCAGGCAGAAATAGTGGCTATAGATGTGAGTGAAAAGGCTCTGTCCATGGCAGAAGAACGTTGTCGCCGTTCTGGAGTTAAGGAAAATCATAAGAAAAAAGTGGAGTTTCATCAACTCAAACTCGAAGAGGCAGCTAAACTTCCTGGGGAATTTGATTTGATTAATTCTGTAGGGGTTTTGCATCATTTACCTAACCCAGAAGAGGGGATAAAGTCTTTGGCAAATAAGCTGCGTCCTGGGGGGTTAATGCACATTTTTGTGTATGCTGAGTTGGGACGTTTTGAAATTAGTTTAATGCAGCAGGCGATCGCTCTTTTACAAGGCGAGCGACGGGGAGATTACCAAGATGGGGTAAAGGTAGGTCGTCAGTTATTTGCTTCTCTCCCAGAAAATAACCGTCTGGTGCAACAGGAAAAAAAACGCTGGTCCTTAGAAAATCATCACGATACCTGTTTTGCTGATATGTATGTCCATCCTCTGGAGCATGACTATAATATTGAGACTTTGTTTAAGCTGATTGATGCTTCTGGGTTGGAGTTTATCGGGTTTTCTAATCCCGGGTATTGGGATTTAGAGCGTTTGGTGGGGAAAGCGCCAGATTTAATTGAAAGGGCAAAGAATTTAAGCGATCGCGAGATCTTTCGTTTGATTGAACTGCTTGACCCAGAAATTACCCACTATGAGTTTTTCCTGGGCCGTCTTCCTTTAATTAAAGCTGATTGGTCAAAAGATGAAACTCTCTTAGCCGCTATTCCTGAGCGTAATCCCTGTATTCACGGTTGGCCGAGTCAAAACATATTCAATCACGATTTTCAGGTAATAATATTGTCAGAAGTCAAGTTTCTGTTTCTGTCAGCTTGTGATGGACAAAAAAATGTGGGAGACATTCTCACAGAAGTAACTCTGGATTTAGCAGGAGTGCGTAGTCTTCTGCAACAACAGCTTATTCTACTTGCACCTGCTTAAAGGTCTGAATTTGTTTGAGAAGCAAGAACTGACAAAAGTCAGAAAAAAATCATAGTAACAATCATTAAATGATTGTTACTGCCCCATGATAATATGGGTTGTGGCTGCTTTGGCGGCGAGAAACTGCTGATGCCCAATTAAAGCGATCGCACCGAATAAGCCATAAATCTAGGGATTATACCTGCTAACAAGCGTGACTTCTTCTAATCAAACTCAAGAGACAATCCAAGCAACAGAGAATCAACCAGCGGATTCGCCTCCATCACCAGCAGAAAATGGGATGGAAGAATATTATCGGCTTAAACAAAATTTGTTGCTGGGGACTCTGGCTTTAACAGGGATAATTTTTATCTCAGTCTGGGTGACTTACTCACTCAACACCGCTCTAAATTATTTGATCGGAGGGTGCGTTGGTGTGGTTTACTTAAGAATGTTGGCAAAAGAGGTGGAGCGGCTAGGTAATCAAAAAAGGCGTTTGGGTTCTACAAGACTAGCGCTGTTTGTGGGGATAATAATTGTGGCTACACAATGGCAACAATTGCAAATTTTGCCCATATTTCTGGGATTTATGACTTACAAAGCCGCTATTATCTTCTACGTGCTGCAAACAACGCTTATGCCTGCACAAAAGTAGTAAGGGCCAGTAAAACTAGCCCCAACTCTAACTCTCGATGGATGTAATACAAGAAATCTGGGGAAAATAGCATCAAATGGAAATTGTAGATGGGTTAAATCTCCTAAATTCTTTTCCCCTTGCTTCACTAGAAGTAGGCAAGCACTTTTACTGGGAAATAGGCAATTTAAAATTGCACGGGCAGGTGTTTCTCACATCCTGGTTTGTGATTGCTATTTTATTAATAGCTTCCCTGACGGCGACGAGAAACATCCAGAGAATACCCAGGGGGATGCAAAACTTGATGGAGTATGTCCTGGAATTTATTAGGAGTTTGGCGAAAGACCAGATTGGGGAAAAAGAATATCGTCCCTGGGTGCCATTTGTGGGGACTTTATTTTTGTTCATTTTTGTGTCAAATTGGTCAGGGGCGCTAGTTCCTTGGAAAATATTAGAAATTCCCGATAGTGAACTAGCTGCACCGACAAATGACATAAATACAACAATAGCTCTGGCGCTGCTGACTTCTTTAGCATACTTTTATGCAGGGATTAGTAAAAAAGGCTTAGGCTATTTTGCGGGTTATCTGGAACCAACGCCAATTTTGGCACCGTTTAAGGTTTTAGAAGATTTTACTAAGCCCCTCTCCCTGAGCTTCCGTCTATTTGGTAACATTTTGGCAGATGAATTGGTGGTTGCGGTATTAGTGCTGCTAGTTCCTTTGTTTATACCTCTGCCCTTGATGGTATTAGGATTGTTTTTAAGTGCGATTCAAGCCCTGATATTTGCTACATTGGCAGCATCCTATATAGGGGAAGCTTTAGAAGAGCATGGTAAAGAGCATGAGTGATGTCACTCAGTTGAGTTTGGGTTGATAGACTCCCAAATTGCCCAAATTACCCCCAGGGGGAAATTTTTGGTGGGAGAAACAAAAAAAAGTAGTAATTTAAAGTCAAACAAAAGGAAAAAGAAAATGGATCCATTAATTGCCGCTGCTTCAGTAATTGCTGCCGCTCTAGCTGTAGGGTTAGGGGCGATCGGCCCTGGTATTGGTCAAGGAAATGCAGCAGGTCAAGCTGTAGAAGGGATTGCGCGTCAACCAGAAGCAGAAGGCAAAATTCGCGGGACTTTGCTGTTGAGTTTGGCGTTTATGGAAGCGCTGACAATTTACGGTTTGGTGGTAGCTCTAGTGCTACTGTTTGCTAACCCATTCTCCTAAGAAATTGATTGCCAAGGGTTAAGGGTTAATTGTTAATGGTTAAGAGTTAATAGTCTCTGAGAAAAGAAGGCAAAAATTAACGATTAACGATTAACAATTAACGATTAACGATGAAAGATTAACGATGAACTATGACACACTGGACAATAATTTTACTGGCAACAAAAGCGGTAGAAGAAACCGCAGAAGGGGGACTGTTTGATATTAATGCCACTTTGCCTTTAATGGCAATTCAATTTCTGATTCTGGTGGCATTGCTAAATGTGGTATTTTATAAGCCACTAACAAAGGCAATTGATGAGCGCTCGGAATATGTTCGCTCGCAAATAAGTCAAGGGCGGGAAAGGAAAGAAAAGTCGGAAAATCTGGCAATTCAATACGAACAAGAAATCAGAGAAGTAAGAAAGAAGTCCCAAGCAATAATTGCAGCAGCTCAGACAGAAGCTCAGAAAACTATTGCGGCTGAAAGTCAAGCAGCACAGCAAGAAGCCCTGGCAGAAAGACAAAAAGCAGCTCAAGAAATAGAAGCTCAAAAAGCAGAAGCTTTCGGAGTCCTAGAAGCACAGGTAGATGAACTGAGTAAGCAAATTTTAACCAAGCTTTTGGGACCAGAATTAGTGTAAGAAGCATAATTGATTCTCGCGAAGGGTAAATGGAGATAATGGGGAATTTTTTATACCTAGCAACAGAGGCAGCAGCAGAAAGTGGTTTTGGTCTGAATTTTGACATTTTAGAAACTAACATCATTAATCTGGGAATTATCATAGTGTTGTTAGTGGTCTATGGTGGCAAAGTAATAGGAAAGATTCTAACAGAACGTCGCTCAAAAATTGAAGCAGAAATAAAAGAAGCAGAAGAGAGGGCGGCTTCGGGGGCGGCAGCTTTGGCAGATGCTCAACAAAACTTGGCACAAGCACAAGCACAAGCGGAAAAAATTAAGGCAGAGGCAGAAACAACAGCTTTAAAAGTAAAAGAAGAAATTCTGGCTGAGGGCAAAAAAGAAGTAGCAAGAATAAAATCTACTGCTGTGAAAGAATTAGATGCCCAAAGAGCAAAAGCGATCGCTCAATTAAAACAGCGGATAGGATTTTTGGCAATTGAGCGGGTAGAGTCCCAACTAAAAGAGCGTTTAGATGCCTCGGCTCAAGAAAAGTTAGTTAACCGCTGCATCGCTCAATTAGGAGGTGGTTCATGAGTGGTAGTGCTTTGATAGCTCAAGTAGCAGAGCCTTATGCAGAAGCTTTGATGTCTCTGGCTCAGTCAAATAATGTAACCAATGAATTGGGTGAGGAAGTTCGTTCTTTACTGGGTTTGTTGGCCTCTTCGTCAGAGTTTAAGTTTTTTCTTTTAAGCCCACTGGTGAAACCTGAAGATAAAAAAGCAGTGATTCGGCAAATATTAGGGGAGGGAACTAATCATTCTTTCCTGAATTTTTTGCTGCTGTTAGTGGATCGCCGCCGCATTATGTTCCTTGAGGGAATAGGTGAGAAATATCTTGAAATATTGCGGAAGCTGAATAATACAGTATTGGCAGAGGTAACTTCGGCAGTAGAAATGTCTGAAGAACAAAAACAATCTGTATCAGAAAAGATTAAGCAGCTAACAGGCGCTCAGGGAGTGGAACTAACAACCAGGGTGGATGAGGATTTGCTCGGTGGGGTAATTATCAAAGTAGGCTCTCAAGTATTTGATACCAGTCTGCGGGGACAACTGCGTCGCATCGGGATTAGCTTGATGAGCGCCTAGATTGTAGTAATCACTAAAGTGATTGGAAAAACAAAAAAATAATTAAGAAAAATAACAGACATGATTGGAATCAGACCAGACGAAATTTCATCTATAATTCGTCAGCAAATCGAGTCCTACGACCAAGAAGTAAAAGTAACTAATGTAGGGACAGTACTGAAAGTAGGTGACGGTACTGCGGTGATTTACGGACTAGAACAGGTAATGGCAGGGGAACTGTTGGAGTTTGAAGACGGAACAGTTGGGATTGCGCTAAACCTGGAAAAAGATAACGTGGGTGCAGTGCTGATGGGTAGCGGGTTCGGCATTCAGGAAGGCAGCACGGTGAAGGCAACGAGCAAAATTGCTCAGGTGCCAGTGGGAGAAGCTTTGGTGGGAAGAGTGGTAGATGGTCTAGCTCGCCCAATTGATGGAAAAGGAGAAATAAATAGCACGGAAACCCGTCTGGTGGAGTCAGGGGCACCAGGGATTATTGCGCGGAAATCGGTTTGTGAACCAATGCAAACAGGAATTACAGCAATAGATGCGATGATTCCTGTAGGACGGGGACAACGAGAGTTGATTATCGGCGATCGCCAAACAGGAAAAACAGCAGTGGCAGTAGATACGATCATTAACCAGAAGGGCGAAGATGTGATCTGTGTCTATGTGGCGATCGGTCAAAAGGCTTCTACTGTGGCTCAAGTGGTGGGGACTTTAGAAGAAAAAGGTGCCATGGATTATACTGTGGTCGTGGCAGCAAATGCAAATGACCCAGCAACTTTACAATATCTCGCACCTTATACAGGAGCGGCGATCGCTGAATACTTTATGTATAAGGGGAAGGCGACGCTGGTAATCTATGATGACCTGTCGAAACAAGCACAAGCTTATCGCCAACTAGCTCTGTTATTGCGTCGTCCCCCAGGACGGGAAGCATATCCAGGGGATGTGTTCTACCTCCACTCTCGTTTGCTAGAGCGTGCAGCTAAACTGAACGATGCCTTGGGTGGTGGGAGTATGACCGCTCTGCCAATTATTGAAACTCAGGCAGGTGACGTTTCAGCTTACATTCCTACTAATGTGATTTCTATTACTGATGGTCAGATTTTCCTCTCTTCTGACTTGTTTAACGCTGGTTTACGTCCCGCAATTAATGCTGGTATTTCTGTCAGCCGAGTGGGTTCCGCTGCCCAAACTAAGGCAATGAAACAGGTGGCAGGTAAGTTGAAGTTGGAACTGGCTCAGTTTGCTGAACTGGAGGCGTTCTCCCAGTTTGCTTCCGATTTGGATGCGGCAACCCAAGCCCAGCTAGCACGGGGTGAGCGCTTGCGTCAAATTTTGAAGCAACCTCAAAACTCTCCTTTGGCTGTATGGGAGCAAGTTGCTACTGTATATACAGGGATTAATGGTTATCTCGATGAGGTTCCTGTAGAAAAGGTGACTGAGTTTACTAAGGGTCTGCGGGATTATCTGAAAAACAGCAAGGGTAAGTTTGTTGAGCTGGTGAGTTCCGAGAAAAAGCTGGGTGATGAGGCTGAAAATCTTCTCAAAGAAGCAATAGCTGAATATAAGCAAAGTTTCTCAGCAGCTTAGAGGTGTCAAGTCAAAAATTTAGGGCGGGGAAAAAACAATGACTTCTGGAGCAAAATCAGATTTGTAGCAAAAGTTATTAGATAAGTGTAATGGTGCGTTACGGCTGGCCATAACGCACCCTACGCCCGCCTATTGTTTGTACTAATTACTAATTTTAAGAAAATGTCTAATCTCAAAGCGATTCGCGATCGCATTCAGTCGGTCAAAAATACGAAAAAAATTACAGAGGCAATGCGACTGGTGGCAGCAGCTAAGGTGCGTCGCGCCCAGGAACAAGTAACGGCTACCCGTCCTTTTGCTGATAATTTAGCTATTGTACTCTATGGCCTGCAAAATCGCCTCGGTTTTGAAGAGGCTGATTTACCTTTGTTGAAGCAACGGGAAGTGAAGTCAGTAGCTTTGTTGGTAATTTCAGGCGATCGGGGTCTTTGTGGCGGGTACAATACCAATGTAATTAAGCGTGCGGAACAACGGGCAAAGGAACTGCAAGCTGAAGGAGTAGAGTATAGATATGTTTTAGTAGGACGGAAGGCGACCCAATATTTTAAGCGTCGCTCACAGCCTATTGATGAGTCTTACAGTGGTTTGGAACAAATCCCCTCAGCTTCAGAAGCTGCAAGAATAGCAGATCGCCTGTTATCTTTGTTTCTTTCGGAAACAGTAGATCGGGTAGAGTTAGTCTATACCAAATTTGTGTCTTTGATTAGCTCTCGCCCAGTAATTCAAACTCTCTTACCTTTGACACCCCAGGGGCTGGAGGTTCAAGATGATGAAATTTTCCGTTTGACCACCAGTGGTGGGGAATTTCAGGTGGAACGGGAGAAAGTACCAACAGAAGTTAAAAGTTTGCCAAAAGATATGATTTTTGAGCAAGACCCAGTCCAAATTCTGGATGCTCTCTTACCTCTGTATATCAATAACCAACTTTTGCGAGCTTTGCAAGAGTCAGCAGCTTCTGAACTGGCAGCTCGGATGACGGCAATGAATAACGCAAGTGAAAATGCTTCAGACCTCATTGGTTCTTTAAGTTTGTCTTATAACAAAGCGCGGCAAGCTTCAATTACCCAGCAACTTATGGAAGTTGTTGCTGGTGCTAATGCGCTGTAAAATTTGCTTGTAGTAATCGCTTTAGCGATTCAATTCCTAGAGCGATTACTACGGAAAAATATAAATTAAGTGATTTTTGAAACAAACAAATAAATAAGAGTTGCTATTAAATAGGAATTTGCTGCATAAACTTGAATAAATAAGTCTATTTAAGTAAAAGTTACGAAGAAGGAATCTCACCTCAATTAATGATATGCTATATTATTAGTCAACAAGTATTTGGAGATATATTTGAACGTGTATGCCATTAAAATAGAACTCAAAATTAATAACAAGGAACGAACCAAATTAGCACAACACGCTGGGTATAGTCGCTTTGTATATAACTATGCTTTAGGTTTGTATAATCAAATTGACCACAAGGAATATAAATTTAGTACATCGAAAAAACTAGATACTATCAAAAAGCTATTCACTAATTACACAAAAAAGGAAAAGGAATATCAATGGTGTAACAAACTTTCATCGAGAGTATATCAAAATGCT
>JADQBC010000069.1 GCA_016903655.1 Gomphosphaeria aponina SAG 52.96 = DSM 107014
TAGGATTTTATCTAGTAGATACAGAAATAGAAGAAGAAAGTTTGGATTAAGATTTAATTTAATCGCTGGGATTTATAATTATGAGTTAAAACTTCAACTTCTATTAGTAGAAAATAATTAGTTTCGCAAGAGGTCTAATCACAGTTTTATTCCCAGTGTCTAGAAAGAATGGTCTTGAATACCTGTGAAGATTTTACTGCCATTGCGGAGTTTGGAGCAGGAGATGGTAGCCCTGTAATCAATAGCTTACTCAGGAGTCAATTTAATGGCTTGATTAATGGCTACGAGTTAAATTCTAAAGCTTGTGAGGTGGCACAGTTTCGGATTGAACGCTATAAACTTAGCCATAAATATGTTGTTCACAACTCTTGCTTTCTGAATAAAGATTGGCAATCTGAAGCAAATTATTTGATCTCTAATATGGCTGCTTTGCATGGTGGAATGGATGGAGCATTGATAACGAAGCAACTCCTGGCCATGAATTGCCAAAATGCGATGTTGATGATTTCTGCTTATTGCGATCCAGTCGGAACCATTGAATACGCGATCGCTCAAGGTTATCAAGTAGAGGATTTTGTGACTTCGCCCATGGGTTTTGGCTATTACAGTTCTCAGCCCAAGGTAAAGGAGAGAATAGCCGAGTTACGCAGGCAGAACCAAGCCTTCTATTCCCAAAACATCTATATTCTTGCTGGCGTTCTCTTTAAAAAGCACCATAATTTGAAAGTAGATTTATCGACTGAATTGATTAAGATCATGACCGCCTTATAAATTCCCACACCTCTGCCTGAGTTTTAAAATTAAGATTTGACAAGTAATTACACAAAACACCCATTCTCATTAGGAATTAAAAAACAATGACTAATCCATCTCAGACCAATAAAACGGCAAAAACCGAATCTTTAGAGTCCTTTCAAGTTGATGCGGGTGAGCAACTCACGACCAATCAAGGAGTTGTGGTGGACAATACGGACAATACGTTGAAAGTCGGTAATCCTGGCCCTTCACTCAGAGAAGATTTCCACTTTCAAGAAAAACTAACCCACTTCGATCGCGAACGTATTCCCGAACGAGTCGTTCACGCTCGTGGTGCAGGTGCTCATGGCTATTTCCAGGTTTATGAGTCACTGTCAGAATATACCAAAGCTGAGTTTTTACAAGATCCATCTATCCAAACGCCTGTCTTTGCTCGCTTCTCTACAGTGGCAGGTTCGCGCGGATCGGCCGATTCTGTTCGTGATGTGCGTGGCTTCGCGGTGAAATTCTACACTCAAGAAGGCAACTATGACTTGGTAGGCAATAATATCCCCGTCTTTTTTATTCAGGATGCCATCAAGTTTCCCGATATTGTGCATTCGATCAAGCCCGAACCCCACAACGAAATTCCCCAAGCATCTACAGCCCATCCTAGTTTTTGGGACTTTATCTCCCTCGTGCCCGAATCCACCCATATGATTATGTGGTTACTCAGCGACCGCACCTTGCCTCGCAGCTTTAGCCGTATGCAGGGCTTTGGCGTGCATACCTATCGCTTTGTGAATACCCAAGGTAAATCCTGCTTTGTGAAATTTCACTGGCGGCCGATTTTGGGAGTGTATTCCCTGGCCTTTGATGAAGCACAGAAGTTAGCAGGCAAAGATCCTGACTTCCAACGCCGCGATTTGTGGGAATCAATCGAACAGGGGAATTATCCAGAATTTGAGCTAGGCGTGCAGATCATTGAGGAAGAAGATGAACACAAATTCGACTTTGATATTCTCGATTCGACCAAGCTCATTCCCGAAGAACTCGTGTCGGTGCGTGCGATCGGCAAGATGGTTTTGAACCGCAACCCCGACAACTTCTTCGCTGAAACGGAACAGATTGCCTTTGCACCCTCAAACGTAGTGCCAGGAATCGATTTCAGTGATGATCCGTTGCTGCAAGGTCGCCTGTTCTCCTACCATGACACTCAACTCCATCGGCTTGGTAGTCCAAACTTTGGCAATTTACCAATTAATCGTCCTGTTTGTCCGTTCCACAATAATCAGCAAGACGGACGAATGCAGATAGAGGTAAAGACCAGTCGGGTGAATTATTTCCCCAACTCCCTGGGTGGAGGGCAACCTGCTCCCTCGGAAACTGAAGGCTATGTTCATTACCCTGAGCGGGTTGAAGGGCATAAAATCAGGGAACGTAGCCCCAGCTTTGGCGAACATTTCAGTCAAGCTACCTTGTTCTGGAATAGCCTGTCGGCGGTTGAAAAAGAGCATTTGGTTGAAGCGGCGCATTTTGAACTAGGTAAAGTCGAAGCTCAAGAGGTTCGAGAACGAATGGTCGATCGCCTGAACCAGGTCGATCATAAACTGGCAAAACTGGTGGCAATGGGGATTGGAGTAGCGGCTCCTACAGAACCTGCAACTCAGAATCATGGGCAAAGTTCACCGGCACTCAGCCAGGAATCCTTGGCAGTCAAAACGGCAAAAGGTCGTAAGGTGGCAATTCTGGCGGCAGATGGTGTAGAGGCTGAACAACTGACTGTTATTAAAAAAGCACTTACAGCAGCGGGAGTCCAAACGCAGATCGTGTCCAAATTCCTGGGTACAATCCAGAGCGCGAAAGGTGAAGAGTTTAAGGTCGATAAAACCTTCTTGACAAGTGCTGCGGTGATGTTTGATGCGGTTTATATTCCTGGTGGTACTCAAAGCGTTGAAACCCTCAAAGCGAACGGGGATGTCGTTCACTTTATCGATGAGGCGTTTCGACACT
Source organism: Gomphosphaeria aponina SAG 52.96 = DSM 107014 (assembly GCA_016903655.1). Taxonomy (GTDB): domain Bacteria; phylum Cyanobacteriota; class Cyanobacteriia; order Cyanobacteriales; family Gomphosphaeriaceae; genus Gomphosphaeria; species Gomphosphaeria aponina. The sequence goes on from JADQBC010000069.1 coordinate 2,749, forward strand.
GTAAAGCGATCGCAGCCACAGGTGAAGGAGTTGAGTTGCTAAAAGAGTCTAGCATTCAAGGCATCACGTTTTCAGATCCTTCTCTCCAAAACGATCAAGGAGTAATTATGGCCAAAACGCCATCCAACCTGGGTAAAGTTGCGGAGTTGTTTGTGGAGGCGATCGCCGAGCATCGCTTCTGGACGCGCAAACAGAAAGTACCTGCCCAGTAAGCTGCCTTCACCCATTTTGGAGGAGGGGAATGGCTGTACTTACACAATTCCTTTAAAAACAATACAGTTTGTCTAAACTTAACTGGAACTCAAAAATCTGAATTTCCTGTTAAAGAAGCCATCCCCTTCTCTTTTATTACATTAGTTATACATAATAACATCCAAGTCCTTCGGTCAATAGACGGAGTGTCATTTTGAGCTCATCGTCCTCATCCTATCTAGAAATAGAATCCTACCCAGAAACAGACAAATCTTTGATTAAGGACGGTGTAAATTTTTGCAGGTTAACAGCAAACCCAATCTGATAGGATCTCCCCAATAGAACTCTTGCAAAAGTGCAATTTTATGAAGCACTGTTTCCCATCTTGACCAATAAAATACGTTTTAAATACGTTATGAGGTATCTAAACCAAAATGGAAAATACATTATTTAATAAGGTGTTTCGGGACAGCGAAGGCAAAATTGTTCTAGCTCAGATGCCGAATCTACCACTCATTGCCTGGATTGTAGCTAGTTTATTTAAGATAGTTTTTACAACAGGTAAAATTAATAGCGGATTGGACTTATTAGCCTTTGGCTCCTTGTTTACTTGGGCTTGGCAAGAATTATTTCAAGGCGTTAATTACTTTCGTAGAGCATTAGGTATGCTTGTGCTTGTTGGTCTGATTGCGTCGAAACTTCAATAAGTAGGTTTTCATCAATAAATCCTATCGACTATGACCTCACCTAAAAAATCTAGGCAAACCCCAGTCAAAGGTAAAGTTCCATCTCGAATGCTGGGATGATCTGTTTCTTAGCTTCAACTTGGGCGCTTATGGTGCAAGCAATGCCAAAAACAATGCGCCGTAATGCTCAAAATCGAGCTTCGGTAGTTAATATGCAAAATTCAGAGAATTAAGAAAAATAGTATGGTTTTTTACGGTTTCACGCATAGGTCTATTAGTCTATTAGAGTAAATCTGAATGTGAACCTGAACGAGCCAGAAAAAGATGGGTTTCTGAGATTTTATAAATTCAAAGCCAGTCAGATTCTATGTGACAATCTCTATATCCATTCCAATTACCTGTCAAAGCGTGATCTTTATATTTGGCTTCTAGTTCTTGATTTTCCAGTAATTTGTCAATCACGGTTTTAAGCTTTTCCAGATCTTTGCCACATCCTTGTAAACGTTTGATGTCTTTCTTAAAACTATTTTCAAAAATGGGTGATAGCATTAAATACCTAATTCATTATAAAGCTCATTTTTATTTTCACAAACTGTTAAGTTTTGTCGTTTTTCTATATTCCTGATTGCTTGTTGTGTTTCTTCGTTAAAATCATTAATAGTATAAGTTTCTTCTTTAATACGTTTTTCCTTCTCAGCTTTTTGTAAAAATTCATCCAGATGCTTCTGGAGATAGGTTGCAAGCGTATTTTGTTGCTCTTCAGAAAGCCGTGAAATTTGCTCAAAGGTTTCTTGTACTAATTTAGTCATTTGTGTTTTTGTAATTTTAGAATTGGTTTTCGTAGTGGCATAAGCTCATTATGCCCTCGGCAAGGTGGATAAGGTGTCTCGGCGATATTATCCGTATTGAGACTTACCTTAATCGCTGGTGGCAATGGGTGAGAATTGGGGTTAATCGGGTTTTGTGTGTGGGCGATCGCACCGTTTGCGGGTTGGTTGGTGCGTTACATTTCATTAACGCACCCTACAAGAGTGGCTGTTGTTTTAGGTGTTTGAATGGTGTCTGTTTTATTCATTTTATTTACCTTTCGAGATGGATCGGTAGTTAATCTGCAAAATTCAGAGAATTAAGAACGGTACAAGTGGTAGTCCCATCATTGGTTATGAGGTTTGGGGTTATTTTGTGGGAGCTACTAGGTTTGGGATATGCTCTCCTTGCTCCTCTTCATAAATCATTTGTTTATGCTATAGTAACTGGGCCAAATGATGAAAGAACTAAAAGAGACTTAGAGTGATCATCATTAAGTGCATAAATTTGTTCCTTGTATCTTAAGATTAAAGCAATAACGACATCACGATTGCAATTGCCAATGCGAAGCCAGATAAGTTTAGGAGGTTGACCATAAAGTAGATTGCGTTGGTAAAAATCTGAATCTTTGGAAATAATTGTAAACCTATTTGCCCTTGCATATTCCCAAATATCCTCATCAGAAAATCCCTTCAACCCACAATCACGAACGTGCATACTTTCTGGAAAATCTGATGAGAGTATGCGCGGTAGTTTTGGAGATAAGTTTTCATCAAATAGCAATTTCATCGGGAATAACCATCAGTCGGCGATCGCGATCGGCAGCAAATGCGAAACAAGCTTGTATATCTTCGATGGTGAGGTCGGGAAAATCATCTAACACTTCCTCAATAGTCATCCCACCCCCCAGATAGTCAAAGATATCTGTTACAGTAATGCGTGTATTGACAATGCAGGGTTTACCACTGCGAATATTTGGATTAATGGTGATGCGATCGCGATAATTTCTCATAACTAAATCCTCTGTTAAATTTAAACTACCACAAGATTTTTAAGCTGAGTTTGCCAATTATCTAAATCAGATAAAGAGCGATCGCGATAGACTCCATAACGCTCTTGTTTATTGCGAATTTTCATCTCTAACTGGGGTAAAATTCCAAAATTAGGAGGCATGGGTTGGAAATGTTTGGGGGAAGCATTACTAATAAATGCCAACAATGCTCCCAGCATCGTAGTTTCTGGCATTTTTACAGTTTCCAATCCTAATATTAATCGTGCGGCATTGGTCCCCGCTAACCAACCTCCTGCAGTAGCAGCAGTATAACCTTCTGTTCCCACCAACTGACCCGCAGCTAATAAAGTCGATCGCTTTTTAAACTGCAAGGTAGAATCTAACAATTCAGGGGAATTGATAAATGTATTTCTGTGCATTACTCCCATTCTGACAAACTCTGCATTTTCCAACCCAGGAATTAGCCGAAATACCCGCTTTTGTTCTCCCCAACGTAAATTAGTTTGGAAACCTACCATATTCCACAACTGTCCCGCTTTATCTTCCTGACGCAGTTGCACCACCGCATAGGGACGTTTAGACTTATTTTCTGGGTCGCGAAAATCCCCCAAACGGGAGTCAAACAGTCCCACTGGTTTTAAGGGGCCATAACGCATGGTATCCTCTCCCCGTCGCCCTAACTCTTCAATCGGGAGACAACCTTCAAAAAATTTAGCACTTTCCTGTTCAAAATCTTTTAATTCTGCTTGTTCTGCCTTACACAATTCCTCCTTGAAGTGCAGATACTGCTCCTGAGTCATGGGACAATTCAGATATGCTGCTTCTCCCCGATCGTAGCGGGAAGCAAGAAAGGCAATATCCTGGTTAATAGACTCCCCCACAATTATGGGACTAGCTGCATCAAAAAAGCTTAAGTATTCCATCCCTGTAAAGCGTTGTAATTCTTCTGCCAGGGCGGGAGTAGTGAGAGGCCCTGTAGTAAGCACAACTATTCCTTCTGTAGGAATTTGAGTAATTTCATCCCGACGAAGTTCAATTAAAGGATGACTGGCGAGAGTTTGAGTTAATTCGCTGCTAAATACACCTCTATCTACAGCCAAAGCACCCCCTGCTGGTACAGAATGTTGATCCGCCGTAGCAATAATAATTGAACCCAGACGACGTAACTCTTCATGGAGTAAACCTGCGGCGCGATCGCTTGCCATTGCGCCAAAGGAGTTACTACATACTAATTCTGCTAATTCTTGAGTATGATGGGCGGGACTTTGGCGCACTGGGCGCATTTCATATAATATTACTGGTACACCTGCCTGAGCAATTTGCCAAGCTGCTTCTGTTCCTGCTAAACCACCACCAATTACGATAACCTTTTTATTTGTCATTTTGTATATTATTTAACAATTCCCTTACTGATAAAATCGGCATACTAGAGCCTGAAAAATCTTTAGCATTACGAGTTATAATAGCATCTAAATTATCAGCCACTGCACAAGCTAATTGTACCCCATCTTCAAAGTCTTTTAAATTAGAAGCGAGTGCTGCTTCTAATTTTGGCCCGTTAACAGAAGATATCTGCATAACTTTTAGGGTTTCTATGACAGCCAGCCTAGCTTGTTCAATACTCTTCGTCTGTTTTCTAACAATGTAGAAAATATCCGTCACTGTGGTCGCTGTAACATAACCGATAATCTGACCGTTGCCAATAGCTGCAAATATTGCTTCAGCATCTTCTCGGAAGGGTTCTCGCTGTTGGAGAAAGTCTAGAATAATATTAGTATCTATTAGTACTTTCATTTTAAGTATTTCTCCACTAAACGTTCTTCTCGCATTTGCTCAACTTCAACATCTGTTGGGGGTGGCGAGTCTGTTTTTGCTATACCACGCAGACGTTCTATAGCTCCTTGAATATCTTTGCGTGGTCTAAGTTCTTGACTCAGGGAATTAATGATATCGCTTACCAGTTCCAAACGTTCAGTTACTGATAATTTATATGCTTGGTTTTTCAATTCTTGTAAAGACATAGTTTTTTTCCTTCAATATTTTACACACAAAAAATGTTTTTTTTCTATCCCACTTATGATTCATTCCTAATTTATTGGTGGGTTACGCGCAGCCGTAACCCACCCTACCATTAACTACCATTAATATCTTCATAAATTTCTGCCATTGTTATTTCTAAACCAACAGATTCTATGTTAATAACACCCTCATTATTTATGATTTCTCTCAGCCAATCGCCCTGATTATTTTTTCTGTATATTTCCACTCTCATTTGGTCTTGGGAGACTAAAACATACTCTTGCAAACTCTCTATTTCACCATAATTGTAGAGTTTTTCATTGCGGTCTGTTCTTGCGGTACTCGGAGAAATCACTTCTACAATTAGACAGGGCTTATTTTTGAAATATTTTCCCCTATCTTCAGGATTGCAAGTAACCAATATATCGGGATAATAAAAAATATCAAGGGATTCAATTCTTGCTTTCATATCCGACATAAAAACCTTACAACCCTTTCCCTGTAAATGATTGCGCAGTTTCATGTAAATATTTCCTGCAATAATGTTATGTTCTTCGCTCGTTCCTGACATTGCATAAACTTGTCCAGCGATATATTCATGGCGAAAATCCCTTTCTAATTCTAATTTTAAGTATTCATCAGGGGTTAGATATTGGAGTTGAGTTTGCATAATTTTCCTTTTTCATTAAATCTATGAATATAGGTTATGGTGGGGGTCTAACCAGACAATGTAGAAAATCCTATTAAGTAAGAAGCCATGTACTCTCCCATGCTCATTAGCTGATATTTCAAATTGAAAAGCTGTCTGCTCTCTTAGTTGAGAATTAAGATTTGTAAAACCATCTGGTTCTGTTGTTTCTTCCCAGGTTATTTTGTGTGACCGCAATGAAGATGAACGCATGTTCACAAAGTCATCATACCGAATACTTGATACATCTTTGAGACGCAACAAAAGTTTTTCCAGATAACTGTACCCACATCCAGCAATACTAAATTTAGGGTTGCTGAATAAGTCAAGATATTTGAAGGAAAAAATCACCTCGTCATCATATTGGGGCTGTTTATCAGGAATCTTTCCAGCATTTTTCTTAAGCGACCTCGCTTTGATTTTCTTCTGCGTCATCTAACAAAGTTTTATAGAATGCTTGCATTGCTTGTTTGGAAATAACGGCGGTTGATTCTTCATCAATAGGAATCCCTCCACGAGCTTTCAGCCAGGGTAACTCTTCTTGAGTCATTCTTTCTAGATAATAAGACTCATATTTTCCATAAACTTCAATTATTTCTTTGAGATGGTCTTTTATCTGTTGTGGTAAGTCAATCTCCCCAACATCTTCACTAATAGGATTCCATTTGTTTTTTTTGTAACATTCATAAAGTTCGGGTTGCACAGGGCCGCTAGCCCAAGCTTGAAAGTCTTCTGGAAATAATGGCTGATCGTAAAGTGCTAAATACCATGCTTGGGCATAATATACCAGTTTTTGCAATTTTAAATTGGTAATTAAATCCCCGTGTTGGTGACAAAAGTGGATTAGATAATCAGCGATGGATTTTGAATTGATTTTCATGGTTTCTCTCGCGCTTAAATATTCAACAACTGAGCTATTGTCCCTGGTAAAGGTAAAATAATAGCTATCACAAATACTAACATTACCATACCCAAAAAATCCCGCCCGTTATCTAATTCAGTGACATCATTTAATGCGGGGTTAGCTGCAGGCATTAACAACAAAAATATCGCCCAGATGAGAAATTCCCCATGCACCATTGCCAGAATAAACATTAATATTCGCGTCACTTGAGAAATGATAATTCCTGCCCTTTGTCCTAACATTGCGTGGACAATATGACCACCATCTAATTGGCCCACTGGAATTAAATTCAAAGCGGTAATTATTAATCCTATATAACCAGCAACCGCCGCAGGATGAAGCTGAATTGCCATTCCCTGGGTCAAACTATTACCTAATGCAAATTTAGCGATTAGAGAGAATAAAAATGAAAATCTGGGGTCAAGCGCTTCAATATTGACCATACTGGAGTTTTCTGCGATCGGGACTATTTCTGACTGAGAAAGTCCCCAAAAAAGGATGGGGAGAGTCAAGATTAAACCACCGATAGGCCCAGCGATCGCCACATCAAATATTGCTTGGCGGTGGGGAAGAGGCGATCGCATTTGTACAAATGCCCCAAATGTCCCCAAAAAACCTGGAAACGGAATAAAATAAGGTAATGTTGCCTTCACTTTATAACGAATTGCTGTTAAATAATGACTAAATTCATGGCAGCCTAAAATAGTCATTAACCCTAAACTATAAGGTAGTCCATTCATTAGTAATGCTGGGTTCGATTGGAACTGTTCCGCAGAAATTCCACTCATTTCCACCCCTGCTATAGTAGTGGTAAATAAAGTTATCAACAACAGTCCTAAAACTAAACCTGGTTTTTGAAGTTCTTCTGATGTTTCTTGTTTCTTTTTAGATTTTGCCCAGGGGTTAGGGACTAAAGCAAAAAATGGTTGACCTTGGAGACTTTCTTGGAAAATCACTAAAAAGCGATCGCCGAATACTTTCTCTACATTTTCCTTAATCTTTTTATATGCCACCTCTGGTACTGCTCGCAACTTACCCCGACACAGAATTGCCTGGGGACGATAATCTATATTTTGGAGATAATATAACCCCCAAGGAAAACAATTCCGCAGAGCTTTTTCTTCGTTTTTATCGATGGGTTTTATTTTCCCTAATTCTTCGAGCACCTTAATAGTTTCCTGTTCATTTTCTGGCTGACGTTCCCAATTTTTCTGTGTTGTTTCTGGTGTTTTTCTTCCCTTTTGAAACACCCAGACGTACACCAAAGGACAAACCACAAAAGGAATAATCATTAGTAGAGCTGGTATTTCTACCTCTAAACCAAACAATAGCAACCAAGCACTCCAAATCAATGCTGGGGTCATTATTACTAACCATAGTAACCAGATGGGAGTAGTTGTCATTGCACTACTTGATCTGATTAAAAAATAGGTGAACACACCCAGGAAAATTATTAAAATAAACCAAAGTTCCATAAAATTAATCTATCTTTCTAGCCAGTGAGCGATATACTGAAAAACTGTCCGCTGCTCATCACAATGGTAACAAGAAAAAGAGGAAAACTCCCAAATATGCCATCTATCCCAGAAGCTACTAAACCACCACGTCCGATTTTTCAGGACATTTTTGCCTTCCCTCCCAATCGAGAAACTTTGGGTGCTACTGCTTATTTTATTGGAGCCAAAAATGCTAATATTCTGGTGGATTCTCCAGCTTGGAATGAGACTAATCGTCAATTTTTGCACGCTCAAGGGGGAGTTCGCTGGCTTTTTCTGACCCACCGCGGTAGTATGACTCAACAAGTTGACCAAATGCAAGAGTTTTTCGGTTGTGAGGTTATTTGTCAAGAACAAGAGGCTTATCTTTTACCAAAAGTTAGGGTGACATCATTCAAGCAAGAATATAGTTTAAATCACAATTCCTGGGCTTTCTGGACTCCAGGTCATTCCCCAGGTTCTTCCTGTCTCTATTATAATCCTCATGGCGGTGTGCTTTTTACTGGGCGACATTTATTACCAAACCAACAGGGAAAACCTGTCCCTCTCCGTACTGCTAAGACTTTTCACTGGTTTAGACAGTTGCAAAATGTGACTGCTCTGCGCGATCGCTTTTCTTCCTCTTCTTTAACTTATATCTGTCCTGGTGCTAATACTGGCTACTTGCGAGGGAAAGGATTTATTTCTGAGGCTTATCAGGCTATAGCTGACTTGGATTTATCCACCTTACAACAAACACCAATGACTAACTTAACAATTTTTTGCTAAAATTAATCAATAGTAGATGACAAGGGAGGAAATTTTCATGGCACTTTTTGGTCTGTTTGGGAATAAAACCAAGTATGTAGATGAACCTGACAACGATAATAACGGTTCTACTGATAATGAAGAAAGCTTCTTTCTTAACTCAGATGATGCCAAAACTCTGGGAAATATTGAATATATGCGTAAAACGATTACTATCAGGAGAACTTTTCCTAAAATGAAAAATGGTAAAGGGGCGGAAGTAATTAAGGAAATATCTTCGATGAAAATCGAGAAATCTTCTGGTTCTATGAAGACTTCTACTCCCCAACCACAGCAACCTGCTCAGACTCCTGCTTCAAGTAATACCAAGCCTATTCCCAGCTCTAGTAATATGGATGTTTTCCGCAAAATGGCTCGCGAACTTAAAAAGTAACTTATGAGCAACAAAGTGTGTTAGGCAGGAAAAATTTATGGTTCAGAAGAACAATTTAAATGTCGGCCCTAACGCACCAAAATTAGTCATTGGTCAGAATATTTATTATTACTAAAAATTGACTAATGACTAATTACCCGCCTGCTGTAATTAATATTACTCCTAAAATCATAATTCCTGCTCCAGTGGCTCTTTCCTTTATTCCTTGTTCTTGAAAGATTAAATAACCTAAGAAAACAGTTATCATTGCACTCGTGCGCTTCACAGAAATTACCTGAGCAACTAAAGCAATACTGATGGCTTGCATTTGAAAAAGAATAGCAGCACCGTTAAACAAACCAAGGGGAAGAAGTTCTGGTAAATATTGGGGAATTAGTTGAAAATTATGAGAGGATTTATAGAGGGCGATGGGTAATAATGAAAGAGCAAGAAAACCACAAAGAGAAATCGCCCAAAAAGTAGGAGAAGAATTCTGCACCCCCAGTTTATCAATATTGGAAGTGATACTCCAAATAAAAGCTACTCCCAACATTAATTTTGAGCCCTTTTGTTGCAGCAAAGACTTAAATGGTGCTAAGTAACCTTTCTGCTTTTCTTTTAAATTTAAAATATAAGAACCAGTGACAATCAAGAAAATGCCAATAGCATCAGTTATGGTGGGATATTCCTGTACAATTAGGGGAGAAGTAATCAGCAAAAATAAAGGAGTAAAAGCAATTAAAGGCACTGTGAGGGATAAATCAGATAATTTAATTGCCTTAATATACATGATGAGAGCAATAACATTTAAACTACCATCTACCAGTAGAGTTAACCAAAATTGAGAGTTAAGAGTAGGTATTTTAATCAACAACAAAATTGGGAGTAAAAGTGGTAAGGAAAAAGCCATCACTGACCAGGAAACAATATATTCATCGATTTTTTGTAAACTGTGTTTGCTGGTAACGTCTTTTAGGGATTCAAAAATAGCAGTACAAGTGGCAAAGATAACCCAAGTCATATTGGTGGTCAAATTTTGATTCTCCTTAATACCTTAACGAAGTCTGCTAAAATTGGTAAATATGTTATCAAAGAAGGAATGTGGAAGTGTTACCTGGGGGGGCAGGGCTAGGGTGTTGATGAGCCTAAAAATTTGTAGCGCAAAAATTGGACAATTGTTATAGGCAATAATTCAATAAGAATTTGGGCGTTGCTCAATAACGGAATGTATTTTTTATTTTTACATACATCTAACACTAAGATTTCATGACTCAATTCAGCAAGGCCGTAGGGGTAGCCGCTTGCACCCCAATCATGCCATAATTCAAGTAAAACCAGGGTTGCTAAAATTGCCTGGGAATTTATTCATAGTAATCACAAAGAGTGATTACTATGAACTTAACTTAGGAAGCGACTAATTTTTTAATGTTGGTTAAGGGGACAGTTTTTTTAGCCTCGGGTCGTTCTTGGGTAACAAGATTTGTTTCTAACACTTGAACTTCAATATTCACTGCCACAAGATAGGAACCTGACTCACCCCCCACCGCTTGAGCGATCGCCGCTGTTAAATCTGGTCGCTCCCCAGTTATTGGGTTTCTCAAGAAACATTTATCCCAGTCGTACTGGGCGTGGGGGTTGATGCTGAGAACATAGTGGTTTGTCATGGGAAAACTTTGATTACTTCTGGGTTTGGTTTGCTTGACTCTGTGTCAAGACTCTTCTTTTATCTTAGTACATTAGTACTGATTTACCCCAGTTTTACCTCAGCTTTTTTTGAGTACTTTCTTGACTAACTCAGGTATTTCTCCCAGTCGCTGTGCCACTAAAACATTAGCCTGTTGAAAAGTAGCAATTTTTTCCTTCACTGTGCTGTTTGTAGGAACAGAATATGATAGTTGATTCGCAATAATTGTGGCAGCATCGCCCCTAATGCCATCTCCAGGGAATTCTATTCCAGGGATATAAGCAATTACTGGTTTTTTGTTCCTCCTGGCCAAATACTCTGCCGCCGCTTGTTCATAATTACCGTTTGCTTGTCCAATAAGTATAATAGCCTTAGTTTCTGGATCCGTTTCTAAGATAGGTAGCCATTCTACAAAAGTAGAACAGATAATCCCAGCTTTACCCAAACTAACAGCTATTGACTGTCCTAAACCTGCTTGATTTAATTCCAAAGCAACTTCATAACTGAGAGTATCAGTACAACTAATAATGCCCACATGACCTGGGGTATAAAATTCAGCTACCAGTCTGCCCAGCCAGGTTTTTGCAGGGATAATCATGCCCCCACTTCCTGGCCCTAAAATAAAAGTATGATTCACTTGCGCTTTTTGCAGGAGTTGCACCATATCTAGGGGGGGGACACCTGCAGTAGTGATGATAATTTGTTTAATCCCTGCGGCGATCGCCTCACTTGCTGCATCGAGTACTTGATATGGCTCCACAAATATCAAACTTAGACACACTTCCCCTACTTGATCCATTGCTTCTTCTACTAAATCAAATATAGGAATATCTTGGATTTTCCCCCCCCCACCACCCGCACTAATTCCCGCCACAATCTTTGTCCCGTAGGCTTTCATTAAAGGAGCATAGTGGGCAGCTACTGCCTGTGATATGCCCTGTACTACTACTTGACCTGTCCAATTCATCATTTATTTTTTCCCAGAGATGGTCTTAGATATGGCTTTTTCCAAGTTTTCCGTCCAATAGACAGGAGTTGAGGCTAAACGTTCTTTCATCGGGTCAATATTTCCCCCAACTAGACGAATCACTAACCCGACTGGTTTAGCTATTGGTCCTTTGCTAGATTTAGCTTGAGAACCAGGTTTGCGCTCTTTACGAGATAAATAACCTGTAGGTCTTTCCATTCTTTCTTCCCCACCGGGCACTGTTGACTCAACTGGGGGTTGGAAGTAATCAGCGATCGCCTCAGCTACAGTTTCTGTGGTTGCAGCATTCCCGAGAATATTAATCAACAATACTTGCAGCCCTTCTACCGCCAGTGCCTCTTCTAAAGCCACTTCTAACTGTTGCGCCAAAAAAGTGGGGGAAACCAACCGCCCACTCGGAGTTTCTCCCACCACCAAACAGCAGGAAATCTTTTTCTTTTCCCGAGTGATTAAATCCCAAGTTGCTAAAGCGATTTCTGTACTATTTGCGATTATGCCCACCTCCCCATTTTTTTCTACTCCATTGAGACTGAGGGGAGGAGAAGAAACTGGTGCGCTCCTTAAATCTGAGCGAGTAGGCGTAGTTAGTTTCAATATATCTCCATGTCTTCCCAAAGCATAATCATTCACTGAAATTTTCCCATCGAGCGCCATCACCTTACCATCTGTTCCCACTCCGAGGGGATTAATTTCTACGATATCTAAATCTTTTTCCCTGAACAGATAGTACATTTTTTCTATAATGGTGCTCACCGAGTGAATTAATTTCCCTGTCAGTCCCATTTTTTTTGTCAAATGGCGAGCATAAAAAGGAGAAAATTCATTTTCTACTACCACCATTTGCATCTGTTCGAGCAATGCTTCTACATTAATTCCCCCTTGCGCCGAACCTAAAAGTACAGGCAACCTTAATTGGTAATCTAAAACTATTGCCAGAAAAAATTCCTGCTCCGCATTATAGCGAGCTTCTGCCAAAAGTACTTGAGGATATTCTCCCATAATAGAGAGATTAAAAATTGCCTGAGCGGCGGCGATCGCATCTATTGTATTATCTACAAACCTTACTCCACCTGCTCTCCCCCTTCCCCCTGCACGTACTTGAGACTTCAACACCACTGGATAGGGAATCTGTAGTTGTTTTAAATCGCGGGGATTTTTTATTGACACCGAGGGTAAAATCGGAATCCCTATTTCATCAAATAATGCTTTAGCCTGATATTCAAGTAACTCCATTTTTGCGTTCTTTCCATTGTTTTTCTACTTCATCTATCCCGTAGAACCGCTTCCAGAAGGCATCTCCTACCCAGGTTGGCAAGACTTTGGTCAGCATCCATACTAATATATTTCCCCCTGTTGCTGCAATATAACGGGGGCGAGGATTTTTCACTTTCAGTGAGCGTATAATTATTTCAGCTACCTTGGCTGGACTCCAACCTAACCGCCCCATTTTTTCCTCAATCGCTTCAATATTTTCAAATGCTCTGCGGTAGGGTGTATTTTCCACATCAGCTATTGTCCCCTGGATCTGCGCTTGTACTACCTTGAAAAACTCTGTTATTACTGGCCCTGGTTCAATCACACTCACCTGAATATTAAAAGCTTTTAACTCCATCCGCAGTGCATCACTAAGAGCTTCGAGGGCAAATTTAGAAGCGCTGTAAAGTCCACCCGCAGGAAATGCCATCCGCCCTGCAATGGAACTAATATTAATAATTCTACCTCCGCCTTGGTTCCGCATTACAGGAATTAAAGCTTGAGTTAACACCAGCGGCCCGTAAAAATTTACCTCAAACTGGTATTTAGCTGCTGTTGGGGGTACTAACTCCACAGGTCCCATCTGTCCATATCCTGCATTATTTATTAATACATCTACCCTGCCAAAATGTTCAACTGCCATTTTAGCTAAATTTTTCACCTGTTCCATATCCGACATATCTGTAGGCATAATTAACACATCAGCTCCAACTTGGCGGCATAAGGTCCCTACTTGATCTAACTTTTCTGTGGTACGAGCTGCCAAAACTAAACGAATACCGCAAAAATTCCTAGCGAGTGTCTCTGCTAAAGCAGCCCCTATTCCCGACGAAGCTCCCGTAATTAAAATTACCTGTGCTGACAAAGGAGGAGTTATTTTCATGTTTAAGCGTTGCCATCTAGCCCTTCAAATTATTGTATATTAGTTAAAACCGTTTTTTGAGTTAAAAAGATGTCATTAGAATCTTGGTTAGCCCCATTGAAGAAAACCTTCAGTTTTATCCAGCTAGGAAATGGCAACGGCGACAAGTCATTTTTATTAAAAACAGGTAAAGGCACTTCAGCCAAATTAAAAGATATTGAAATCCTTTTACAAAATAGATTAAATACAGAAGTGTTTCCTGCTGTCCCCGCACAAGTGCGTTGTTTTTTACGGGATGGGACTCTTGTAATTTTAGTTCAATATCCAGAACCTGCTATGCCCTATCCCCGAAAGGTGTTTCGCATTATTAGGAAAACTCTCGAAGAGGAGCAAATTTTAGTCGAAGTGCAAATGTTTTTAATAGTACAAGGAAATGTGACACCGACTCTTTCAGGGGGGAATGCTAGGATACCTGATGCTGAATTGGCCGAGCATATAAGATTGCAGGATATAGGAAGCAGAAATAACCACAGTTTAGTGAGATCGGAGTCGGGAAAATTAGCCAAAAGAAAGAAAAAATCCTGGCTTTTGGTGGGTGCGGGGATGACTATCTCCTCAATTTTTCTTTATGCTTTAACTCGCCCTTGTGTGGTGGGTAAGTGTTCGGCAATTCCGCGAGCACAAAAATTAGCTAATGAGTCAACAGAAATATTTAAGCAGACTCCATTAACAGGAGAAATTATCACAGCTAAAACAGAGTTAGTTGAAGCGATCGCTGTTTTGGAATCAATTCCTGTTTGGTCGAATTATCATGAAGATGCAGCCTATTTTATCGATACTTATGAAGGGAAATTAAAAACATTAGAAGAGGTGGTAAAAGCTCTAGAATTGGGTGGTCAAGCAGCGGAGTTGGGAAAAAACCCCCCATATTCAGTTGCCCACTGGACTCAAGTAAAGCAAATGTGGGGAGAGGCGATCGCCCATTTAAACAGAGTGAAAGCTGACAGTGAATTTTATACCTTTGCGCAACAAAAAATTCAGGAATATCAAAACAATTTAGGAATTATTGCTCGCCAATTAAATAAAGAAAAACAAGCATTCAACAGTTTTAAAATTGCTCAGGATGCTGCTAAAATTGCGGAAGTACGTTCTTATGCCGCCCAGTCATTATCAAATTGGCAATTGGTTGAAGCTACTTGGCGCACTGCGACTGAGCAGTTAAAATTAATCCCTCCCCAAACAACAGTTTATGCCCAAGGACAACAACTTTACCAAACCTATACCCACCGCTTGGTAGCAGCACGGGAGCGCAAAAAACAAGAGGAATTTGCTTTGAGAATTTACAATCAAGCTCTTAGTAATGCTCAACTTGCAGAACATTCAGAATCTATTAATCAATGGTCTGCTGCTGTTGCTTATTGGCAAAAAGCTATTGAGACAATTCAAGAAATTCCTCAGAATAGTTTTCAATCCAGTCAAGCTCTGCCTTTAATTAGTAGTTATACCAAATCTTGGGAAAATGCCCAAGCTCAACTGCAAGTTGCTCTGAAGTTAGAGCAAGCTAAAAATGATTTGGCAAAAACTTGTTCTGCCATGAACAAAATTTGTGAATATACTGTTGAAGATAATAATATTGAAGTTAAATTAACTTCTAATTATATTCAGGATGTCTGGCAGGCAGCTCTCGTTGCTAAAGCTGAAGAAAATGTTGCTGATCAAGTTCAACTTTTGGGGCATATTTCTACTCTGGAAAAAAATCTGGAAATAATTAGTGTTAATGCAGGTATTCCTTTAGAGGTTTATAATGCAGAAGGTGTTTTGCTCGTTACTTACAATTCCAGCAGGTAGTATTTGGCTCAATTATCTGTAGGGGCGGTTTGAGGAATAACCTGACCAGGATCTCAAAACCAGCCCATTCCTCAACTATAACCACCACAATACCTGGATGATATTGGAAATGCGTAGGCAAAAGCCCGCCGTAGGCATCCCTGTGGGTTAGATTTTGAAAAGATGGAATTTTAAAAAATATTAAAACCAACTTATTCTAAATGTTTAATTGGTTGATTCGATAATTCTTTTAATTTTTCTGCTATTTCAAGACGATGGCAACGACGATGATCCATCTCTGCGCACAAGAGCAAGACTGTTTGAGATCGTAACTTCACCGCAATCTCTTTCATCACGCCTTCTACCTCTTCTGGTACTGGAGAAACCCAATGGCTTGTACCCGAAGTATTCCCTAAAGCTCTTTCTGATAAATATTCTATTTTTTGTTGATGACAAAATTTTTCAATTTGATCGCCATACCACTTGCGACACCAAGCCCTCGGTTTTTCTCGGACATCAATTAAACAATCTACTAGAAAATCTCTAATATACTTCGATAATGCATCATAATTAGAGCGATTCCCATAACCGAAGGTTAAGATAAAATGTTGCTGAATCTCTGAATTCTTCATAATTTTCCAAACAAGTCCATTTGATTTAATTGTATCAAAGGAGGATAAAATAAACCTATAATTATAAATCTATTTCTATGTTTATTTAAGTTTCCTACAATAAAATATAAATCCTTTTTCTCAAGAAACTCATCTTCTAGTTTTTGTCTTACTTTTTCTAAGGCTTCTTTTTCAGCTTTCAAACCTGACAATTTTGATTGATCGCGACATTTACGATAAAGTTGCTGAATTTCCCAATCGCTTATTGAATAATTGTGAGTTTTATTATTTTCATCAGTGAATTTATAAATAAATTTATAGGGAATTTTTTCTAAATTCGTCTGCTCTTCAAATAAATCTAACTGATCTACTACTTGTTGTTGGCTTGGCTTCCATTCTCTCTCAGTTTCTTTATGGTAATATTTTTCAATTGATTTAGGTTTAATAATACCTAATGTTTTTCCTTGATGTTCAAGCTCTTGAATAGAATTAAATTGCAAAGGTAAAACAAAAGATTTCCTCTCTTGCCAATTTTTACTTGGATCTATTTTTCTAATAATTTCCAAAGACGAGTCTTTAATTTTAAAGCTTTCTGGACGAGAATCTTTTTCATTTTTTTCAATTTGTGCTTTAATGATTGACCATCTAGGATAACGTTTATCGAAATCTAACTCGCGAAATCTAATAGGATAAATTCTAATCCATTCTAGTGGATTTTCTTGCTCATCTAGTAAGATGCCTGCTGTACATACTGTTTCTTTGTACTTAGTACTAATAGAAGGATAGGTTTTAGTAGCAATTAAAATTTTTCTTGTTTCCATAAGTTTCTACTATTTATATAAAAAGTATTTCTGGGCTCATAATAAACTTGGGTTGGTTTATTTTTTATACTGTTTCATTGCTTCTTTCTCTACTCTAATCCTCTCTAACAAAACCTCTGCTGGTTCATCATTGGGGTCTTGGAGTACTAATTCCCCCCTAAATGCTTTGGCTAATATAGATTGAGTGAGTTTGTCTATGGTCTAATAATCAGCATTAGAAGCAAGAGCACAAGCTAAAAATTTGGCATCTTTTCTATCTCTAGTAAAATCTACAGTTATATTGACATCAATAGGAATTACTGCTAAATCAATTACCTCTAAAAATTCACTTTTACTGCTCTCGGATAACTTCAATTTGGGACGCTTTAAAACTTCTTTATACTCTCTAATAATTGCATCAGATGCTATCCATTCAAACCGTGAAGAAGCGATTACAGAAGCAATAGCAATTTTGGGTTTACCACCTTTTAAAGCCGCAGAAATTAGAATATTAGTATCAATAATTACTTTCATTCTCCTCTCCTATAAGCATCTATTTCTGCCTGTATTTCTTCCTCTGCAATAGGATTATCCTTATATAATTCTTGAGTTTCCTCACAAAGTTGTTTAAATCTTTTTGCTAAAGCCTTTCTTTCCTCATCAGTTTCTGGGCGTTTAATTTCTTGATTGATAGGTTTTTGTAAATCCTCAACAAAAGATAAAACAGAATTAAGTTGCTCTTCAGAAAGGGTATTAATTTTTTCAATTAAAGGATTTTTCAGGGGGGTGGTGTTCATTTTTCTACCTCCGTTAATGAATTAATTTTCAATTGCAATTTTAAAATTATTAGGTAATGGTAAAGGCTTGTTTCTCCCTTGATAATCTTCA
The DNA here is from genome assembly GCA_016903655.1 of Gomphosphaeria aponina SAG 52.96 = DSM 107014. Lineage (GTDB taxonomy): Bacteria > Cyanobacteriota > Cyanobacteriia > Cyanobacteriales > Gomphosphaeriaceae > Gomphosphaeria > Gomphosphaeria aponina. The sequence goes on from JADQBC010000069.1 coordinate 20,626, forward strand.
ATTAAAAGCTCTGGCAACTTCTTACAAGAAGTTGCCAGAGCATATTCTTAATGAGAAGACAGAAAAGATAAAACAAGGGAGTAGATATGTTATTTCAAGATATTATTAACCCCTGGTTGTTTCTTAGAGGGTGAGAGTCTCAGCCATTTCTTAGGGCGAGTAAGACGGCGCAATCATCTTAGTGCCCATGCTCTTGGCGATTTAGTTGGCATAGGCTCGGCTATCGCCCGATGGGAGAAGTTTTATTATAATCCTTTTCCCTCTGATGCTGAATTAACTGCTTTAGGAGACTTATTAGGACTTGATTTAGCTCAGTTGAAGGCTATGTTACCCAGTAAGGGGCAAAAAATGAAATGTCAGCCTATTCGTCTCTGTGGTGCTTGTTATTCTGAGTCTCCCTATCATCGCTTAGAGTGGCAATTTCAATCAGTGTGGAAATGCGTAGGCGGAGCCAGCCGTAGGCGGAGCCACCAGTTAAAGCTTTTATCAAAATGCCCTCAGTGTGGGGCTAAGTTTAAGATTCCCTCTCTCTGGGAGTTTGGGAAGTGCGTAGGCGAAAGCCCGCCGTAGGCATCGGTGTGGTTTGGGTTTGGGAGAGATGGAAAGTTTTCAAAATGGTTTATAATTTATCTTGTGGGAAAAAAGACAAAAACAAGTTGGGTAAAAATGAGACTACAGCCATACGAAAGAGTGATATATGATAAGAACCCTCTTATAGAGGTTATTTGTCAAGTACGATTTCCTATGGTTTTAAGAATAAGTAATCAAGATCCATTTGAATTTCAAGAAAAGATTATATCAGATTACCCTTTATGTCAAAAGTCAACGTCATTGCCAATTCCCACTGTTATAGCTCAATTAATTGAGCAAAAACGTTCTTTTTTGTCAACTAATTATATTTTTCAATCGGAAAATTCCAAGTGGCAAGTTTCATTAAATGAGGATAGCTTATCACTGGCAACAGTAGAATATACAAAATACGAGGAATTTAGAGAAAAATTTTGTTTTTTATTAAAGTCATTTGAGGATGTTTATAACATTCCATTCTACTTAAGAGTAGGTTTAAGATACAAAGACCTTATTCTCAGATCTAAATTGAATTTAAAAGATAAGCCTTGGTCAGAATTAATAGATGAATATCTCGTTTCTGAATTGAACAATTCCGAACTATCAGAATCAATAGAATTAATTAATAAAAGTCTAGAAATTAAAACTGATTCTTTAGGAAAACTGAAGTTTAATCATGGTATTGTAATAGCAGTAGATCAATCTCAACCCACCACTGAGGAAAAAGGCTATTTATTGGATTACGATTTTTATATGGAAGGGAAAGTAAACAAACATGATGTACTCAACCGACTTGACCAGTTTAAACAAGAAGCAGGAACAAGATTTAGATCCAGTATCACCGAACAGCTACACAAAGCGATGCAGCCTCGTCCCCTCTAGAGGAATGGTAAAAACTGAACTTGATACTAATTTAAATAACAAGCTTGTTGTGAAAAAATCTTATAATGATGCTCCTTCTATAAATAGAGAATATAATCAGTTATTTCAAGATTATTTAATATCGAATCAAGAGCTAACTTGTCCAAAAATAGTTAATCTAAATGATCGTTATGATCCCGTCTTAGGTAAGAGTGATAATTTAGATAAATTCTCTTATTTACAAAGTCAATTAACTGAAAAAGATAAGTCCTTAATTTCTCCAAAAGTCTTGAAGAAAGCAAATAACTTGATTGAAAAAATTAAATCTATTGCTAAAGTTAATTGTTTGTGGTGGAGTGTTCCTCTAATTAATGTTACAGAAGCTCAAGAGATTGTATTGGAATGGTGGAACAAAACGAAAAAGATTACCATTTATATTGACCAAGAAACAATTGACTATATTAAAGTTTGGGGACCCGATATGGATAATGAAATGGAAGAAGGTTCAATCACTTTAGATCAAGATTTAAAAAATTTTTGGAATTGGATTAACTAATTAATGTAAATAATAAACAAGTGACAATGGATAACGTTGCAGATGAGGAGGTTTTATATCGGTGTGTGTTTTATGGAAAAAACAATTACAAAATTGATGAGAATAATGAAATTAGGGTTTCATCTCAAGCATTCACCGATAGGAATCAAAGACCTTCTGTTGATAGAGCAAGTTTGTGCAACAATAATCCTAAATATTCCCAAAAAGATTCAAAAGACGGAGTAGTAAGCCTAATAACCAGAGATGTTAGACTCATTGATACTGTTATTCAAAATGATAAAAAAGGAAAAGAAGAGTTTACATATAAAATAGATGTTAAATCTCGTCCTTTAGATGAAAATCACGCTCACGCACAAATAGAACCAAATCCAGAATACAGAAACAAAACACCCTTCAGGAAACTTTTAGAGCGTTTGGCTTATTTAGCGAATCAACGTGGTTGGGAAATCCCTCCGAGTAGAGATTAAGAATAAACTTAATAGTATTTAAAAAGTATATTTTTTGTATTAAAATATATTCAATCTTTGGGATGTATAGCTATAGCAGAAGCCAGAAGGAAAACCCTTACTATTATTAAGTTTTAGATTTTGATAATGTCCTAACTATTCCCCTCTTTGCTATAACTAAATTGTATTTAAATCTGTTTTTTTGTGCTGGTTGCTTTCCCTGTTGTCATTAAACTAAGCCAGAGAGTCACCCCTCTGACTTGTCTTCAAAACGGTGCGTGATACTTTCGCATCACACCGCTCCTCTGGGATACGTCCCTTTACACGGGTACAATTCAAACTACCATCTCTGGCTGTCTTATCATCATGGCAATGTCTATGAAGAAGTTG
>JADQBC010000040.1 GCA_016903655.1 Gomphosphaeria aponina SAG 52.96 = DSM 107014
CTGAAATCCACGCCAGTAAAGCGTTTGAAGTCTTGATTTTTTAGATTTTTTAACTTTTCGTATTTCATAACTTTAACATTTTGCTCTTAATTTTTTCTATTATATCTTAATTTTGACAAGAATTTCGCAAGAGGTCTATTATTTAAAAATAAATTTTCAAATCAAAAACCATGAGTATTTTTAACGAAACAGATTTAAACCCTTTTAATCAAGTTATTAGTAGTATTTTAGAAAAACTAGACATAACTGAAAAAGAATTACTGCTAGCTAATTCTGAAGATTTTGTTACCTCCTTTAAAAAGAGAATATTAAAAGAAATATTACAAAAAAATATATAGAATTAATTAAATCTTTAACCAAACAAAAGGTAAAGAAAATCCTCCTAAGCAGTTTAAGTGAAATAACTTTAGAACAAGCAGTAGATGAAGCTTTTGACGAAACCTACAATATTATAGCTAAAGAAATAAAAGAGATGACTTTACCCGAATCAATAATAGAAACTTGGCAAGAAGCAAAGAAAAAATCTAAACCGAAAGAACCAAAACCAGCTACCAATCCTAGATTATTTCTCAATCGCTCCATTGAACCCCTACCTAGTGCTGCCATAATGATGAGTACAGGGTAAACGCATCGCTATGTGCTGTAATTACGAAAGCATTTGATGCGTTTACCCTGCACTGGATGTTTAATTTTTACCAAAATACATAATTGATTTTAATTTCGCAAAAGGTCTAAGAGACCTCTTGCGAAATTCTTGTCAAAATTAAGATATAATAGAAAAAATTAAGAGCAAAATGTTAAAGTTATGAAATACGAAAAGTTAAAAAATCTAAAAAATCAAGACTTCAAACGCTTTACTGGCGTGGATTTCAGCACATTTAAAGAAATGGTATTTTTGGTCAAAGAGCAGATTTCAAAAACTAAGAAAACTGGCAGAAATAATAAATTAATTATAGAAGATCAAGTTTTAATGACTTTGGATTATTATAGAGAGTATAGAACCTATTTTCATTTAGGACAAGATTATGGTTTACATGAATCAAATGTTTGTCGAACAATTGAAAAAATTGAATCAATTTTAGTGAAATCCAAACAATTTAGGCTGCCAGGGAAAAAAGCCTTAATCCAGGAAGATGAAAATGGAATAATCCCAATAAATCAAACTGTCATGGATGTAACAGAAACACAAATAGAAAGACCAAAAAAGAAACAAAAAAAATCTTATAGTGGTAAAAAAAAACTCATACTATCAAAACTCAAATAATTGTTGACCAAAAAACAAAGTTAATCGTCTGTATCGAACAAGGAAAAGGAAAAGAGCATGATTTTAAAGTTTTTAAAAAGAGTAAGATTAAAATTGCCAATGAAATAGAAATATTAGTAGATAAGGGGTATCAAGGAATAAATAAATTTCATAGTAACAGTAAAATACCTTTTAAGAAAACCAAAAATAAAAAACTAAGTAAAGAGCAAAAAAAATTTAATAAAGAGTTAAATAAGGAAAGAATTGTTATTGAACATATTAATAGAAAGTTAAAAATATTTAGGATTTTATCTAGTAGATACAGAAATAGAAGAAGAAAGTTTGGATTAAGATTTAATTTAATCGCTGGGATTTATAATTATGAGTTAAAACTTCAACTTCTATTAGTAGAAAATAATTAGTTTCGCAAGAGGTCTCTTCATATCAAAACCCGCCCCCACCCAACCGTAAACTGGGGCGAGTTTGAATTAATATCCAGTGTTTCAATGTCGGGGCGCTCTGAGGGAATAAGTCTGGTACTAACAAACAAGCTTCATATCAAAACCCGCTAATCTGTTTAAATTTTGGTTAAAATAACCTTATTCCGATCAGTTGCACTGCCAGACATTGAAATTATTGGGAGCAAGGGATGCCAGCATTATCTATGTTTTATGGAATTATTGTTTATATGTACTTTATGGACAATAAACAACACAAAACGCCCCATATTCATGTTAGATATCAGGAAGATGAGGTGATTGTAGCAATCCCTGATGGCGAAGTGCTAGAAGGTGCTATTCCCAAAGCTAAGATGAAGCTGCTTCAGGCATGAATTGAATTACACAAAGATGAGCTTATGGCTAATTGGCAGACAACAACTATATAAAATAGAACCTTTGAGGTGAAATATGAATCCGAGAATTAGTGAAGTCATTCCCCTGTCAAACTATAAGCTAAAATTAATTTTCACTAATGGCGAACAAGGAATCTACGACTGTTCAAATTTCTTGAATTTTGGGATATTTAAGGAACTAAAGGATAAGAATTATTTTAACCAAGTTCAGGTTTTACACGGCACGGTAACATGGCCTCATGAGCAAGATATTTGTCCTGATACACTTTACTTAGATTCAATCAAAGAACATACTTAAATTGTTTTTTATTTCTGGTTTAGGTTGCTTTATAAACTAGACCAATGAGCGATCATTTGTGTTAACCCCCCCTACCCCCCCGCGGGCTCGGGGGGGAGAAATGCTTGGAATGTAGGGCTCCGGACCCTTGGCAAGGGGAGGGTTGGGGTGGGGTTTTTTAGAGTTTCGCAACAGGTCTACTATCTACAAACTGGAGTAGGGGGTTTCGGGGTGGTTTCCCCAGAACTTGTAGTAAATTAAGTTTTATAACTATTTAATGCTGGCTTTTGTATTAAAAATCTTTGGCGTTGCGTTTTTTGAGTCATCAATTATTTTGTTACAAAAAACTACTAAACAGTTTAACCAAACCAAAACCCTCTCCCTACTCCCTACTCCCTATTTTATTAAGTATTATAAAAGTATTTAATTTTATTGTAGTTTTGTAGAATGCAAAATCTCTTGTTGCTCAAAGCGCTGGCGAGAACGAGAAAATAACTAAGGTGTTTCATCAAATCTAGTGTGTAAACTGCCGTATTTAAACCAATATTGTTTTAAATCATGGTGAGGAGTATGCAAACTTGCTTTAGCTTGATACAGTAGAATTTGTCGATGATTTCCAATCCAAACTTTTTTGATGGGATTGACTGTAATTAAACTCCCGCCTAAACTGGTTACGCATTCTTCAAATCGCTCAACTGCTGTATAATCTAGGGTTTCAAAAATGAAAAAATTACCCGAACAAATGAGGTAGCGGTTGCGGATCCAAGTCTGCATTTTTTTACAAGCAATTGGGGGAAGCATCTGATTAATAAATTACTAGCGGAGCGGGCGGGTTTTGAGCCAAAATTTATTAGTATTGATTACTAGAATTATCCCCCTTACCCCCCCTATATTTGTAACTGTGAAACTTCATCTGCGTAACTTTGGCGTTTTTCAAATTTCAAAGGACCCAGGGCTGACCCCCACACCTGTTCTTCTGTGTTTACATCTATACCTCTATCTAAACTGACAAAAGTTGTTTCTGTCAATTCAACATCACTAATTAAATAGGTTTTTTTTCCATATTTTTCAATGAAACAACTATTCCCTTCTACTCTCCCTCGAAACAAATTTCCTTCTCTTTGAAAAACCATTGAACAGTTATAGCGCCTTTCAATACAAGCGGGAGTAATAGTTTTTAATATATCTGGTTCTCTTCCTGCTCCTGCATACAAAATTTTGTCTTTTAATCCGTAATTTTCCACATAAATCTGTTCCCCTTGATCCACAAATCGATGTACTCCTTGGCGATAGGGTGTCCAGAGATTATAATCATATACTTGCTCTGAATAAAAGCCAATTCCTCCAAAAAAATCAAAGGGTAATGGACGGAAAAAAACACGGATATGAGCATAATCTTTGGGATTTTCAAACGCCTGTTTTTGATTACTAAAATCCCCTGCTAGCCAGCAAGCTAAGGTTAACATTACATCGCTTTTAAGAGTTGGCATTTTTTTATAATTAAATATAAACTGCACTAATTTAAATTGGTTTTAAAGGTTTTTAACTCTCAGATTTGACAGATCCAGACCGAATTTCTGAGGAAAAAGAAGCGGTAACAACTCCTGTACCTTCACTGGTTTTGATTAAGGAAACTCGCAGGCGAAAATTGGGGTTCACAAACCAAATTTTTTCTTCAGCAGTTGCCCTCTCATATGCTGTTAAAAGGATAAATGTTCCATCTTCAGTAATTTCATATTTGCCAATTGAAGGGATGGTTTCTGCATAACCTTGCTCCCTTAACAACCTTCCTGTTTTGGGGTTGTCTGGGTCGGGAATTGGTACTAAAATTGTTGTTCCCTCAAAGGTGGCTGCTTCATCCCAATCTGACTCTCCTTCCCAACTCATCCGAAAGGGATGGGCTATGATTTTTGGGTCAATTTCATTTAATTTGCACAACTCAATCACATTATTATCTTCCTGGGTTAAAGGGATAATTTCAATGGTTGAGGTTACTTGTTCAAAGTGGCTAAAGGCGAGATGGTGAGCGCTGCGTTGCGATCGCCAGCTTCCTAAGGAAAGCTCAACAAATTTACTAATGTCCATAACTCTACTTTTTTGTGTTTTCCCCTAATGGTTAATCGTTAATAATTAATCGTTGCTTTTGTTTATTTAAGACCATTAACCATTAACAATTAACCATTAATAATCAATCAAAAAAAGTTAAGCAACTTCGGTAATGCTAACAATTGTTCCCCCAGCGCGGTGAATCCGCTGAATTTGCGGAGTCATGCGATCGCCAGGAACTAGATAGGATGTGTTGCTAAGGCGACGGGGACTGTCAAATTTTGCCCCTTTGACTTCAATTTTGAAAGTCTTTTCTGTGGCATCTTTATAAGCGCTTAGACGACCGCCTGTACTCGGTAAAGTAATCTTACTAGCACTGTTAGTAGCCACTTCTTCCACTAAGCGAGCTGCAGGAAAAGCACTATCCACTCCTGCATAACCTTGATACAGGTTAAGAATGCGGTTGTAGCCTACTTGCCCTTGTCCCACTTGGCTTTTAGCCCCAACATAGTAGGGTACGATATTTTCGCCAAATTTTAGCTGATACTCTTCGCTATCGAGGTAGGAGTCTATTTCTGCTTCATAGCCCTGCTCAATACAAATCCGAATATGTTCTGATATTTCAGCCTGGTCACCAGGAGCACGTCCCAACAAATGCTTAAAGTTTAGTTCTATGAAACGGTAAGGAGCGCAGGCTTCAAAGTAGCGACTACGATAGAAATCAGATTTTGCTACAGCGCGGACAAATCCCCTTACTGTTAAATCCCCATTACATAACTGGGATTCTGCCACAGTCAGTCGCTCACTTTCCATCACGTGGGGGTTGCCTAAAACTTGCTTATAAACTTCTCGAATTACCCTAGCTACCTCATCAGGAGTCCGTGATTGGAAAAGTTCTACTGGTGCATCTAATACCACACTCATTTAATTTCTCCTTCATTTGATCATGTTTTTGCCTTCAGGGAAAGGGGAAACATAATTCCCCAGTTATCTTTTTAAACAGGTGTAATACTTGCGATCACACCGCCTTGTTTGTGAATGCGCTGGTATTCTTGAGAGAGTTTATTAAAAGGCACTAAATAAACTTGGTTACTGCGGCGGAATTTAGACACGCGATTGACCTTCCCAGGAGAACTATAGCCTGTAACTTCAATGCGGAATACCTTCCCTTCTTCGCTAGCTGCAACTCCGAGGCTAGTCCGCGCTCCCCTTGCTGGGTCTTGGAATGACCAGCCATTTCCCACACTGCCACCTGAAGGAGGAATGACTGGGATGGGTATTTCCTGAATCGCGTATTTATTCAGCACAGGTGTTTTTCCTGAAATACTGCCTTTTAAGTCGCTACTACTAGCACCCCTTAAAAGCGCAAAGAAGTGGGTAAAACCAACCATGTTCTGTCCCGCTTGGGTCTTGTAGCCTCGGTAGTAAGGAACGAAATTCTCTCCGTAGGCGTTCTGATATTCGTCACTATCGAGATAGGAGTCTATTTCAGCTTCATAGCCTTTGGTATCCAAAATAGTGCTGTGACCTCTCATTTCTTCTAACCCGTCAGGTGCGCGTCCCAATAAGTGCTTGAAGTTGAGTTCTATGAAACGGTAGCGCGGGCTAGTCTGAAAAAAGCGAGAGCGGTACAAGTCTGATTTAGCTACAGCCCGCACAAATTCACGCACGCTCAATTCCCCCCGTTTGAATTGGGATTCAGGAATGGTTGCCCTTTCGCTCTCCATGACATAGGCATTGCCTAAAATTTGTCGATAGACAGCGCGGATAACTGTTTCAACCTCTTCTTCTGAACGTCCCTGTGTCAGTTCCAATGGCGGTGTATCTTCAAATAAACTGACTCCTAATGCGGAAGCTGGTCCAAAAGTCATCTAAAAAAACTCCTTGAGTGTTGGTTTGTCGTAATCACTAAAGTGATTACTTTTATCTAACTTTCTTAAATAGGATTGTCCAGTCAGTGGAATTTTGGTAATTAATTTTACCTAATTAATACTACCCACTTTTGACTGCACCCTCGATAACAAATTACCTTTTTACGGGCTAGAAATCTTAATTTTCGCAATATAACTTTACAAAGTCTGGCAGATGAGTTGGGAGCTACAAAGCTTTATTGCTTTTGAAATCGCTTCAGGGCAAGGATTAAGTGGTCAAAATAGGGAGTTAGTCTCAACTGTTCTTCTGTTGTAAATTGTTGTAAGCTTATTGTTTTCAAGTTTTCTAAGCCACAAATCATCGCATCAAGAGGAACTTGCAACTCTTCATAGAGCAACTGCATATTTTCTAGTCCCTCTTCACTGGTAAATTCAGGGCTATAGCCCGCTATTCCATAAGTAATACAGCGGAGAAAATGCCAGAAATCCCGCCAGCAAGCTTCAGCGCGTTCAGGGGGGTACAGTCCGCCTCCAGGTTGGGTAATCTGGGGATAGGTTGCCAAAACTTGTTTTCTGGCCTGATCTACAATTTCTGCTGCTTTTTCTCGCAAAAATCTGGCTTGTTCTACGGAAGATGAAAAAATTTTAATTTGCTCTAACTCTTCATCTGTGAGGTAGCGACTTTCATCATCTGCTTGTTGAAAAATTTGGATTATTTCAGGAGAATGTAACTTGTTCCATGTGGCAAAACTTACAATTCTGGCCTTGGGAATTAATTGTTTTGCTCTTGCACTTAATTGGCTGCTCATCTTTGATTCTCAACTACAGGTTAATGATGTTTCGAGTTGGCGTTCTAAATCGAAGAGAAAAGCATGAATGTACTCTTCTGTCCATTCTTCACCATAGAAGCGGGTAAACATTCCCCGCGCTGGGTCTTTAGTGGCGCGGTAATTTATATAGCTCCTTTGTGAATTGAGGATGTTTTCGAGTCGCAGGCGATCGCTTTCTGGTTGAGCAGGCTCTACGAAATCCAAATAAGCTTGAAGGTAATCTTTAAATGCCTCAAACACTCGTGTCTGAACTACTTCTGTTTCTTGTAGCCGAGTCCACAAGAATGCTGGAGAAAAGAAAGGTTTTGCTTCATCAGGGAAGTCTCCTCCCCAGGGAAGATGCTCCGAATGCTTTTGAAATATCGGTAAAATCGGCTCAGTATATCGCTGCTGGTAAGTCGCGTCGTGGAAAAGGGGCTGCATATCCAAGGCGATGAGATGTCCCCCAGGTAAGGTAACTAAATCAGCCCCAAAAAAGGGCAAATCATAGTTTAACTGCGGAAAAATCACAAAGTTGAGAACTTGTAGGGAACTTCCCCCCTGAACATGAGCTGCTCGAATTTGCCTTAGTTTGGGGGTTTTAAAAGCGTAAGAAGTGGTTAACACTGTTTCTTGTCTTTTACCTTTCCCTGTGATAGTTTCTTTTCGCTCAAACCCAGGGGGAATGGGATAGGGTTGTAATTCCAGCCGTTTTTCCATCAGCTCAATGGCATAATCCAAAAAAGGTTGATAAAGAGTCATATCAGTGATCAGTTATCAGTTTAAATTGTAGGAGCAAGTAAGGTGACAAGGAGTTTAAACAACCCCTTATTCTCTCAAAACCCGCCCCTACAAATGAGAGAGAGTTGAGGGGTAAGATATTTAGGTTATCCCTAAACCCGCCCCTACAAATTTTTCTGAAGGTACAGCATCTTCAAACAAGAATTGATAGAGGAATTTTTCTGACCATTCATGACCAAAATAACTACTAAATAATCCTGATGCTGGGTCCCTTTCTGCACTATATTGGTCGTAATCTTTCTGGGCTTTGATAATTTTTTCGATCTCTTCTGATTTGGTTAAAGGTTCTGCTTTTTCTAACAGTTGCCAATATAACTGAATATATTCTTGATAGGCAGGAAATAATCTATTTACTACTGTTTCTCCATCGGTTTTGGCAAATAGTAAGTATTTGGAAAAATATTGATTGGCATCATAAAATTTCATTGGTAAATTTTGCGCTAAATCTTGATATTTATCTCTAATTTGCCCCATGGGCTCGATATATTTTTCTAAATATTCTGGCTCACGAAATAATGGTTGAAAATCTAAAACTACTAAGATTTTTTTCTTCCCAAATGCTAAAAAATCAATGCCTAATAATGGTAAATCGTAGTTATAGCTGGGATAAATTACACTATTGAAGATTTGGGCTGTTTCTCCCGCATTGATGTATGTGTAACGTATTTTTCTGAATTGGGGACATTGATAGCACCAGCTTTCAATCATGGCTGGATTTTTCCCTCGCTGACTGACTTGATATTCTAATTCTGGGGCTATAGCCAGACTACGCAGTGGGAAGCGAGTGAAAAGTTCTGTTTCTAGGTATTTGAGAAAAGGCTGAAACATACAATTATGATTTAATACTTAGGCTTTCTTTTAAGATTAAGGTGAAATCTGGCCTCCGTCTCATTTATCTCCCAGAAAGTAATAATTTTTAACAATTGTCAATTATTACTAATAACCTGGGCGGGTTTTGATATTATAGCAGAAGGCAGAAGGCAGAGGGCAGAAGGCAGAAGGAAAACCCTTACTATTATTAAGTTTTAGATTTTGATAATGTCAATACTATTCCCCTCTTTGCTATAAGGTTTCGTGAGTGAGTAATCGGTTATCCCGCTGGCCCGCCCCTAGGGATATGAATTGTTCATTGAGTTAGCTTTGGCTCTAATTAACTCATCTGCATCATTGATTGCCCTGTCTCTAAAGCTATTATCTCCTAACTTTTCTAAGGCTAATAAAGTTGCATATTTGAGGTCAAATATTTGGCTATTTAAAGCTTCTAGTAAAAGCGGAATTACTTGTTTTTCTCCTAAATTTCCTAAAGCAATTGCTGCTGCTGCTCTTGATTTTTGAAATTGAGGCGAGGTGTTGTTTAATGCTTGGATCAATAAATCATAAGCTGGTTCGTATTTGAGCCAACCTAAGATTTTAATCACATGATAATGGGCTCCATAATCATTGTGGGCTGAGTTTTCCCAAGTCTTTAACAGAGCTTCTGGGGCTAATTCTGCATATAATTCTAATAGGTTTTTACTGGCTAGATAACACCGCCCAAAATCGGTATGATATAACTCATTAATGAGAAAATCAATACTAGGTTTTTGGTCATATTCATGGACAAATTCTAGGTCATTGGGATGGTCTTGAATTACCATGTCTAAATATGGTTCTACCCAAGTAAAAATCTCGTGAGTAGCTAATAGTCTAATTCCTCGCAGACGAAAGACAATAGAAACTGGACAGCGAGCAATCTGGGGAATGGCTTGATAATATTGAGTGTCAATTAAATCTTGAATGCAGGCTCGGCGGGCGTTAACATTAGAGTGTTGTAAAAACGCCACAACTTTCTCCATTTGACTATAATCCCCAGTCAAACGGGAAATGGCTGCTACTGCTGCACTTACAATTGATTCGTCATCTGAGGTGAGGAGATTTTTAATTCTTTCTAAAGCAGGTTGATACCCCAGTTTTGCCAGAGTTTGAATGATGACGCGGTAAGTTTGACCTGGTTTTTCTAATAATTGGGCAATTTCTTCTAAGATTTCTTCATCTTCTGTGCCTATTTCTCCAATGGCCCAGACTGCATTTTCTACAGTGTAAATATCTTCATCTCCGAGACAGGTACGAATGATGGGTAAAGCTTTTTTAACTCCCAAACGCCCTAAACTTTCTACCGCTTTCCTTCTGGTGATGCGGTTGTACATCTCTGAATCTGCATTTTCTACTACTTCAATTAAGGCTTTGATCGCTCGTTCAGTGGGAAAGTTAATTAGGTGAGCAACAGCAACGTAGCGGTCTGTAGGTGATTGTAGCTGGTCTGGGGGGGTTTGGAGAAGGGCGATCGCTTGGTCTTCGCTTAAACCAAACATATTGAAAAAACGTTTATCCATTTTGCCGATCAGTTTTGCGCAACTCTTATAATTTATCTGATTTTGGTTCACGAATTATGAGAAAATTAACTGGAGGCATTGAGCAACTATTGAGGAAACAAAATCTATGAGTGAAAATTTGGAAGCAACACAAGTTACCTCTGAAGAACTAACAGAAGTTATTGCAGAATTTGAACAATATCGGGAACGTCTGGTGAACGAGATGACCATAAATGCTAAAAAGGCTAAGATATCTAAATCAAAACTCATGGCCCAATTAGAACCTGAATTGGCAAAAATTGATGCTACTCTCCTTAACCTCCGCGCTCAAAAAGCTGCTCTCTCTGAAAATTAATCATAATTTGCTCTGCTAGTTTTTATTTTTATGGTAAATTTCAATAATCAAACCACAAACGGACTGAAGCTGTCTCAGGAAGAAACAGATGTTTTACTGGCGGCGGTGAGGGCGGAAGTGGCTGAACAAATTTTTGATAGCAGTGACACTCACCGCTTGCAACAAATGGTTGAGTGTCTGGGGGATTCACGGGGGATGGTGCGTCTGGGTTTTGCTGATACATTGGGGAAAATTGGCACCCCTGCTACTCCTTTTTTGGTAGAAGCTTTGGCACATCATTCCGATCCTGTAGTTCGACGAGCTGCGGCAAAAACTCTTACCCTAATTGCTGACCCAGCAACGATTTCTCCTTTAGTTAATGCTCTGTTACATGATGAAGACACAGTAGTACATGGGTCGGCTGTGGGTGCGCTGGCAAGAATTGGCGCAGCAGCAGTACCAGTATTGTTGGAGATTATTGCAGCGCCAGAGCTTCGAGAAACTACTAAAGGTCATGCTGCTTGGGCTTTGGCATTTATTGGGCCAGAGGCAAAGGAGTATTTGTATCAGGAGATTACTTCTGAAACGGCGGCAGTGAGAGCAGCAGTAGTAGGGGCGATCGCTAAAATTGCTCAAGATGAAAAGGAAGAACAGGCTTTTAATGTCCTAATTAATGCTCTCACTGATGATGAGGCAATGGTGCGCATTGAAGCTGCGGCTGTTTTGGGCAATCTTGCTTACGCAAGTACTACGAGTCACCTACTTAAGTTGTTGGCTTACTCTGATGGGGAAAGTCGCAAGGCTGGGGCTTTGGCATTGATGAAAATAGGCGATCGCTCTGCTTTACCAGCTTTACAAGCAATCTTGCCTCAAGAATCAGATCCAGCAATTCAACAGGTGATCAAATTGGCCATTTCTCAAATTGAACGGAAATTAGACCAAGATGAGGATGACTGGGAGTGAACCATCTATTGGTTCGGTTTAAATTGTAGTAATAAATCTAACCGAGATAATGCACTGGTAGCTGACTCACGAATATAGGAATCTGCGGATTCATCAGTGGCTAAATTTGTCAGTACTCCCCTGACTCGGTGATCAGGAATAGAGGAGACTGCATTAATAATCGCCACCGCCAAACCTAAATTATCTGTTTCATGCAGCACCTCGAGCAAACTATCTAAAGCAGGGACACCAACTACTCCTAATGCCATTGCTGAGGCGATATGCACAACAGGGTTGGGATCATTGAGTGCTGTTTTTAATCCCTCAATGCCTTCTAGGGGAAAGGGAACATCGCCGTAGTTAACAGCAACCTGAGCGAGAGCTTTAGCACAACTCCCGCGAATGGTGACATTTTCACTGTTGAGTAATGATTCTACCAGCAAAGGCACAGACTCTATACCGATCGCCCCCAGTGCTTTAACCGCCGCCCGTCGATAAACTACATCTTCTTCTGCTAAAACCTCCATTAAGCGAGGTATGGTAGTTTCATCTTGGGTTTCCACTAGCTCCCACATGGCTCTTTCCCGCAGATTAGGGTTGGGATGTTTCAGTTGCTCAAATAAAGATTCTTGTGTCATTCTATGATTGTATAATTGCTGGTTTGATTGACTAAATCTAGGGTAGGCTTGCTTTAAATTTCCCGAAAGTTTAGCTGGCACTGCTTTATAATGGCTTCTGTTCCCTGAATGCAAGGCTTAAACCCTGAATTTTTGCCATTATATCATTAGACCTGTTGCGAAACTCTAAAAAACCCCACCCCAACCCTCCCCTTGCCAAGGGGAGGGGAGCCCTACATTCCAAGCATTTCTCCCCCCCGAGCCCGCGGGGGGGTAGGGGGGGTTAACACAAATGATCGCTCATTGGTCTATTATAGTTTTGACTAGGGAACTTTTATGAGGCATAAATTATGAGTTTGGAAAACAAAAGAGAAATATTCCCTGGAGAGGTGTTTGCTGATACTGCTGATTTTGATGTGAGTATTCGGCAGTTATTGCCGCGCTATGATGAAATGTTGGCTACCATTGTGGCCTGTGTTTCGCCTAATGCTAAGAATATTTTAGAGTTGGGTTGCGGTACTGGGGAGTTAACTTTAAAACTATTTAAACACTGTGAGCAGGCAAAAATAACTGCTGTAGATTATTCTCCCAGAATGCTTGATTTTGCCTGCTCGAAAATAGAATTAGCGGGAGCTGATAATAGTTGGCAGGGGATACAGATGGATTTTGGACAATGGGCTAATGATGAAGCAATAGAAGATATCGGGAGTAATTTTGATGCTTGTGTCTCATCTTTAGCGATTCACCATCTCACTAATGAAATGAAGTTAAAACTCTTTGCCAGAATTGGGAAAAGTTTAAAACCTGGGGGAGTTTTTTGGAATGGTGATCCTATTTTACCACCATTTCCCCAACTTGCAGCAGTTTATCAACAAGTGCGGGAAGCTTGGGCAATTTCTGTGGGAACTGATTTAACAAAAGTTAGATCAAAAATAGGAGTTAGTACCCCTGTGGGTTATTCTAGCCATGACCAATTGGCTACGATTGAAGAGCATTTAGCTATGCTGAAGGAAGCAGGTTTTTCTTCTGTGGAAGTTGTTTGGAAATATTATGGTTTGGCAGTGTTTGGGGGAATGGTTGATTAGACATGAGTGCTGAAGAAAATGGCTATGAAGAAAGATTATGGTTGGAAACAAGGGGCCTAAGCCTTTTACGAGTCTCCCTAACAGCATGAATGAGAATTTCTGCCGCTGTTTCTATTTCTGCTACTGTGGTAAATTTACCAATACCAAGACGCAAAGCCCCTTCGATAATTTCACTAGCTAAACCTAAGGCTTGCAATACGTGGGAAGGAGTTTCTACCCCAGAAGAACAAGCTGCTCCTGTGGAAATGGCAAGTTGAGAACGGATGCGTGCAATAATGGCACTATTGGGAATACCAGGAATGGCAATGTGGAGATTTCCTGACAAACGTGCCTCAAGGTCGCCATTGATGACTAAATCAGTGATATTTGCTTGTAATAAGGTTTGCAATCGGTTGCGTAAAAAAGCGATCGCCTTTTCATCTGCAACCATTTCTAACTCCCGCAAACTACAAGCTGTTCCTAACCCGACAATACCAGGAACATTCAAAGTACCTGACCGCATTTTTCCCTGATGTCCTCCACCATAAATCATCGGTTCTAACTCATATTTTTTATTAACAACTAAGGCTCCACAACCTTTAGGGCCATAGAATTTATGAGCAGAAATTGCCAAATAATTAATCCCCCACTCAGCAAAATTCAAGGGAATTTTCCCCACTGCTTGAGAAGCATCACAGAAAAAAGGAATACCATACTCTTGAGCAATTTTTCCAATTTTCTCCAGGGGATAAATATTGCCAATTTCATTATTGGCTGCCATAAAACACAACAGAGACACTCCTCCCTGCACAACTTTTTCTAACTGCTCTAAATATATCCTCCCTTGACCATCAACTTCAACAAAAACAATCTCAGCCCAACCTTTTTTAGCCAGCGCTGCACAAGTATCTAAAACTGCCTGATGTTCCAGTTTCGTCGTCACAATTTTACTGGTTTTTCTCCCATTATTTCCCACTAAACCTTGCAGAACAAGATTAATACTTTCCGTCGCCCCAGAAGTAAAAATAATTTCCTTCGGTTTGGCATTAATTAACCTCGCAACATGACCCGCTGCCTCATTTACTGCTGCTTCTGCTTCATCCCCATATACATGGTCAATACTGCTGGCATTTCCAAATGCAGTAGTCATGTAGTAAACCATTTTCTCTGCCACTCTGGGGTCCACTGGAGTAGTTGAGTGGTAGTCAAGGTAAATAGGATGAGATTTCTGGTGGATAGATGGCATTGTTTTTTAAGGTTTCTTTTGGCAAGTCCAACTTATTTTTATTTTGTTCAACTACCTAACTTTCTGACACATACCCTTTTAACTTATTATACAAACTCCCTCGCTGTTTCTGGGAAAGTTCTTGAAACAAAAAGATAATTTGCTCTTCTTTGTTTTGACTTTGCAACGCCACGCATTGCTGTTGAATATCTACTAACAATTCCTGTTCCTCAGCCTGGAGCATTTCCCCATAAACTCTTCCCTCAAGTTCCAGCTCCTGAAGTATTTTATTAGCACAGCGCAGCTTTTCTTGAGCTGCTAACTCTTCAAGTTGCGCTGCTTGACGTTGCATAAGCTCTAACCAAACCTTTGCCTGTTCTTGCTTTGCATCACCGAGTTGCTCAATTTTCTGCTCTAATTCATTGCGCAAAAATTCACAGCGAGTTTGCAGACTAGGGGAAAGATTATTAACACTATGCTGCCACTGATTTAACCGCGTCAGTTGAGCTTGAATCCCCTCAACTGTATCCACTTTCGGTACTTCAGCCACCTGAAAAAATCCAGCCAAAGAGCGAATTTCCTCCCGTAATTGTTGATAGACAAAATAACTAGGAGAATCTTGAAAAGCTAAGTCCAGTCTTGAGTATTCAGTAATCAGCGTATTTAACTCCCTAGAATTAGCAACCACTCGCAGGCGATCGCGTATATTTTGCAATTGCCGATTATACTCTGTAATCTTATTCTTTAATTCCTGAAGTTTTCCTTCTATTTCAATTTTATAAACTTCTGGCTCATTTAACCGCCTTCTCAGATTAGCTATTTCTCCTATTTCTTCTTCACACAGACGAATACTCTCCAGAGTTGCTGGATTTTTTTGCCGAATCATCTGCATTATTTGTTCATCTTGTTCTCGCTTTTCTGGTTCTACTTTTGACTCACTTCGCCCCTCTAAAATCATCCCATTCAATTGAGCTAATAATTGCTCTACCCTCTTTCTACTCTCCTCTTTTGTAAAACGATTTTGTTGACTACTAACCTCTTGATACAACTCCAAACCTTTACTCCGAGCTATCCCCACCAATCTGGCTGACCAATTTTCTAACAATGAAGTCAAATCATCTTGTTTTTGCGCCAATTCTTTCTGAATTTCCTTATACCTTTGCTCTTCCTTAACAGCAGGTATTCCCCCTGCTAAAGTTTCAATTGCACTGAGAGTTAACCAATAATCTTGTTGGCTAGCATTCTCACTCAAAGCATGGTAGCGCATCTGAATTTGCTCGAGACATTGCTCAATTTTTGCCTGAGTTTTCAGCTTGGATAATCTTTCATCTGCTGTGGTAATAGCATTTTCAAGAATATCAATCAACTTTAAAGGCAGACCTTCAACTTCACGTATTTTCTCAATTGCTTTTTCTAGCTCTACTTTATAACCACCATACTCTTCTTCTGTCTCTAGTAACTCTGCCCCTTCCCGCAACAACTTTACCCGTTGCTCAATTTTTTCTTGCACATTGCCTAAGGCCCTCGTTTGACGACTAAGTTGCTCTTCTGTCGGGCTAACATTAATTAAATCTGAGCTAGTTTCCATCACCCAATGTTGTCGCAAACGGGGATATATCTCTACTAAAATATCCAACTTAGTTTCAGTTGCTAGATTTTCTGCTATTTCCAGGGGCTGCAACTTCCCTTCTACCTTCTTCATCCCCGTAATTAACTGTTCTCTTTTCAGCTCAATTTCTTTAACCTTTACTGGATCTGGATTTTCAGATTCTAGATAATTCTTAATCCCTTTAATTAATTGCTCTGCTTCCTGATAATTTACCTGCTTTGGTACTTCGGGACAAGTTACGGGAAGACGGCGAATTAATCGAGGTTTTCTCCCCCCCTCTATCCACTTAGAGATAAAATCTTTCGGTTTACTAAATACATTAGTAGTTGCCCAATCTTTTAAAGGTTTTACATACACAGAAACTAACTGAGTTTTCTTCTGCGGAATGCCAAAACTTCCCTCTAACTGCACTTCATTTCTGTGATAAGCTAGCCAGGCAGTCAATAACATGGTAAAGGTATATTCATTGTACCCAAATGGTGGAGCTGCTAATATTTGCCAAATCTTCTCTAGATCCACTCGCTGCTCTTGTTTATCTCCTAAAGCAGTCATCTCCGAAATTTTATCCCAAGCTGCTCTCACATTTTTTTGCCCAGGAATTTGCACTAAATACTTTTGCTCCGTAACTTTTAACAAGCCCCACCCTTCTACAAATACTGGCGTAATTAAATTATTATAAGATTGATCTGGGAATTTTTGGATCGTCAGATCATCTTCTAGCAAGCGATTAGCTATATACCCAATTACTTTACTGCCAGTGGCTTTTCCTTTTGCCATTTTCTCATTCTTGGCTACTGGCGGCACCAAATGATATAGTTTTTGTAATAAATTGCTTACTAGCCTGGATGGATTTTCCCTTTCACTTAATGGTATTTCTTCTCTCCCCCAGCAATAATAAGTACAAGAATTGATAATTTCCCTGATTTCTCGTTCTATTTTTTGTTCTAATTGTTTCCGTAGCTGGCTACTCGCCGCCCCTGACTCTTGTTTTTCTTGGGTTGATCTTTTAGTCAGCAGATTAATCACTGCTAGATCCCTGGCTATTTCTCCTGTAGGTTTGGCAGGAATAGCAACAACTATTCTCTCTTTCAGGCGGGAATTTTCCAGAATTTTTCCCATATTTTTTTTCAGCTCTTCGAGCTCACTTTTGGTTTCTGCTAACACATAAGCAAAAATCCCCTGAGCTTCTTCTGCTTGAGTTATGAGCTTTTGGCTACCTGCTAATATTTTTGTTATCCCTTCTGCTGCATAAAACTTATACTCGAAAAACCATTCATCACTGAGTAATTTGTTTTCCTCAATAAAGTAATTTGCTCTAATTACTGGTTCTCTTAAGTAAGCTTCTACATTTAACTGGCAATAATTTACTACTTTGGTTACAGTCAAATGCTCGTTTCTTTTTTCTAGTTCTTCTTCTAATTCTTCCCTTAACTCTTGTAAGTTGATACCCCCATAAAAGCGGTAAGTATTGTCCCCTGGATTGTGGTAAATTACTTGCCGTTTGTTACACAATTCTTTGATGATTGCTTCTGTTTGCCCAATAGAAAAACCTGATAATTCACTTAATAATATTTCGTGCTTTTCCCCTTCTAGTTTGTTCAGCTTATTCTTACTCGCGTAATATAAAAAGAGAGCTTTTAAGACAGTAATTTCTTCTGGTTTGGCTGAAGCAGCGATCGCATCTGATGCCCTTTCATATTCCAAATAGCTAGCAAATTGCCCAAAATTACTCTCAAAAGCTGTCACTAACCCCACCGCAGCCAGATAATTTAAACTCCCATTTTTTTCCACTGGCTCTACTTCAATAAACCGCTTCACTTCCTCCTGAATATATTGAATTGCTGTCCGCCCTTGAGTAAAATCTAAATTACAAAGAAGATAAGCATTTAGAGGGTGCAGTGGGAAACAACCCAAAGTTATAATCTGATGGAAACTCTCTAAACTCCAACCCCTTTCCTTATAAGTGGGAATCCTTTTTTCCTGTCCATTTCTACTATCTGCCAATAATGTACTGCCCCATTTCCCTATAAATTCCTGCCATTCTTTTGTATTTACTTGCTGCTCAATTAACCCATTAATTACCAACTCCAAACTTGATACTGGCTCATATGTACTCTGAGCCATTTCTAACCGAGATGCTAGTTTTTTATAATCTTCTGCCGACTTACTGGGTACTGATTTTAAAGGTCGAATTTGGGTAAAACAGACTAAAGCCATTTTTCCCTGATGATTTTCACAAGCTTTTGTGATACTTTGAAGAGCTGCACCACCTGCTGCTACTGAATCATTCGCCCACGATTGCAGATAGTAATTTAATTCATCAAAGAGGATTAATACTCCCTGATAAGCAGGATTTTCCCCAGCGCAGAGATTCTTGATTAAATTCTCAAGAATTTCCTCTATATTCAAGTCAGTTTCAAAATCGATCGCAAAGCCTTTATTTAATTGACGACTAATATCTTTAACCGTCCGAATCACTCGATAATTATCTTGTTTTAAGAACTCAATTAAAGTGGCTACATTCTCCCAAGTACTTTCAGTTTGCTTCAGAAACTCATTGGCGATCGCCTGCTCTTCTTCACTCAAACTTTCCAGATATTCCAGGGGTTTTTTACATATTTCTATTACATTCGACTCCGTGATTCCTTCTTCCTCTAAAGTATTCCGCACTCCCCGCAGAAATATCTGTCTTAAATCCAAAGAGCGATCGCCACTTAAACAAATCACCAAATGCCTTTTTTTTACCTGCTTCTCTTCCCTAATTTTCCCCACCATAGCTTGATTATTTCCCACAGCTATTTCCATCTGGGTCAAAATTCCTTTAACTTCAGGACTATCCTCTGGTTGTTTAAAAAAATTCGCCAAAGTTAGAGCAAAATGGGACTTTCCCTTCCCATAATCCTGCACCATTAAATGAATATTACTTACCTTTTCTTCCCCATAACTTTTCCAAACTGCATCCAAAATTCCCAGAGTTGATGCCTTATAATTACTTTTATTATAATTAAAAACAAACCCCTTACATAAACGCAGATTTTTTTCCTTGTCAGCCATCATGCCAAAATCCACAGCATTAGCCACCAATCCTGCTTCGTTAATTCTTACAACTTGAAAAAGCTGCATCGTCAATCTTCCTTTAACTATTTATCTTTTCAACTTCTGTGGCGAACAATGAATTATTACTAATCCATCATTCTTTTTGCCACTTTTTATTTAACTCTTTCCACCTACCCCACATCCATCAAATCAATCATCAAAGACTGACTACTCACTCTCATCCACTTTCTCCCCTTCATTTACCTCAACCACTGCTCGATTTAATAGAGTATTTTCATAAGCCTTTTCCAATAAACTCAAAGCATCATCCCAACGACGAATAACTTGATAAGGAGACACAGACCTTCTTTGCTCAATCAAAGACAAAGATTCCAGCTTATCCAACTGTTCTTGCAACCCTTCTGAGCCTATTCCCAACACAGAACCCAAACCCATTTTTTTGTGGAGAATATCATCCGTTAGCACCGAGCTTTCCTCACCAAAATCCCGCTCCCATATTTTTGCCAATAAATACCCCACCATATAAGTATTGGGCATAATTTTTTCCCCCGCCATATACTTATTTCTCTCTACCTTTTGCACATATTTTATCCCCGCCAAAGCCTTCGCTTCTGTGTAAGCTCGCAGCAAAATCCGCAGATTTTTCATCAGTTTTTTATTATTTTCTTCTTCAAAAATTGAAGCACTTGTTTGTACCAAATCCTCCAAACTAAAACTCCCATTTTGCGGCATAAAATCATAAACAAAATAAGTCCACCCTCCCCATTCTGCGGGCTCTGGCGGTAATTCTTTCACCCCATAACGTCCCAAACTCAGATAAAAGTGCATTAACCATTCTGTAGTACTTGACTCTAGCTGCGGGTCATATTTCCACACAATTTCTCCTGCTGAACTCAGCTTTGCCCCTTCGAGTAACCCTGCACGAGTTGTCCAAGTTTTCATTGGCGTTATTTTTTTATTTCCCAAACCTGTTTGCTCCATCAGATTTTCCAAAGAATCACTTAATCCTTTTTCTGATGCCGCCACCTGCATAACTTTAATTATGTCTTCTTTCTTAAGCGCAAAAGTCGTGTGAAAACTTAACTGTAATTTTGCCATATTTTTTAAATTCCATACAAATTAGAACTTAGAACTCCAGAATAGGAACTCATAACCATCAACCATCAACCATAACTTATAAATGACATGCAAAACAGGGCAAATCCTCATTTTCCTCATCCAATACAGCAGCCAAAGCTTCAGCCAATGGCTGATTTGGCGTTGCTTTTTTCTCCTTTGCCATTGCCTTTTCATGATTAGCAATTATCTCATCTTTTCGGGCAATAATTTCCTGTAAAGTTTCCCCTGGAGTCCAAGTATAAGTTCTGCCATCCTTATGTTTTTCTTCATATTCAACAGCCTTAGCGAATAAATCAGGATGCTCTTGTGCTAACATCACCCATTCATATTTTCTCTGAAAAAAACAAAAATAGCAACCCGAACGACTGCGCCAACGATAATAATCAGGTAAACCGATGCCCGTATCCTCTAGCAATTTAATTATATCTGCTTTCACCAATCCCCTCTCCTTAAAAGGAAACCTTGGTTTAATATTTAGCTTTGTAGAAACATAACCTTCCCGATTTTCATCAGCTCTAATACCAACATAACTTACCGCCTCATCTTCCCCCACAAAATCCTCAAGAGGTTTAATTTTTAACTGCTTAGTACACCAACGCATTTTTGGCGAAGGCAATACCCCACCATACACATCTAGCCAATGATCAAAGCCCCGTTCAGCACTCAGATAATGAATTTTAATTCCTAAACGAGCTTTAATGCGATCAAGGTACTCATAAGTTTCTTGCAACTCTTTATGTGTGTCGCAAAAAAAGTATTCCAGCTCAGGAATTTCTTTGTGTAGTAACACTGCCAAAGCCGTGCTATCTTTCCCACCCGATAAACCGAGGATGTGCCTAATTCTTTTCGTCATAGTTCTCTTCCTTGATGTTCAAACAAATCTCGGTCTAATCTTCCACTCAATTATGAGCTCATTAACTTATTTTGAAACAAAATAGATAAATTTAGCAATAAAAAAGCAGAGCTTTTTAACTACATTTTTATTGCTCCAAATTTCAATCCCTATTTCATTGAGGCAAATTAAGCTTATGATAACATAAAATAGCCTAACATTTTTTTCCTCGCCGTTTAGTTGGATCACTTTAATCAAGAGAAGAACCCAAAATTTTTTCTGCCAGAAAAGCAACAAGAGCTTGTCTAGTCTTAGTATTGGGTAAATCCTGTAAAATTTTCTCTCCCAACGCTGCCGCTGCTGCAATTTGTCCATCATCAACCCAAATCATTTGATGAATTTCCCTCCCATCAGCATGAGTCACTGTAATCATCCTTGTTGTCATGTCTGATTCTACAGAAGGCCTTTCTTGCTGTAAAACTTCCAGATTCTTAAATTTCCTCGCCAAGTTACTAAGCTGGATCTGAAATTGAGTCACATTTTCATCAGTCCAAGACTCAGCAGGTTTATCTGCTACAATCATCATCAAAGCTGACAACCATTCCTGCTCAGTTTTATCCTCATCCACAGCAGCTTTAATAAAACTTCTAAGACTACGCTCAACACATTGCCCCATCAACATACTTGCCCGCAGCCGCAAATCTTCCCGCAGCCGCATTTTCCTACCCCCAATCCCAAAAGCTTCAATGAGAAGATCTTCGCACTCTTGCACCAGTCGCTCCTTCGCCGTAAAAATCTCCTTCAATGCCGCACTAAGCTCGAAGCGGAAAATTTTCGCCTCTACCACATCACCTGCCATAGTGCCAATAGGAGACAAACCACAAGCAATGGGCAAAGCATTAAATAACAATTCATCAGGCTCAATAGCCTGTTTTAAAGCTTCTCTTACTGCCAAAGCTTTCTCACTCAGGCGTAAAGTTTGAATTGTATAAAAAGGCAGCTTTTTCACAAACTGATAAAGAGGCTTAACCACCATCAATATAGTAGCATTCCGTACACCCGTCCGTACTTGGGCATGAGGTTGACGCAAAAGCGCCTCCAGCTCTTGAAAAACCTGCCCCCGTAACCCAGCCATATCAAAATATTTCACCCCAAACCGCGACGGATCTTTCACCAGCAACTCAAAATGTTCTAACCCTAGCACAGGAATAAAACTCCCATCCTTATAAACCCCCACATCATCTCCATGGTAAATCAACACTGCCGCGAGTAAAACAGGAATCAGCCCCATTTTTACCCCTAATGGAGGTTTGCCCAAAATCCCATACAACTTATCTAAACTTTGAATTTCAACACAGGATTTACAAAAATCTGACATTGCCTGCCAAACTGTGTTAATACTCTCTTCAGGCGGTGGCGGATAAAACCCCCACTCTCCCCCTTCCAAGCGATGAATCCCTGTTTCATGGAGCAGAGAATAATAAATACAAACCTCTGGCCCATATCCTTTTAAACCCAATCTTGCCCCCTCGGCATGAGTCAACATTGCTTCAATTAAGCGACGAGATGCCATTGCCCCCTGGGAAGTTAACTCGCGACGATTAATTAACTCATTCCAAATTTTCGGACTCTTGTAATAAACTCGGTCACAAACTTCAGAAAGTAAAAGCTGAAACTCCCTGGCATGAGTAATAGTTTTCTCTTGACCATCAACACAGCATTTCTGCTCCATCACAAAACCAAAACCCTGCCTCAAACTCTCATCAAGAAGACGTTTAGCATGACTGAGACGATACCGCACCTCTTTACGCGCTACCCCATCAGTTTGTAATTGCGGCGCAGTAGCTTGAATTTTGGTTAAAGCAGCAAACTCCAAAGTTTTAATATGCAAAGTTTTTAACTTAGATGCACACACTAAAATCAAGGGTAAACCCTCTGCTGTTTGTACAGGTACTAAATTGGGTAACTCCTCTTCTAACCAATAACCAATTAAACCATCACAGTTGGGTTCAATAGCACCCAATGTCTTTAAATCCTTAGAACTATCTAAATAACAGCGCTCAAAATAGCGAATAGTTCCCGTTTTATAACTGTGGCGCTGGGCAATAATCGGTGACAAAGGATAAAATTTTTCCAACAACAGAGAAAGTGGTTCACGCTCTTGTTCTATATAAGCTTCCACTTCACCATTTAAATTAAAATCCGACCCCTGCCAAATTCTTAATTCATCCAAAGCTTTAATATAAGTAATCATGCCTCTTTGGAGAAGACCATCAATTACCCTTTCCCAACGTTCATCTTCTAAACTACTAGGGGCATCACATAACGCTAACTTCACCAGCTTACGACTTGCCTTTATCCACGACGTACTCATTAACAGATTAAAAGTACCTATTGTTTTTAACACCCTTAAACTATCTTGATCTAGCTGCCTGGCCTCAGCAATTAAACCCTGAATTTCTACCCAGCGGCTCATTTGTGGTCTCGAACCCATGCCCATGCCTACAGTTTCCACAAAATAATCATAAAGCCAATCTAATTTTAAAGTTGGTAAAGTCTCCCCCTCTATCTTCGTTTCCTGGAGAAAATTTTGAAAAGAATAGGGTTCGGCACTGGTGAGAAAAGTAAATAAAGAACGGGTTTGTTGGGCATAGCGCAGACACAGTGCAGGTAAAACTAAGACGGCTAAAGGATGTATGGGATAAATTGCTGCTAAATTTTCAAAAGTCAAGTCATTAGTCAAATCACTCAGAATATTTAACCATTCTCTGGATTGCTCCTTAATCTTCGGGGCGATCTTAAGGGCCCCTGAGTAATCTATTACCTGAGCAATCAACCGCACCATTTGTCCTGTAGAGTCAGTAAAAGGTATATCCTCAAACCTTCCCTGAATTTTCGCCCATTCATTCCGCTGCACTGCCGCCAAACCTTGCCCATATTCGGAAAATTCCTGATGCAAAATTCCTAACAAATAAACAGGCAAATTTCTCGCATTTTTCGGCAATTCTGTCAACTGTTGCAATAAATATAAATCTTCGCTGCCCCCACTTGTCGCCACATATTCTAAACTTTTCCCCAATTCATCAATAATTAGTAATACTCCTGTTTTTGAAGCTACCGCCACATCCTGTACCAATTGAGGAATATCTTTACTTTCTATATTTTCTGGATTTTTTCTCAGTAAGAGCAACTTTTTCACTATGTTGGGTTTGCGTTTTGCTGTCCAATAATTTTCTGCTTCTGTTGCTAAAGCCCTAACAATTGTATGACTAATTGGTTCTCTTTGTCCTGTAGCAATTGCTCGAAATAGTCCTTTTTTCGGGAATTTCTCATTAATTGTTTCTGACTCCATCGCCTCTGAAGCAATAGCTACAGCTTTAGCTCGCAAAATTGATTTTTCAGGTGCTAGAAGGGATGCCAAAAAATGAGCAAAAGCCGATTTTCCCGTGCCATAAACACTGGTTAAAGTCCAAGCATGATTTCCCCCTGCAGCGGTCAATCCTGCTACAATCCTTCTGAGAGCATCTACTGACCTCTCAGTAAGAATATAACCATCTAATGCCTCTACTCTCTCTTTATCTCGCTCCAAATTGATTGAACGACAATAGCGACGATGGGTTCTAAAATATTGATCTAACATCTTTAATAATCATTGATGGTCATTGGTTATTAGCTTATGGAGGGTGCCTTATGCCCTAACTATCTCGGCTATTTAAAAAATAGATTGAACACGAGTCTCGTAACGCACCAAAATTAGTCATTGGTCATTAGTCTGCTATTAAAGTATTTTAAACTATTAATAATTTACACAAGACCAAGGACAAAAAACTAACAATAATAGGTAGCCAAAATTTTCCCTGCCAGATCTAGGGGATTTTCAGTAAAAGAAAATTGAATCAATCCAGCACTATCAGACAAAAAGACCCCATTATTAGTTGCTGTTACTTCTTCAATAGCATTACAAATTGCGCTTTCAGACAGTTTAAAAACTAGACCAGGACTACCTCGGTCATAACTGAGACTTGAAATAGAAATAGTTTTCTGTTGACCCCGAGCCACTGTAAATTCCAGACAAGCTGCAACTACAATTTCAGGAGGCAAATTATTTTTAGAACCCACCCGAAAGTTATAATGTTTTCCATCTCCCGCTGTCTGAATAATGCCTAACTGAACAAAAGGAGAATCAATATAATCTTCTAATGTACCTATTTTCACATCTTGCTCTACATACATTCGCAAAATACAGGTAAGGTCTTTTTTTAAGGAAGAGTCAACAGGTTGACTAGCAAGATGAGCTCGATAATCTCTCAACGCTTTCAGTAAGTCATCGCTAGTAAATTCCACTGCCCGAAACAGATTAAAAACAGTGTACCATGCCGCCGCTTCACAAGTTGGTTTAAGTAAATTCCAATGGAGTAACCACAAAGAAGCGGGATCTTCTAAATAAGGATCCCAACCCTCATCATCTAACAGTTGTCTCCCAAAATCTGTAGGTTGATCTTTATTCAGTATTTTAAATGCTCGACACCAATAACGAATAGAACGCACCATGTTTTTTCCTACACCTAGTTTTACTGGTGCATCTTCTCTTAAAAATACTCCCTCATCTTTTTTTGCTAGCTCAAATCCTTTTTTAATCCAACCAAACCTCGGGTGAAAGGTTTGATGGCGGGCAAAAAATGGTTTGACTTTTATGTTTTGATTTTCAACGTTCATTTCAATTATTTATTCTTCATCGTTGCTTGTTCATGCTTCTTTTTTTTCCTATCAACTCTCAACTCTCAACCATATCGTTGCTTGTTCATGCTTCTTTTTTTTCCCCTCAACTCTCAACTATCAACTATCAACCATCAACCATCAACCATTAATAACTAAGCTTAGAAGTCGAGAAAAACTCAATCCTGGGTAAAAGTGGATCTTGAACCAGACCAATTCCCTTAAATCCCCAACGTTGTAACAGAGATTTTAACTGAATACTAGAAATTGATTCTACCCCAAAACGATTAGCAACATCTGCCCCGTGATTATTGAGATAACTTAAAGCATCAAAATCTTCTTTAAATGTTAACAAATAACCTGTTTCAGTGTCATTTTGTTCTACTCCCACACGAGCTGTCAGATATTTTCCATCGATTTTAGACCTGATTAAATGATGTATTTGATTCGACATTCTAGTTATTATTTAATGAGTTATCTTCTAGGCAAGAAAGGGATAGTATTAACCTATTATCCAACCATAATCTGGGGTAATTGTTCCTTACAACTCTTTCTTGGCTCTAGTTCTTAGCTTACCAATATTAACACTTAACAATGGTATGCCCCTGCTCTTTTGATAACTGTTTTAATGGTTATTGGAGATTTTCTAGGCTAATTCTTGGATCAACTGTTTTCAGCAACAAATCTGCCAGCAAATTGCCAACAATGAGCATAGTTGCACCCATCATCAAACTTGCCATAACTAAATAAAGATCTTGTGCTTGTACAGCTTGTAAAATTAAACGCCCCAAACCAGGCCAATTGAAAAAATATTCCGCAATAAATGCCCCCCCTAAAAGAGAAGCAAATTCAAAACCTAAGAGAGTGATTAAAGGATTTACTGCATTGCGCAAAGCGTGAACATATAATACTCGATTTTCAGGTAGTCCTTTAGCGCGGGCAGTTTGAATATAATCTTGACGGAGTATATCTAAAAGTTGTCCTCTGGTGAGGCGTTGAAGACCAGCAAAGCTTGTGATACTTAAAGCAATAGTTGGTAAAATCATGTGCCAACCGATGTCAATAATTTTTCCTAACAGAGATAAATCACTATAATTGATGCTCGTCATTCCTCCTACAGGAAAAAGGGGAGAAGTTTTTTGAGCTACAAACAACAGAGCTAACGCTGTGATAAAACTGGGAAACCCCTGACCAACATATCCAAGTGTTTGGAGAACTTGATCAATCATGGTATTTTGTTTGACTGCACTAACAATGCCCAAAGGAATAGCGATCGCCCAAGTAATAATGATTGAGGCTATAGCCAACAGTAAAGTTGCTGGTATTCTCTCTAACAACAAAGAAGACACTGAGCGGGAATAAACAAAACTCTCACCAAAGTCAAAACGAGTAACCACCCTAAACAGCCAAAGCCAATATTGCTCAAATGCTGATTTATCCAAACCAAAGCGCTCTTTTAAATCTGATAGAGTTTCTTCAGAAATAGTAGGATTTTGCCGTAAACTATCGAGATAATCTCCAGGAGCAAGTTGAATTATAGCAAAACTGAGAGCTGATGCCAAAAACAAAGTTAAAAGCCCCTGTAAAACCCGTTTAACCCCATAGAGAAAAGTTTCATTATGGAACATTTTCCCCGCCCCACCCCTGACCTTGGGGTAATTGAGTTTTTTTAGTAATATTCATTAATTCAATACTCAATAAGGGTAATAATCGGCACTGTGGGCAGGTTTTGCCTTCCTGCCAACTCTGTTAACTCAATGATAAAGCCAAATCCGAGCAATTCACAGCCCATTTGCGCCAATAAATCTGCTGTGGCTTTAGCAGTTCCACCTGTAGCTATTAAATCATCAACAATCACCACCTTTGAAAGGGCAGCCAAAGCATCTTGATGAATTTCAAGCGTATCTGTTCTGTATTCTAGTTCATATTCTATGGAGTGAACTGCTGCAGGAAGCTTTCCCTTTTTGCGCACTGGCACAAAACCCGCTCCTAGTTTATATGCTAGAGGGGGCCCAAAAATAAAGCCCCGTGATTCCATTCCTACCACATAATCGGGTTTTAACCCCGCAGCTGTAAACTCGGCAGCAAAAGTATCAATCGTGTAGCGTAATCCAGCGGCATCTCTCAAAAGAGTAGTGATGTCTCGAAAGAGAATTCCTGGTTTAGGAAAGTCGGGTATATCCCGAATGAGATATTTTAGATCCATGAAAATTGTCTTAATTAATAATTTACATCAACCATTCAGTGGTTATTGACTAAAAGGTTAGTATAATATATTTTGGGAAAAAATTATGGTTGAGGCCTGGGGAAAATTGTTAAAGATAGGGTAGGATCGAAGAAGAAAAGAGAGTGACGAGACTCAGTAATTTTGGGAGCTTTTGGGAAAATAAGCCAGAATCATTAAGTAAATAGATAGGGAAAGGGATGATGATTGAGAAAAAAAATCAGTAAATCCATAGAGATAAAAGAGAATGAGCCATTCTGCGACCGTAATGCAAGATCAGAGTAGTCCTGAGGAGTCAAAGCCATTGGTTTTCGAGCAATTGCCAGATTTTCCCATCTCAGGCCAGAGAGTAGCGGTAAAAATTCAGCAAAAAATAGATTTGATGCTCCTAGCGCTCGAAGCGTTGGAATTAGGAGGGTCAGAATATATGCTGGCTACAGCATTGACACTGCAAATAAAAAATATTATTAAAAATCGAGTAATTCTTTGGCGCTTGCGTTGTAGTAATCCTTGGCGACGTTCTTATAGCAGGGATAGGCTCACTCTGGAGCAAGCAAAAGCTTTAGTGGCGATCGCCACTTTTCGAGCCAGTCAGCTTAAAGTATTAATCCGACAACTCCTCATCGCTGAACACCAAATGAAAGAAAAGGGATTTCCCCTCGAAAGCAATTTTCGCTTGTCTGAGTATCTCGAACGATTTCGAGCGCACTTTACTAGCCGCATGAATCCCCGCCGT
This sequence comes from Gomphosphaeria aponina SAG 52.96 = DSM 107014, assembly GCA_016903655.1. GTDB lineage: Bacteria > Cyanobacteriota > Cyanobacteriia > Cyanobacteriales > Gomphosphaeriaceae > Gomphosphaeria > Gomphosphaeria aponina. Next base: position 28,727 of record JADQBC010000040.1, read on the forward strand.
GCGAAGGTTGCTTTTTATCTCGCTCACGAGAGTGAATTAAATGAGTTTGCCTTGTCTCTCTTAAGAGAGCTATTATTTTGTGGGGGAATTAAAGGAATGGAACGGTTTTGGATTAGTTTGTTTGATGGAGAAGTAGAGTGACAATTCGTCGTCAGTACAGTTCACCTAATTGCAAGCTCATTTTAGAAGGACTAAGCAATGATATTGCTTCTGAAAATTTGCTGGATGGAATACCTTTAATGTCCATTTTAATCAATTCAGAGTGTCATTTTGTCGGCTCAGATCAAGTTATGAGTGGCGGACGGGATTTTTTTGAAAGTCTGGTGAAGGCTGTGAGTGCTTATGCTCAAGAATTTTTGAGTGGGCTTGAGCATCCCACAGAAAATGTCTCAGACTCGGATTGGGTGTTATTGGAAAAGGTAAAGGGCAAAAATTTACATCGCTTAATTTGGCAATCTCTAGATAATAACAACCAAACCTGTGCAATGGATTTGACCACTGTACAGTTGTTTGATTTAGTTGAGACGGTGGATCAGTTTTTTGCCGATGCTCGTACTCTCCCTGAAATAAAATGGACTGTGCAGCCAGTTTCTCGGCGTTATCGTCAAACAGATGAACCGCTGGTGGAGAGAGCAACTCCATTAGCTTTTGGTTTGGCTAGTTTAGCTTTAACAGGGATTGCTCTTTTCTTTGTTCCCATTCCCGAAGAAGTTAAAGATCCAAATCGGGAACCTTTACCACAGTCTAACCCCAGCGAAACTCAATCCATACCCTCTGAACCCCCAAATTCTTCTAATCCTTAAAAGTTGGCAATAAATGGTGACATTCTCCCTCTGGAGTTGCTATTAAATAGGAATTTGCTGCATAAACTTGAATAAATAAGTCTATTTAAGTAAAAGTTACAAAGCAGGAATCTCACCTCAATTAATGATCTGCTATATTATTAGTCAACAAGTATTTGGAGATATATTTGAACGTGTATGCCATTAAAATAGAACTCAAACTCAATAATAAAGAACGAACCAAATTAGCACAACATGCGGGTTATA
>JADQBC010000094.1 GCA_016903655.1 Gomphosphaeria aponina SAG 52.96 = DSM 107014
TATCATGTTACTAGATAACACGGAACATTTTCCTTCTTTGCAAGTAAACATTGGAACGGGTGAGCAGAAAAATCCTATTTATTCACCGAGGAAGTAGGTTTCTGGATATATGTCCACATATGTCTAGGAAAATAGTAGGTGCTGAATAAACTTAATGAAGAATTGTTAAGATCTAAAAGTAAGACGAGTCCCTGTTATCCCATCAGCTATGCTCCTGAACACTTTTAAAGCTTTAGAACCAGCAAAGAGACAAAATCTCCTAATTTTATTTATTACTGGTTTATTTTTTTGGACAAGTACCACTTGCCTCCTGCCTACTTTACCAGCTTATATCCAAGACTTGGGCGCGACAAAACAACAAGTAGGGCTGGTAATGGGCTGTTTTGCGATTGGGTTGTTACTTTCCCGTACTTGGTTAGGGTGGCTAGCCGATCACCATAGTCGGAAAATAGTGGTGCTAATTGGTACAGTAGTGGTGGGGATAGCCCCACTGGGCTATCTTTTAGCGGACTCACTGCCAGTTTTAATGGGACTGCGAGCATTTCACGGGATTAGTATTGCAGCTTTTACCACAGGATATAGTGCCTTAGTGATCGATTTGTCCCCAGTAAAACAACGGGGCGAATTAATTGGTTATATGAGTTTGGTTGTACCCATTGGTATGGCACTAGGGCCTGCTGTTGGGGGCTTTTTGCAGGCTGAAGCTGGTTATACAGTTTTGTTTATTGTTTCTGCTATTTGCGGTTTTATGGCTTTGATCTTGGCAAGTCTGGTAAAGGAGAAAACTAGGAAAAAAACTCTAAATTTAACAGATATTCCTGAGCCTACCAGGACTTTTTGGCAATTGATGGGAAATCATGCTCTGCAAGTTCCTGCTCTAGTATTGTTTCTGATTGGTTTATTGTTTGGGAATTTAGTCACTTTCTTGCCTTTGTATGTTGAAGATATACAAGTTGAGTTAAATGTGGGGTTGTTTTATACCGCAGCGGCGATCGCTAGTTTTTCGGTGCGGGTTTTTGCGGGTCGGGCATCTGATACCATTGGCAGAGGTCTATTAATTACTGGCAGTTTAGTCTGCTATATTATTGCAATGATCTTGCTAGCCTATGCCCACACTCCTAGAGATTTTTTGCTGGCGGCCCTCATCGAGGGAACTGGGGGCGGCATACTTATTCCGATGATCCTTGTGCTCATGTCTGATCGCTCTTATGCTAATGAGCGTGGTAAGGTTTCTTCCATCTGTATTGGCGGCTTTGATTTAGGTATTGCTTTGGCAGGCCCGATTTTAGGCTTTTTAGCAGAAATGTTCAGTTACCGAGGGATTTTTTCCCTCACTGCTGGGTTTGCTACTTTAGCTTTATTGATTTTTCTTACCCAGTCGGGGAAAAATTTGCCTCATTCTCTCCGTTTCGCCCTTGGTCAAGAAAAAGATGCCTATGCTTTAGACTAATAAACAACTACCCCCTGCCAGGGGGAGCTAGCAGAGGGTAGTTTTTGGGGGGATGAAACTTTATTTAATTAACGGGCCTGGAGGGACTCGAACCCCCGACCTTGTGGTCCGTAGCCACACGCTCTAATCCACTAAGCTACAAGCCCAAAATCTTCCTTAATCGGCACTTGAATAATCATAGCATAGATAAACGAAATGGTGCCAGATTTTCCGAAAAAAAATTTATCTCATTTAAATTCTCAGGGAGAAGCCCAGATGGTGGACGTTTCAGGGAAGTCATCTACTCGCCGAGAAGCAGTTGCTCGTGGGCGAGTGCGTATGTCTCAGGCAACTCTGAACGCTATTGAAGCTGGCAATGCTCCAAAAGGAGATGTTTTGGGAACTGCCAAATTAGCTGGTATTATGGCAGCAAAGCAAACGGCTACTTTAATTCCTCTGTGTCATCCTCTCCCACTGCACAAAATAGAAGTGCAACTAATTCCAGATTTTGCTCTCCCAGGGTATCAAATTCGGGCGACGGTAATTACTAAGGCGGAAACTGGGGTGGAAATGGAAGCTTTGACTGCGGTTTCTGTGGCGGCGCTAACTCTTTATGATATGGCGAAGGCGATGGATAAGTCTATGTCTATTGAGTCTATTTGTCTTTTGCGTAAGACTGGGGGGAAATCTGGGGATTATTTTGGCGAGGAAGATTTTACACCATATATAGAGTAGAGTGGGTATTGCCTACATGAGCGTCCCTCGATAAGTCTTAACCAATTAATTCATCAAGCTTAGACAAGTGCTAATTTTTCACGATTAAACTTGAATAAACAAGTATAATCTGTTGAAATACTGTCTATTAGACATGAGTGCGTTCATTCGAGCCAAAATTAAGATATAATTGAAAAAATTCAATTTCTGTAGGGGCGGGTTTAGTTTGTGAGCAACGTTATCTTTAAATCAAAACCCGCCCGAACCTGCGGTAATTAATTTTGTGCGACCACTTAGTGAACATGATAGTGTTGAACATATTTTCTGCCCTATTCCCACCACTGGACGTTATAAAATTCGTGTACGTTATCTAGAAAAAGTTAATGAGTATGATCAGCCCTATGCCCTCGCTTGGTGGACTTTAAATAATTAAAATTTTGGTAATTGTTGCCAAAATTTTCCTGGTTCGTAGTAAAGCCTTTAGGCTTTTAAAAAACATAAGTTCAGAGGAATTAAAAATTATTAGTTTTAGGAGAAACAAAAGAAATTGAATAGGAGTAATATTTTGAATAAAGAATCAGTTGATTTAATAGCGGATATCGTTGTTATTGGTGAGTATAAAGATCCTGAAAAAATTGAAAATAAACTCAAAGAATTAGATGAGATTGAACTTAACAATCAAGCTCAAAGTAAGTCTAAAAATGTGGATGATATTCTCAAGAAAGATATTTTTGAGTTATTAAATTCTCCGCAAAAGCGTCCTTGGTCTTATACAACTCATCAATTTGGTTATATTGCACCTCTTGAAACTGTTTCTAGCGAACCACAACCCATTCTTTATCCTGGAACGATCGCACCTGATGATACCTTAAAGAATAGCCGTATTAATGTTCGTTTGGATCGTTTGCGGGTTTATGAATATCCTGGTAGAGGTACTCATAATGTTATGGTTACTTTTGCTACTAAAAATCAAGTTGGTGACTCAGAGGAAGTTGTTAGTTTTAATCAAACCTATCGCATTCCTGAAAGAAATTCAGCGGGAATTATAGGTTATCCTATTTTTACAGGATTAAATGTTGGTTCTCAAGGTGTTACTTTAGAATGCTCAACTATTAATGTGAAAAATAAAGAAGATGATGCGATATTAGAAGCATTAGAATCTAATACTTTTAAAATAGGATTGAAATTGTTAACTACTACACAACCAGCGATCGCACCTTTTACAACTATTAGTTTAGGGTTAGTTAAATCTTTAGCGCAAAAGCATAGGAATGTGGGAGTGCAAAAATTATCTTTAGGTTTGGATTTTGAAAATGCAGCGATGGGTATTCGTTTAGCAGAAGGCAATTATATTGCGGTGCAAGTACCTGAAGAGAATACTATTAATTGGGATAATTGGGTTTATCAACCAAATTTAGGCTCAATTGTTCATAAAGAAAATGGTGGTTCTTTAGAATATAATTATTTTGTTTTTCGCATTAGTCGTTATGAAGATTAGATTAAAGGAAAGTAAAAATGACAGAAACTTTTGCTAATGGCTACGCTTTATTAATTGGGGTGGGAGAGTCTGCTTATTCTCGTTTATCTCTACCAGTGACAGTTAAAGATACTCAAGCCATTTATGGGGCGTTAATTGAGCCAGAATTATGTGGTTATGAGGAAAAAAATATTAAGATTCTCAATAATAAAGAAGCCACTAAACAAGCAATTTTAGAGGGATTGCAATGGCTGCAAGAAAAAGCAGAAAATGATCCTCAAGCTACTATTTTTGTCTATTATTCGGGGCATGGTTGGGTTGATACAAGCGATCGCAACTACTATCTTTTACAACATGATATTAAACCGATGAAACTGGCTGCTTCTGCTTTATCTGCCACAGAATTTACAGATAATTTACGACAAATTCAATCTGAACGTTTATTAGTTGTTATTGATAGTTGTTATGCGGCGGGAATGGCATCTTCTAAGGATGTAGATGAAATCCTTGAAGCTGATGCAGATTTATTAGATGAGTTTGAAACTTTTCAAAGTGTTGCTCCTTCTAAAGGCTTAATTTCTGATTTAAAACAAGGCAAAGGTAGAGTTGTTTTTACTTCTTCTGAAGGTGAACAAAAATCATGGATTCAAAAAGATGATTCTCTGAGTATTTATACTTATCACTTTTTAGAGGCATTACAAGGTGCAGGAAATCAAGTTGGTGATACTGTGGTAAAGGTTTCTAATTTAATGAATTATTTGGGTAAAACTGTTCCTGAAACAGTGCAAAGTTTATATAATGTCAAACAAACTCCTCATTTTGATTTGGATGGCAATGATTTTGCGATCGCCAAGTTAAGAGGAGGTAAGGGTTTACCAGATAAGGGATGGGATGAAGTAAAATCAGAAGCTAAAGAAGTAATTAACAAAATTATAGTGGGAAGGGATTATCAACAGGTGAATGCTTCTGGAAGTGGTAATACGCAAATTTTCAGTCAATCTGGATCAGTTAATGTTAATAAATAGACATCTCCAGAAAATAAAATTAAACTCGCTTGCCCAAGGGGCAAGGCCTGCGGCCATCGTAGTAAGGGCAAAGCGCCCTTCTCAACCCTAATAATTGGAGATGTCTAATAAACTAGGACTTACGCAGCAGTTCCAAATGTACTGTGGGCAATGCCCACCTTACCACCGTAAATAATGTTTAAAGTTTCCATCTGCGTAAATCCTAACAATTTAGAAAATAATGAGGTGATTATGAATATACAATTAGTTGATTCTCTTGCTCAAATTATTAATAGTTTAACTAGAGAAGAAAAGCAAATTTTGCAAACAAAAATCAATTTAACTGATTCATTGAAAGATAATGACAAAGAACATCAATCTTGGCATGAATTTATTAACAATACTTATGGCAGTATTGATGATGAAAGTTTTATTAGACATCCCCAAGGTGAATTTGAGCCAAGAGAGTTAATAGAATGATTTATTTATTAGATACGAATATCTGTATAGTTTATTTGAAAGGTTTAAATATTAAATTAAACCAACAATTGGAAAGTCATGATCCTGCTAATATATTTGTTTGTTCTGTTGTCAAATCTGAATTGTTTTATGGAGCAATTAAAAGTAAAAAATCGGCGGAGAATTTACAGAAGCAAAAAGCATTTTTGAATAGATTTATATCTTTACCTTTTGATGACAAATGCACTGAAATATATGGCAACATTCGTACAAGTTTGGAAAAGAAAGGAACACCTATTGGACCTTATGATTTACAAATTGCTTCAATCGCTATAGCCAATAACTTAATTTTAGTAACTCATAACGTTGCCGAATTTCAAAGAATTGGTGAATTAAATATTGAAGATTGGGAAATTTAGGGTTTGTCCTGTATTTCTCACTCCACTGTACTCAAAAGCCAAATATTTAACTCAAATCTATAGATATTAAATAAAGAAATAGGCTATGAATCAACCATCTGAACAAAGCAATGGAGATTTCCAAGAAGTACATGCTGCTGGTAATAATAATAAGCAAATTTTTACTCAATCTGGATTAATTAATATTTATGAGAATAATTCTGAAGCGGAAATTCAACTTACTGGTATTGAGTTAAAAAACGCTGTTTATGAGTTTTTATCAGATATTGAAGGTAAATTTCAAGACATTAAACTATTTCATGCTCCAAAAGAAAAAGTTGCCTTAATAGATCAATATATTCCTATTCAAGTTACTTTAGAAAGAATCTATCAAGAAAAACTTAATGAAAGTTTGCGAAGTTATGGAGAATCTGAAGAAGAAATAAAGCGTATTTATGCGGCGAAGGGGGAAAAATATGAACGCAAACAAGAAGATTGGCAGAAAGAGAAAGGAAACCATCAAAGAATAATGATTTTGGCAGATCCAGGGATGGGTAAATCTACATTATTACGCATGGAAGCCTTAACAATTGCTAGGGAGGAAAAGGAAAAGTTATCGGATGCTAATGTTGAAAATTTAGGAGAAGAAGATATTGCCAAAACAATTAGCTCAATTCAATTTCCTCTTTATTTACGGTTATCAGATTTGGCAGAAGTTTCAGAAAATATTGAAAAAACAATTATCAATTTAGTCAAGCGAGATTATCCAAAAACTGGACAAAAGATTGCGTTTTTAGTGCGAAAAAAATTAAAAGATGGAAAGTGTTTGTTATTGCTAGATGCTTTAGATGAAGTTGCCAGGGAAAAGCGTTTGCAATTACAACCTTACTTAAATCCTTTTATTAAAAGTTTTGATCATAAAACTATTTGTACTTCTCGGATTGTTGGCTACAGTAGCTTTTTAGAAGATGCCAAGGAAATGGAAATCGTTCCTTTTACCGAAAAACAAATAGAGGAATATATTAAATTTTGGTTTGAAAATGCTCAAAAAGCGAAGTTATTAGAAGATGAGTCAGTTTCAGCAGTTGGATTAATTAATGAGATTAAAAATAAACCGCAAATTCAAGGTTTAACTCAAAATCCTTTACTATTATCTTTAGTATGTAGTCTTTATCAAACTAAAGGGCTTGAACTTCCTGCAAGGAAAACCCAGGTTTATAAAAAAGCTGTTGAATATATGCTCAGTAAATGGAGTGCAGATAATCAACGTTTATCTTCTGACGAAGGCTGGGTAGAGTCAAAAAAAGAACTATTAGAATTTTTAGCTTATCAGTTTAGTTGTAAAAATACAGAAGTTTTAAGCACAAAAGAGCTAAAGAAACAAATTGATATATTTAAGAACAATACTGATAGCAGTGATTTTGAAGGTAAAAAAGCTTCAGATTTGCTCAAGGAATTATCAGAACAGGATGGCATTCTACAAAAGCTATCAGAGGAAGCAACAGAATATTTATTTCTCCATCGCACTTTTCAGGAATATTTAACCGCATCTTATATTTATGAAAAAATCAAAGAAAATCAAGAGGAAGGAATTGCCTTAGTTAAAGAACATTTGTGGCATTTTGACTGGCATGAAACTATTAGTTTAGTAGCAGGATTGATGGATAATCATCCTCTTCCTTTATTAAAAGCAATTATGGAAGAGCAGGATGATATTTTCAATACCTTGCTCTTGTTAACAGGTTTATGTATTAGCGAATGTCCTAATCTTGATCATCCTTTAATTACAGAAGTGGTCAATAAAATTGTTAAATTTTGGCGAAAATATCCTACTGCTAATTTTATTCAACCTATTTTAATTGCATTAGGGAAAATAGGGAATGAGCAAGCCGTTTCTGGGCTAATTCAAGCTCTTAAAAATTCTGATGCTGATGTTAATGTTAGATACAATGCAGCATGGGCATTAGGGAAAATAGGCAATGAGCAAGCCGTTTCTCCACTAATTAATGCTTTGACACAAGACCCTGATACTAATGTTAGAAGCAACGCAGCAAAGGCATTAGGGGAAATAGGAAATGAGCAAGCCGTTTCTGGGCTAATTCAAGCTTTGAAAGACTGTAAGAAAGATTGTAATTATTTTGTTATCCAAAATGTAATATCAGCATTAGAGAAAATAGGATGTGAGCCAGCATTATTTGCAATAAAGCAACATTTGAAATACCATGTTTATCCATGTGATGTTTTAAACATTACATTGCCTAATATATGTACAATAATTCAATCAGGTAGAAAAATAGAAAATATAATAGGAGATGAGCAAACAATATTAGGGAGAGTAGGAAATAAGAAAAAAGTCTCTGAGCTAATTCAAGCTTTGAAAGACCCTAATCCTGATGTTAGATACAAGGCAGCAATAGCATTAGGAGAAAGAGGAGATGAGCAAGCTGTCTCTCCACTAATTGATGCTTTGAAAGACTCTGATTCTCATGTTAGAAGCAACGCAGCAGATGCATTAGAGAAAATCAATAGTGTAGAAATTGTGATCAAACTATTTGAAGAGGATGAACTAGATATTTATCGTTCTGATATTTTTCTACTTGCCAGAAAATTAATGGTTCGTCATAGCCAAAAATTAACTCACCCTCTCATAAAAGTGAGTTCAGAGTTCAAGGTTCAGAGTTTTGAGTTAAAATAAGATGAGTTAGACAATGAGGCTTCCAACTTTATAAATCTTCTATATCCTCACCATTACTATAAATTTCAATGCCTAAATTTTCTGCTACTCTTAAAGCTCTTTTATCTACCTTGGGGGAAATAACTATTTTACGGTTAACTGTTTGATGATGATGTTTTTCATAAAAAGCCACTTTACGATCAAATATATACATTCCTGCTTTATCAATATTTGATTTAATTTTACATAAAATTACTACACCATTTTTAATAATTATATCTATTTCTACCTGATCTGCCAAATACTTCTCCATCATGATCATATTCGTTAAGATTAATAACTTCTACCCCAAAAGATTCCTCTAAAATACCTTTTAATCCATTACAAAAACTAGCTTCGGAATATAAACCCCAAGGAGAACCTAAGGCACCAATAGCACTATCATACTTACGAGAGTTAATTGTGATAATTTATTATTAATCTTGAAAAAGAGCGAAACAATACATTAAAACCCTTGATTTGTTGGGTTTCGCAAGCTCAACCCAACCTACTATCTAAAACTTTGATGGAAATTTTAGTACATTCTCGCCACAATAATTAATAAGTTTCACAAGTAGATATATGCAATTTGATTTGTTGGCGTTGCTGAATTAAGTTATGAAATGTATTGTTTTACAAAACACTAACCCAATTTAACTTCAATTAGCATTCTCTGATTCCCCAACAATGAATTATTTTTTTACAAAAACTACTAGCCCAACTAAAACCCTCTCCCCACTCCCTACTCTCTACTCCTGTGTAAGTACTTGTGCAAAATTATTGTCTTTAGGACAAGGGCGATCGCCCTTGTCTTATTAACTTTTTTTCAAACCAATATGCCATTAATTTTGCCTACCTACTTATGCGTGCGTCATTGGACAATTCAGCACCGCCCAATTTCTTACGGGGCCAGCCAGCGGGATCACCTATGTTGCACAACAAAAATTGATTGTTCAACACTTCGACTACGCGGTCATTGAGCGTAGTCGAAATGCAGTCACCACCCGCCCTCACATAAGTAATTAATTTTGTCTAATTACTTACTATGAGCTAGCTTTTTCCACTGACTCTGATATCTCTTCTGAATCTTTAAATGCTAACCGTAAAAAAGGTGGTGCTAAAAAGGTGGTAAGGATAACCATAATGATTATCGCAGCTTCTAAGGGTTTGGTGAGGACACCACTGGCTGAACCAATACCTGCAAATACCAGTCCTACTTCTCCGCGTGGAATCATCCCTACACCAATGGCTACACGATTAATTTTAGCTTGACCAAATACTGTCCAACCAGTAATTAGCTTACCGATAATTGCTACCACAATTAAAAAGATGGCAATAATTAAACCTTCGCGATTTTCAGGAATAGCGGGATTGAGAACATTTAAATCTGCTTTAGCACCAACTGTGACAAAGAAAATGGGGACAAGAATATCAGCAATGGGTATGATTTGTTGGTCTAATTCTTTGCGTTTATCTGTCTCATCAAGCACTAAACCTGCTGCAAATGCGCCTAAAATCGCTTCTAAATGGATTGCATTGGCAATAAATGCCATAAAAAAGGCAAAAGTTAAAGCAGGAATAACCAGTTGACCTCTTGTTTGCAGTTTTTCGGAAATGGCGACAAAGCTTTTATTAAAAAAGTTACCCAGGAAAATTGAACCCAGGAGAAAAACAGTAGCGCTGACAATGAGATAAATAACATTGACAATATCTACTTCTCCAGTTTTGGCGAGACTAGCAACCACTGCTAGAACAATAATTCCGAGGACATCATCAATAACTGCAGCACCAACAATAATTTGACCTTCTTTGGATTTTAACTGTCCTAATTCTGAAAGAACTTTGGAAGTTATGCCAATACTGGTGGCAGTTAGGGCAGCACCTGCAAAAATTGCGGGAATGGTGGGAAAGTTAAAAAAGTAGATTAAGCCTATAGTTCCTGCAGCAAAAGGAGCTACTACCCCAACTACCGCCACAATTGCTGCTTGAGAGCCTACTTGTTTCAGTTCTTTTAAATCTGACTCCAGACCAATTTCAAACAGGAGGATAATTACACCCAGTTCTGCTAAAACAGAGATAACCTCACTCTGACTTGCAAAAATGCTGTTTACAGCTTCGGGGGATAAATTATCAATAAATTGCAGGACGGACATAATTACGGAGTCAGAAGCTACAGCTCCTGTTTCAGGAAACACTAGCAAATGAAGGGCGGAAGCGCCTACTACTACACCTGCTACCAATTCTCCTAAAACTGGGGGTAAATTTCGCCATTTAGACAACTCACCACCCACTTTACTGGCAATATAGACAACTACTAAACTGAGTAAAACTCCAGTTAATACCATTGGGCCTAAACTTGACTCCGTTGCTGTTGCTAGTAAAGGCGACTGGGAAGAAAACCCAGTAACTATCTCAATCATGTTTTCTGTTTCTCCTGGCTAGGTTGGTTAAGTAATATTTCTGCACAATTAATGTCCAAGGGGCGCCCATCCCCTTGTCTGATTTTTTTATATCCCATTAATTTTTTTGGGCTTAATCAAAATTTTTTTTAAAAAAGTTGAGGGAAATAAGGAGAGCATTTAATGTTTAAGGGGCAAGGGGCGCAGAGCCCCTTGTCTCGGGCTGTAAGTTTTGAGTCATTGTGCTAAGAAGTATCATTTTTGCTATATTTCAGCTAATCAATGCTCAATTCTTACTAATTTCTGAAAGCTGTATCAGCATTGAGGTTGATGGGGATATTTTTACCAGTAGAACCATTGGCAGTTTCGTATTGGTTAAGTAGGGCTACTGCTTGGCGTAATGCTTCTACACGCTGAGTAATGAGGTTTTGTGGGGGAATGAGTTCCAAAATCCCAAACTTTTGTAGCCGTTTGAGAATTTTACCTGCAGCGCCCACAATAAACACTGCACGACCTTTATCAACAGCATCCTTAATTGCATTTTCAATTGCTAAGGAAGAAGTTACACCCAATAAAGGCACATCGGTAAGGTCAAGAATTAGGATATCATAGTTTTCTACAACGGATTGCTCGCGGGCGATCGCCTTGGAAACCCCAAAAATCATTGGGCCACTGAGGTAGAAGAGAAGGATACGGTTATTAGCCTCTTCAAGCAAGCGTTTTTCTTCATCGCTCCAGATAATTTTATCATCAGCATCGGTAATAGCTTTTACATCTTGAGATTGGACATCGCTGAGATTTTGGATAGTTAAGATATTAGCAATAAATACCCCAACTCCTACCGCTACAATCAGGTCAACAAACACTGTGAGAAGTATTACGCCGTACATAATCAAAGCACCTTTGAGGGATACTTTGTGCGCCCGTTTGAGGAAACTCCAGTCAATAATATCAATCCCAACTTTCAGAGCGATACCTGCCAAAACTGCCATGGGGATATTCTTGGTCAAAGCTGCTGCATATAAAACTACAGTGAGCAGTATCAAAGCCCGAGTTATGCCAGATACAGCAGTGCGAGCGCCAGTCTGAATATTAACTACAGTTCCCATTGTGGCACCTGCACCTGGTAGTCCACCACAGAGTCCAGAAACAATGTTACCGATACCTTGACCAATTAATTCTTTATCTGAGTCGTGGTTATAGCGAGTTAAACTGTCAGCAACTACGGAAGTGAGGAGAGAGTCGATACAACCGAGCATTCCGAGAACCAACCCATCAATTACCATTAATTGGATTTGACCTGGACTAAATACAGGTAATTGTAGTTCTGGTAAGCCCATTGGGATTTCCCCAATGATTCGGATCTCAACACCAGCGGGAATGAAAATGACCAGGGAAACCACAGTACCGAGAATTAAGGCTAGCAGTTGGGGTGGGACAATGCGCTTAAATTTGGAAGGCATGAAGAAAATGATTGCAACTGTCATACTCGCCAAAATTGTTTCAGGCAAATTAATATTTGTCAAAAATTCAGGCAAGCTTTTCAGCATCCCAATTACTCCACCACTTGGGCTTTTATGTCCTAGAAATGGCCCAAGCTGAAGGATGATCATAATCATGCCAATTCCTGACATAAAGCCAGAAATTACTGTATAGGGCATGAGGGTGATATATTTACCCAGGCGCAAGAAACCAAAGAGAATTTGGAATGCCCCAGCGAGCATAACTACGGTAAAGGCCATTGCTAAACCTGTTTCTTCCCCATTGTCAGCAATCATTTTTGTGACAATCGCCGTAAAGACTACGGTCATGGGCCCTGTGGGTTCGGAAATTAGAGTGGGAGTACCACCAAACAGTGCGGCAAAAAAACCGACGCACACCGCACCGTACAGACCAGCTACTGGGCCTGCACCAGAAGCAACACCGAAAGCTAGAGCCATGGGGAGGGAGACTACTGCGGCTGTTAGACCGCCAAACATATCGCCCTGGAGGTTTCTGAAATTGATTTTATTGGTGATTTGCATGGGAGGTTATAGTAATGGTTTTCTTAACTGTGTAAAGAAATATTAAGGAAAAACGCTCATTTATGAGAAAGAGATTTGCTGTAAGTCCTTGTGGGAGGGAGCAAGCCTCTTTTTTTTCCGTTGCTGAACTTAATATAGACTCACCTCAATGCAAATGTCAAGCCCATAGAAAAAAAAATATGTTAGCACCGCGTTAAGTTTGGCTTGATCTGAGGCTAAAACCCTTGTCTGTCATCAATCACGGGACTCCCAAGCCCTGGAAAAAATACAATTAATTTAGTTTTATTTGTGTTATTACAACAAGTATATTGCTTTACTTTTTGAGTAAAATAGTATAATAAAGTACTTGCATTAGTTATGGGAATAAAGAAAGAACTGGGTTTTTATACCGAAAGTTTTCTTCTTACCTCTCCTAATATTTCTCATCAAAAACCAGTAAGTACCCATAAACAATTAATTTTACATAAGTACTTGACTTTTCTCTAGCTAAGACAAACTTAATGGATAAATAAAACAACTTATAACAATGATCCAGTTCAAGTTATTGTCTAAACTGCGAGCTTCTATGATATGGTTATTCTACGTTTCCTGAGCCGTCGCACTGCTGACATACTAGGAACTTTTAAAACAAAACATTTTCCAAAAATAACCTGTGCAATTGTTTTGTGAACCTCACTCAAGTTAAAATACTTATTGGTCCTTAGTTGTGAGCAGCGGTATATTAACAATAGTTACCACAAAGCTTCCAATCAATGACCAATGACTAACAACCTTAAATAAAGATAAAAAAAAATGGCAGATATTGTTGATATTGCAGTTAGTGCTGATAACTTTAAAACTTTAGTCACGGCAGTTAAGGCAGCTAATTTAGTAGATACTTTAAAAAGTCCTGGTCCGTTTACAGTATTTGCCCCTAATGATGAAGCTTTTGCTAAATTACCACCAGGAACTATCCAAACTCTGGTGCAGAATATTCCCCAGTTAAGCCGCATTTTAACCTATCATGTTGTTGCGGGGAAGTTAATGCAAGCAGATTTAGCTAAGGTGAATTGTGTGACTTCAGTGGAAGGTTCTCCTATTCCTATTGATTGTTCTGATGGTTTTGAAGTCAAAAATGCCACAGTTGTTGCGGGAGATATTGAAGCCGATAATGGGGTTATTCATGTGATAGATAACGTGATTTTAATGGGCTAAATCAAAATTGTTTAAGCTTTCAAATTCACTCAAATTAATATTGTCACTTAAGCAAAATTGAAAGCTAATTTAAACATATATATTATATTTTGGCAAACTTTATAAAAGTTAATCAAAAAAAAGCACAAAATCTGATATAGGTTAAGAAGAATGCCTGAGATTGTCATTGATTCTCAATCTAAAAAATGTTACAAAAAACAGTTAAGATTGATGATAGAATATAAAAAACCCAGATTAGTTAGAGGAAAAGTACTTCAAGCATAATCTGAGTTAAGCCTAATCCAAAGAGCAACTAGCATGAAACAAAGAAACCAGATTACGAGCTCTCCTAGTTGGAGAAAAAAGCTGATTTATTCATGCTAGCCATGATTTCAGGAATATTACCTAATTTTTCCCTGAAGAAAAAGGTAATCAAAAAACTGAACTGTATCATCATAAAAAAAATATAGGGGTTGAAATTGATGAGGAGTAGTGAAGAGTTATTACAGTACATCAAAGTTTTAGTGGAGGTCAATACGGGAGAAAATCTGACAGAAGTGGAGAGTATAGTTTTGGATGAGTGCTTGCAAGGCATAAAGAAAACTTATAGAGACATAGCACTTGAACACGATTATTCTTTTAATTACATCCAACAAGTGATTGCTCCCAATTTATGGAGGCTACTTACGGAGGTATTAGAAGAAAAAGTCAGTAAGGCTAATATTAGGCCAGTGCTAGAAAAAAGAATATCATTCCAAAATGAGAATTTAGCAGAAAAGTCTGAAAAAAAAATCCAGCTAGAATTACCAGATGGGAGTGTTCCCTATAATTCTTCTCTTTATATCAAAAGATTACCCGAGGAAGAAGCTTGTTATCAAGAGTTGGTTAAACCCAGCGCTTTGCTCAAAATTACAGCACCAAGACAGATGGGGAAAACTTCCCTGTTGATGAGAATCATCTCCCGAGCTGAAGAGCTAAACTATAAAACAGCAGTTATAGACGTGCAACACATAGAAAAAGTCCTGCTGAGTGATTTTGATAAGTTTCTTCATTGGTTTTGTGCATACCTGACATTACAGCTAAGGCTAGTACCCAAGCTGGATGATTATTGGGATGGAAACATGAACAACAAGGTAAGCAGTACTCTATATATAGAGGAATATTTGTTGCAGCAGATCAGAACTCCATTAGTGATCGGGATCGAGGAAATTAACGAGATTTTTGATAACTTGAAAATTTCTCAACAATTTTTTACTCTGATCAGACATTGGCATGAAAAAGCTAATATCAATCCAGTGTGGCAGAAGTTACGGCTAGTTATGGTGGAATGTACGGAAGTTAATACTCCCTTAAGTGTAGATGAATCTCTATCTGATTTGGGGTTAAACCTGGAGCTACGACCATTTAATCAAGAGGAAGTGCAGGAGTTGATCAAACGCCATCAACTGCATTTAGCACCAAACCAGTTAGGTACTGTAATGGATTTGTTATCAGGTCATCCCTATTTGGTGCGAGTCTTTTTGTATTTCTTATACCAACAAAAAGATAACTTTGAACAGTTAATGTCAACTGCCGCAACGGATACAGGGATTTATAGCAACCATCTCCACAAGCATTTGTGGAATTTGCAGGATAATCCTGAACTCAAAGCAGCTTTTAAAGTGCTTTTAAATACAAAAGAGCCTGTGAAATTAGATCCCCAAATTGCATTGCGGTTAAAAAATACAGGATTAATCACTGTAGCTAAAGGAAAATGTACTATAGCTAATGGCTTGTATCGGCGATATTTTAGTCAACGTCTTTCTTGAGTAGGGGCTTAAATCAGTTATCAGTTATCAGTTATCGTTGTTTGTGGTTACTGTGCTTATGTAGGGTGCGTTGAGGCTAGAACTATCTCGGCGAGGAAAAGAGATTGAACAATCAGCCGTAACGCACCCCTTCTGACTCTAAGCTCACTCATCATGGAAGACCATCAACCATTAACCATGATGAGCAAGACTGGGATAACTAGAAAAAAAATTTTTCCCCCACCCTTGACAAATTCAAATTGAACTTGTTAAGATAAAAAAGGTAGCGAAAGTTGGGACTGTAGTTCAATTGGTTAGAGCACCGCCCTGTCACGGCGGAAGTTGCGGGTTCGAGCCCCGTCAGTCCCGTAAGAAAACATTAAAATAAAAGGTGCACATCAAGGGTTTAGAGGTATTCTGTGAGTGTAAGAGTGAGGATTGCTCCGAGTCCAACAGGTAATTTACATATTGGCACAGCAAGAACGGCTATATTTAACTGGCTGTTTGCGCGTCGTCACGGCGGGAAGTTTATTCTGCGCATCGAAGATACGGATGTGGAAAGATCTCGCGTTGAATATACAGAAAATATCCAATCAGGATTAACCTGGCTGGGAATAAACTGGGATGAAGGGCCCTTTTTTCAATCCCAAAGACTTGATCTGTATCGTGCAGCAATTCAAAAGCTGTTAGCTCAGGGTTTGGCTTATCGCTGTTATTGTACTCCAGAAGAGTTAGAGCAAATGCGAGACGGGCAAAAAGCCAGCAATCAAGCGCCTCGTTATGATAATCGTCACCGTAACCTTACCCGTGAACAACAAGAGGCTTTTGCCGCAGCAGGTCGTCAGCCTGTAATCAGATTAAAAATTGATGAGTTACGGGAAATTGTCTGGCAGGATCTGGTGCGGGGGGAAGTGACTTGGAAAGGTAGCGATTTAGGTGGGGATATGGTAATTGCCCGTACTCCTGAAAAGGAAGGGGAAGAATTTGGTCAACCTCTCTATAATTTGGCAGTGGTGGTGGATGATTTGGATATGGCTATAACTCATGTTATTCGGGGAGAAGACCATATTGCGAATACGGCTAAACAAATTTTGCTCTATGAAGGGTTGGGCGCAAAGATCCCAGAATTTGCCCATACTCCCCTGATTTTAAATCAAGCAGGCCGCAAGCTTTCTAAGCGGGATGGGGTGACGAGTATTGATGATTTTAAACAAATGGGGTTTGTACCTGAAGCAATGGCAAACTATATGGCTTTGCTGGGGTGGACACAGCCAGATTCGACTCAAGAAATCTTTTCTCTTGCTGAAGCTGCTGCTAATTTTAGTTTAGAGCGGGTGAATAAGGCTGGGGCAAAGTTCGACATCTCAAAATTAGATTGGATTAATAGTCAATATCTCCATCAAATGCCAGCAGAGAAGTTGGTGGATTTGTTGATTCCCTACTGGGAAGAAGCTGGTTATCACAGTGATGATCGCCTGTGGTTAATTCAATTAACACAACTGATAGCCCCGAGTTTAACTCGTCTGCAGGATGCTGGGCCAGAAAGTCGTTTGTTGTTTGGGGAGTCAGTAACATACAGTGAAGAGGCTAGGGATCTCTTAAAACAAGAGGGAGTGCAGGAGATGATGCAAGGTGTGAGAGAGGCGATCGCCGCTTGGCCCAATTTGACAGAAACTGAGGCGAAAAAGATTATTGATCAGATTACGAAAACTCAAAAAGTGAAAAAAGGGTTAGTTATGCGATCGCTGCGAGCTGGTTTAATGGGAGAGTTACACGGGCCAGATTTAATTCAATCTTGGTTATTACTGAATCAAAAAGGATTAGATCTCATCCGTCTCCAACAAGCACTTACACTGTAGTTATTTGTCTGGGTGAGGATGTCGTACCCCTAGGCAATTATGAAATCGCTAGCACTCAGGGAGGAGGGTGGGTTTTCCAACTCTGCGATGCCAAACTCATCTGATGAGCCTACACTTTTGTTAAAGGGTACGGCATTGCCGTACCCCTACGCAATT
>JADQBC010000083.1 GCA_016903655.1 Gomphosphaeria aponina SAG 52.96 = DSM 107014
GTAAAAACAGTGTTTTTTAGTTGGCAATCCCTTATACAGTCTTGAGGAAGGTGTATTTCTGAGTGTTTTTTATTTTCAAATATTTTTCAATTCAAAACAATCCCATTATCCTGATTAAATAATGAAATCATTGAGATAAAATTTTGTTCATTGTTGTGAAAATTTGTTAGGGTATTTCTTAAACTTTTTCCATCAATGGCTACCCATTTTTGTAATGAATCATCAAAACATAATTGTTTTGCCCATTCATTAAAATTCTGAAGAGTATTAAGAAAATTTACCCGTTTGATTTCTCTTCTAATTGTTGAATATGATGGGACTCTTTTGGGAAAAACCTGAAAATTTTCTAGAATATTTGATTTATTAGAATTAGCAAAATCCCCTATATGATGTATATCCACACATACAGGCAATAATAGTTATGATTAATATCAACCACAATTCATGTCTTTTTCCTTTATCTTTACGAAAATCCTTTACTTTTTTGAGTTGTTCAATTAGAATGTCTATATACATGATATTATCTAAAAAAACAGTTGACGATTAAGGATTAAAACACAAAAATCAACTGTTTTTTTATATTTCAAACGTAAAATGAAACAGCCCTGCCCTTGGCAAGGGGGGGAGAAATGCTTGGAATGAGGGCTCCCTCCCCGAACCTGCGGGGAGGGTTGGGGTGGGTTTTTTTACGGTTTCGCTCATTGGTCTATTACTCAAAAAACGCAACACCTTCAAACTAGAGCTTAAAAGATTACAAAATCGCTGGCAGCTAGTGTAGGCGCACCAATCAGAGTAGCAATCTGTATCTGTGCTGTACTTCCACTCCCATCAACATCATAGAATAATGCTCCAACATTGTAAATAAAGCGGTCAGCATTGTAAATAAAGCGGTCATCAGCATCTAAAGCTTTTGTCCCGACAACAAACCGACTTGCTGGTAATACTCCTGGTACCAGTCCCCCACCAAAACCTGTATCATCAACACGAATTTTGTCACCAGAGGCAAAATCTAGTATGGTATCTATTCTTTCTGTAGGCAAGTTAAACACAAAGAAATCATTTCCTACTCCACCGATGAGAATATCAGCACCTGCTTTCCCATCCAGGGTGTCACTTCCCCCATTCCCAATGAGAAGATTATTGCTGGCATTACCAGTAACAATATTACTTAATTCATTACCCATGCCATTAGCTGCTGTACCTGTCAAAATCAAATTCTCAAAATTGATAGGTAAGACATAGTTGGTGTTGGTTGTAATTAAATCGGTTCCCTGAGCTGCTAATTCGGTTACTATATCTGCTGAGTCAACAATATAGTTATCATTGCCTAAACCACCAATGAGAGTATCAGCTCCTGCTTTTCCATCCAGTTTGTCATTTCCAGTATTACCTGAAAGTTTATTTTTCCCTGAATTGCCAGTGAGGGTATTATCTAGTGTATTGCCTGTACCATTAATGTTCGTTGTACCTGTCAGGGTCAAATTTTCTGCATTATTTGGTAAAGTTTGGGCAATGGATGATTTAATAGCATCAGTGCCTTGATTTGCTGCTTCAATTACTTGATCTTTGGAGTCATCTACAGTGTAAATGTCATTCCCAGCGCCTCCTTGCATCACATCTGCCCCTTCTCCCCCATCTAGGTTATCATTTCCATCTCCTCCACTCAGGTAATCATTTCCTGCTTTGGCGATGATGTTATCATTCCCTCCTAAGCCTTCTATTGCTTCTCGATTATCAGTTCCTGTGATGGTATTGTTATTGTTTGTTCCTTGAATAAGTACTCTTTCTACAATGCCACGAATAATTGACCACAACAGTGGATTTCCCAAATCATCTGGATTGTTTGGAAAATCATTCCATTTTCCTGAAGAGTTGCTTACCCAAGGGAGATTAATATGAGCATAATCTTCAATGTTTAGAGCATTATTTGGCTCACCAGGATGCCAGTTCGTATATGTTACTTCTTCACCGCTTACCCATTTCCAAACCCCTTCGTTTTCTACATCATTTAAACCAATCCAGAATGCTTCTGTTGTGCCAAAAGTATCCACCAGAAATTGGTTTTCTTCTGCGCTATTAATTGTTACCAAATTCCCACCCATGGCTAAAGCCATAGCTTGCGCATCTGTCCAAGTGCTAGGTTCTGTACTTAAAAAGTATTCATAAGTACCATCAACTATGGTACCCTTTCCAACTCCATCACCGATAGTAGCATTAATTGGATTGCTTAGAACCACATCAAATGTCTCAAGACTGGATTCCGCTTTCCCATCTTCAGTAATAGGAACAGTAAAAGTTTTAACTGTTTCTCCTGGGTTAAAAACTAAGCTATTGGCAACTGCTGTATAATCTGCTCCTGCTTTGGCAGTACCATCTTTTGTATAATATATAACAACTACAGGCTGATCAGTTACTCCTGAAAGCTTTACCGTAAAAGTTGCTACTGGAAATTCCAACAAGGGATTATTTTCAATCACATTCACATCATTGATGGAGATCGCAGGAATAGCATTTTTTACTTCTATGATACCACGAACATCAATTGACCACTCAGGAACTCCCAAATCATCTGGATTGTTTGGCAAATCATTCCATTTTCCTGAAGAGTTGCTTACTGGAGGGAGATTAATATGAGCATAATCTTCAATGTTTAGAGCATTATTTGGCTCACCAGGATACCAGTTCGTATATGTTACTTGTTCACCGCTTACCCATTTCCAAACCCCTTCTTTTTCTGCATCATTTAAACCAATCCAGAATGCTAGTTGTCCGCCAAAAGCTTTCACCAGCAACTCATTTTCCGCCGCATCATTAATTGTTACTAAATTACCACCCATAGCTAAAGCCATAGCTTGTGCATCCGTCCAGGTAGCCAGGTCAGTGAGATAATAAGTACTTGGCACTTGTTTTACTCCTTATTAATAGGTTTGGCTGGTGAGAACAAATCTTGTGTTATATTTTTTCTCTTACCTATGATTTAGTCTATGTATATATACTATAATTGTCTATACTTTTTAAGAAAATTTAACAAAAATTTACAATGGGGGGAGGGGCGTTGCTGAATTGAAGTATGAAAGTTGAAAGTAGGGAGTAGGGAGTAGGGAGTGGGGAGAGGGTTTGAGTTGGGTTAGTAGTTTTTGTAAATATATAGTTTATTACTCAATTCAGCAACACTTAACTCTCTTAACTAGAGGGAATGAAGCCCATAAATTGTGATATTTTTTCGCTTAAAAGACTGTAGGGGCAATTCATAAAAAACCCTACATAAATCTTGTTTGCTGATGGAAAAAGATGAGGCTGATTTACAATGAGAAAAGACCTCTTGCAAAAGTGCTGTTAACCCCCCCTCCCCCCCCCTTGGTAAGGGGGGGAAATATCTGGTTATAATCCTCCCTCCCCGAACCTGCACAGGAGGGTTGGGGTGGGGTTTTTTAGGGTTTCGCAAGAGGTCTAAACATTTCCCATTCCTCAAGGAGAAGAAATTTCAAACTACACAGAACCCAGAACCTAGAACTTTATTCGTGCTTAGATCATAAAGCTTTGAGGATAATAAGATTTACCTGCTAACCTAGAAAGGGCTATATTAAGTTTAATTAAGAAAAAGCAAATTACAGGAAAAAAGTAATTTTAGATACAGAAAGCTCGTGAAAAAAAAGACAGAATTACGGAGTTTAAAGGATTGGCGCTAAAAAGTATTTGACAAAAAATACAAGCTCTAGAAAAAATCAAAAATCCAGAAACATATAGTAAATGATGTCTAAAATGACCATAGCAACAAAGAAAACACCAGGCAACAATAGGCAACAATCCCCAGATTTATGGGGTGTGCCATTGATGACACCAATCAAAAAAATCGCCAGATTATTTAATCCTTATTGGCTGGCTTGCATTCCCTTAACAGCAATAATAGTCATAATTTGGAATAGGGCAGCGGTAGCAGGGGATGGAGAAGCACCTACCATTGAAGAACTGCAGGGAACTTTAAATACTATCTGGATCTTAATCGCATCCATCCTGGTAATTTTCATGAATGCAGGCTTCGCCATGCTAGAAACAGGTTTTTGTCGCCAGAAAAATGCCGTCAATATTCTAGCTAAAAATCTCATTGTATTTGCATTAGCAACAATAATCTATTGGGCAATTGGTTTTTCCTTGATGTTCGGTGGAGGAGGAGATGGCAACCCGTTTATTGGTGTAGGCGGTTGGTTTTTGAGTAGCGAAGAACCAGCTACTTATGGACTCGCCCCCTTTCCTGCAGGATTACCCATCTCAGTATTTTTCCTCTTCCAAGTAGCATTTGCAGGAACAGCGGCAACCATAGTTTCTGGGGCTGTAGCCGAAAGGATTAAGTTTACGGACTTTTTAATTTTCAGTCTATTTATAGTAGGCATTTCCTACTCGATTACAGGACGCTGGATCTGGGGTGGTGGCTGGCTGGCCGACATGGGATTTAAAGACTTTGCAGGTTCAACAGCAGTTCACTCAGTAGGTGGCTGGGCGGCATTAGTAGGAGCCGCAATTCTCGGGCCTAGGTATGGTAAATATTCAGAAAATGGTAGATCCAATGCTATCCCAGGTCACAATATGAGCATTGCTACCCTGGGCTGTTTAATTCTCTGGATAGGCTGGTTTGGCTTTAACCCAGGCTCCGCATTAGTTGCGAGTAAAGATGTTCCTTATATCGCCGTGACCACTAATCTCGCAGCAGCAGCAGGTGGAATTACAGCTACATTTACAGCTTGGTTTAAAGATGGTAAGCCTGACCTCTCAATGGTTATCAATGGTATTTTGGCAGGTTTAGTGGGGATAACAGCAAGTTGTGATGGTGTATCCTACTTGAGTGCTGTGATCATCGGTGCTATTGCTGGGGTGATCGTGGTTTTCTCCGTTGGCTTTTTTGACAACGTACTCAAAATTGATGACCCAGTAGGTGCTACTTCAGTACACCTCGCCTGTGGTATTTGGGGAACTCTGGCAGTGGGGATTTTTAATCAAGATGCTGGTCTAATTACTGGTCAATTCCAGTTAATAATTAACCAAATCATCGGTATTGTAGCAGTTGCAGCCTTTACCATTCCCCTGAGTATAGCAGTGTGGCTAGTTCTGAAAAATACACTGGGGATGCGCGTGACTCAAGAAGAAGAAATCGAAGGCTTGGATATTGGGGAACACGGAATGGAAGCTTATCACGGTTTCGTAAAAGAAGCAGATGTTTTAGGTGGAAGCACCCCTGGGAGCTTTTCTCATGCAGATGAGATAAGTCATCAGCAATAGATTTAATGCTCATTTCCGCTTTTGAATTTTAGACGCATCTTGGCTTTCATTTATTGATATACGGATTGTTGAAGACTCCCACCACTAAACCTACGGTTATAGTGGGGGATTCTAACAGCCAATTACTATATTACTACTATAGTTAAACAAACTTAGTGGCACAGGTTGTTAGGCTTAACCCCTAGGCCGTTGATGTCTCCCGATTTCTCGAATCTGTTAATTCAGATTTAACCGTAACTTTCTGATGTTCTACTTTAAGGGTGGGTGATTATCCGTAATCAACGTTATACAGACTTACCCATCGCTGTTTCAGAGCGGCCGTACTAATTAGATTGTAGCATACAAGTCCATAAAAGTGGAAATATTTTACGAACTGTGATCAACCCATCGTTACCAATTGAGGGTACAATAAAATTAAGAAAGATTAAGCTAAATAAACCTAAGTATTAGAAGACGACCCTATGTCTCTCCCCATTCGCAACGTTGCAATCATCGCTCACGTTGATCACGGTAAAACTACTCTTGTTGATGCCCTTCTCAAACAATCAGGTATATTTCGAGAAGGGGAAGAGATTCCCGACTGCGTAATGGACTCCAATGATTTGGAACGGGAACGAGGCATTACCATTCTCTCAAAAAATACGGCAGTTCACTACAAAGACACACTAATTAATATTGTCGATACCCCAGGACACGCAGATTTTGGCGGCGAAGTAGAACGGGTACTGGGGATGGTAGATGGCTGTATCCTGATTGTAGATGCAAACGAAGGCCCCATGCCCCAAACCCGCTTTGTTCTGAAAAAAGCTCTGGAAAAAGGTCTGCGTCCTATTCTAGTAGTAAATAAGATTGATCGCCCGAACGTAGAACCAGATGAAGCAGTAAATAAAGTATTTGATTTATTTGTGGAACTGGGGGCAGATGATGACCAGTGCGATTTTACCACTTTGTATGCGTCTGGGATACAAGGTTACGCCAAAGAAAAGATAGAAGATGAAGGGGTGGATATGCAGCCCCTATTTGAGGCTATTCTCCACCATGTTGCTCCTCCAGTGGGGGACCTGACCAAACCGCTGCAACTGCAAGTGACTACCTTGGACTATTCAGATTATCTCGGACGAATAGTTATTGGGCGGATTCATAATGGTAAGATTAAAGCGGGTCAGCAAGCAGCCATTGTTAAAGAAGATGGACAAATTGTTAAGGGAAAAATTACCAAGTTAATGGGTTTTGAAGGCCTGAACCGAGTAGAACTAGAAGAGGCTACAGCAGGTAATATTGTGGCAGTGGCAGGTTTTGCAGATGCGAATATTGGGGAAACCATTACTTCTCCTGAAGAACCTCAAGCTTTACCCTTAATTAAGGTAGATGAACCAACTTTACAGATGACATTTTCTGTAAATGACTCACCTTTTGCGGGACAGGAAGGAACTTATGTTACATCTCGCCAAATACGCGATCGCCTGACCAGAGAGTTAGAAACTAATGTAGCTCTGCGGGTAGAAGATAGTGACTCGGCGGAGAAGTTCTTGGTTTCTGGGCGGGGGGAACTGCACCTAGGTATATTAATTGAAACCATGCGGCGGGAAGGGTATGAGTTTCAAGTATCCCAACCCCAGGTAATTTACCGCGAAGTGAACGGTCAACCCTGCGAACCTTTTGAGTATCTGGTTTTGGATGTTCCTGAAGAAGCGGTAGGTGGTTGTATTGAACGCTTGGGACAGCGGAAGGGAGAAATGCAGGATATGCAGCCTGGAAGTAATAGTCGTACCCAGCTCGAATTTGTGATTCCTGCACGGGGTTTAATTGGTTTCCGAGGTGAATTTATTCGGATTACCCGCGGCGAAGGAATCATGAATCACAGTTTTCTGGAATATCGCCCCTTCTCTGGAGAGTTGGAAACTCGTTACAATGGGGTAATGATTGCTTTTGAAGAAGGAGTGGCTACCTTCTATGCCATGAAAAACGCAGAAGATCGCGGAGTATTTTTTATTACGCCTGGCACGAAAGTGTATAAGGGCATGATTGTTGGGGAACACAATCGTCCCCAAGATATAGACTTGAATGTGTGCAAAACTAAGCAATTAACTAACCATCGTTCAGCTACTGGGGATGAGTTGGTGCAGTTACAAGCTCCTGTGGAAATGAGTTTAGAACGGGCTTTAGAATATATTGGGTCTGATGAATTAGTGGAAGTTACCCCAGAGTCCATTCGTCTGCGAAAAATGAAGGCGAAAAAATTAGTAAAACGTTAGGTAGATGAATGTAATTCAAGCCAATTGAGCAGCCGAGTTTCTGTGGTGAAACTCGGTTTTGTGCTGATAATATTGGTGAATAACAAAAGCATTTGACAAATAATCTAAACTATCTCAATCCTTGTGCTGCTTTTAAACGAACCTGAGCTAATTTTAATGCTCTTTTGGCTTGAATTTTATCTGGGAGACTAACAGCAAGATGGCAATTATTGGCTGCTATTTCTAAACTATATTGAGCTTGTTCAGGATTAATTTCATTACCCAATTCTGCTTGATTTACAATAACAATTACCTGATCTGCTTCCACTTGAGCAAAACCTTTTTGAACAGAGAAAAAAAAGACTTTGCCATTACTGCGCAACCAGAGAACACCCACATCTAGAATTGCAGTCACAGCTACATGACCCTTAAGAATCCCCATTTCCCCGTCTTTACTCGGTAAAGTCACTGATTGTGCTTGACCTTGCCAAAAAATGCCCCCTGGAGTAACAATGCGAACTGCTAAACTTTTAGGGGTTTTTAATTCAGGGAGCGCCCGATGATCTAAGAGTTGAATCAAGTAAATTTCCTCCTGCCTTTAGCTTTGGGCTTGATCTTTCAAGATTGGGATCTTAACACAGCTAGACTCTGGATTCTGATTATTTGAGCTGGGCTTTGTGTTTTCCAAGTTAACTACTGATAAAATTAAGTAACTTAGGGCATTAAAAACTTAACATTTGGTCAAAAAAAAATTAGGCAAGCAATGAGTAAGAAAAAAAGAATTGGTATTCTCACCAGTGGCGGTGATTGTCCAGGATTAAATGCCATAATTCGAGCCGTTGTCAGATGTGCCACCAGGAAGGGTTGGGAGGTTTATGGCATTCCCTATAGTACAGATGGCTTTATCAATTTGGTGAAAGGGAAATGTCAGCCAGAAGAGCTGAGATTATACGATCATGGTTATGATATACCTGGAGTATTGCGGGGGTTAGACGTTTTGCAATTCCTGAGCGGTAGTATTCTGGGGTCTCTGAGTAAAGGACATCCAGGAAACTCAGAAATAGCTAAAGATATTATGGAAGGATATCAACTGTTAGAGCTAGATGCTTTAATTTCCATTGGCGGTGATGGGAGTATGGATATTATCTATGATTTAGCCAAGCAGGGGGGATGGAACTTGATAGTAGTTCCTAAAACTATTGATAATGATGTAGCTTTTACAGAGCGATCGGTGGGGTTTGAGACTGCTGTGAATACTGTAACCCAAGCCCTTTACGATCTTACTTTCACTGCCGCTAGCCATGAAAGGATTATGGTAGTACAGGTGATGGGGCGAGATGCAGGACATTTAGCACTTCATGCTGGTATTGCTGGGGGGGCTGATGTAATTTTAATTCCTGAATTAACACCCAAGCTCGAGGAAAAAGTAATTGAGAATATTTGTCTGCGAATTGCCCAATTGCGCCAGGAAAATCGTAAATTTGCCCTGGTGGTTATTGCGGAAGGGGTGAAAAATTTGGCAGGAGAGAAAGAAAACTATATTGGTGACTCCTTAGCAGCTTTAATTAAAGAATACAGTAGTAAACTTTGCCATCAAGAAGATGGAGATTTTTGCTCCTTAGATGAGATAGATACTCGCTGTAATGTGTTAGGACATTTGCAAAGGTGTGGTAGTCCCACCTCTTTTGATCGTCTGTTAGCTACAGTTTTTGGCATCAAAGCAGTACATTTAATTGAAGAGGAGCGCTATAACCGTTTAGTGGTTTGGGAAAATGGCTCTGTGGAGAGTAAATCTTTAGATAAAGTAATTCCAATGATTAAATGGTGTCATCAGGAAAAAATCTGTCCTTCTCCCGTAGATTCTAGTGGATATATGGTACAAACTGCCCGTTCTTTGGGGATTTATTTGGGAGAAAAATAGGCTTTTTGGGGAAATAAAGCTAAAGATTTTGGGTACAAGCTTAGAAGAACTTTTCTTGAACAAATTGCTATTGTGAACAATTTATATGAAAAAAAATGCGAGTATGGCAGCTTTAGTTTTGGCTGGAGGGAAAAGCTCCCGTATGGGGGAAGATAAAGCCTTAATGACTTGGGAAGGGAAACCAATGCTACAAAGAGTTTGTCAAACAGCGGCGGTGTTTTGTAATTCAGTATATATTCTCAGTCCCTGGCCAGAGCGCTATCATCAGCTCCTCGAGGGTAACTATGAGTTATTGTTGGAGACTAACCCAGGTGGGGGCCCACTGGTAGCTCTGTTGCAGGGATTAATCATGATTAGTACTAGACTAAGTGTAGATTGGCTTTGGTTACTTGCTTGTGATTTACCTCGCTTACAAACCGAGAAGTTGCAAGATTGGATTAACCAGCTTAGTGAAGTGGAACAGAATAGTTATGCTATAGTACCTCAAAATCAAGGTAGATGGGAGCCTTTATGTGGTTTTTACAGGCTGGAGGTGATTTCTCCTTTAGAAAATTTTATCGCGCAGGGGGGGCGATCGTTTCAGCAATGGTTGTGTGAGCTTCCCACTACTGCAATACCTGTAGGCAAAGAAGAAGCAGCAATGTTATGGAATTGCAATCGTCCTGAAGATTTTCGGTTGGTGAATGGGTAAGTTTTTAGCTAGGAATTGTTCTAGTATTGTAAAAAATTATGCAGTATAATACACTGTACACTACTTAAGATTGCTATAGTTAAAAAACTTCAAAAAACAGTCGATAAATTATGATTACCGCGATCGCCCCCGTCGTCGAAAATAGCTCAATTTATATTTTCAAACCCTACAGTGCTAGAGAAGGTGACGGTTTTTATGAGACAGTTACCTATGAACAAATTTAAAATTAATCCAGATTAATTATCTAACCATTCATCAGGAATAGACAACTGTTCAACTGGTTTTTTAGAGTTGAGCGAGGCGATAAAATCCATTAAAGCATCATAGCGAGGAGAACTTTCTTGATAAACATTTTCCAAAGCTCCCCAACTTCCCCACTTACTAGAACTGCCGATGTCGGTAAAGTGCATAAATAAAGTACGCACTCCTTCTGGATCTTGCCAAGCTGCTAGCATTTCTCTGTATAAATGATAAAATTCTGGTCTTCTATGGAGCTCAGTAAAAAATTGTGTAATTCTTTCATTATTGACCACATTTTCCAATCCCACAACATGACTGCCACCTTCATAAACCACTAAATTTAATCCTTTTTCTTTAGCCATGGTTGAATAATCGTTAAAACGTTGAACTAAGCTTTGTACATCACGATTATCTTTTAATTGGAATACACTACCATTTTTCAATTGAGTTAAAGCTTTGGCAAATTCATCTATATAAGCACTATCCAGCCATGATTCTAAGGTTTTTTCATTTTCTGGTTTGCCTAACATACCACTAAAATATCCAGTTATTGCCAAAACATCAATGCCATGTTGATAACAAGGAGCTGCTTGCCATTGATCACAATTTAAAACTTGATCTGCTACCCAAGGGTTAGAGGTTTGAGTTCCCATTACACATTTAACTCGGTTGCTTTGAGTCCCAAAAACACCTTTCCAAATATCACACATTTGCGCAGTTCTAACACCATAAGATTGATATGGAGTTTTACCCCCAGGAATAGCTCCATTATCTCTTACCCAATGAAATTGTTCAAACTGAGGATTCCAAACTTCATTAGAATATTCCACATAAATAGTTAAACTTGGATCTAAACTATCTTTCACCGTTTGAGCAAAATTAGTTAGATATTCATCGGTTGCTTTATGGGGCATATTAAACCAAGGATCAGCTTTTAGTCTATTAGCTAATGCCACCATAATTTCTCTGGGCGCTTTACCCCCGTAAGCATAAGATGCTTGTTCTATTTTCGGTCGCTTTGACCATTCCCCTTGTTCTGAGTTATTTGTCCCCATCCAATCCATAAAACGCAGGGCACTATATTTACTTATTTTTTCCAGAAATACTGGGTTAAATATTTCTGCTTGATAGGTGGTTTCATACTGTTCTTGAACAACTCTTATATTCCGTAAATAATTCCCATTTTTCTTGGGATCAGTTGCAGTGATAATGAGTTGTATTCCTTTCCCAGAGGGAGTCACATTAATTACATCTCTTTGAGGTTGAGAAGCAGTTTCATCTTTTTGCGCATCAAAATCATACTTAATTGTCCCTTCTCCCTCATAAAGCACCACATATTTTCCCCCTGGATAATTACCTTCCATCCCAGTAAACATTAAAGTACTAACACGAGTATATTCAGGGGGATCTTCTGGTTTGGGTAAAGATTTTACCCAGCCATTTTCATCTAAATCTAATTTGTCATACTCTTGACTTCCCCAAGAACCACTACACCCCACTTCTCCCTTTTGACACTGAGTGATCCATTGTCTTGAAGATTTAAAAGCATCTAAAAAAGGCATTTCAGTTGACCAGTCTGCTATTACATTCAGGTTAGTTCCTAATGATACACTTGCCTGTGGTGCTTGATTAGTTAGTTCATCTTTTGCCTCGAGCTGATGGAAATTTAATTTTAAAATGAATACCAAGGCTAAACTGAGGGAAAAAATTGTCACAAAACCTAGGATTTTGAGTTTCTTAGCATTTTTCATCATTGATTTTTTGACTCTAACTTATAATTAATAACAAGATTTTGGGGTAAAAGCAGTAAATTGAGCGATTTTTTCCTTGACCACAAATCATTGAAAACTGCTTTATATCGCCCAATCCACACATAAATGTTCTGCTTGTTTTAAAACTGTTTCTGTTGCTTTTTCTTGTTTATCGGGGGGATAACCATATTTTCTAAGTAGCCTTTTTACAACTACTTTGATTTTAGCTTTGGCGCTTTCTTTTATATTCCAATCAATTGAAATATTCCTTTTTACAGCCTCTACTAAATCACGAGCTATCATTTTTAAAGTCTCATCACCTAGAATTTGAACTGCACTATCATTGGTATCAAGGGCATCATAAAAAGCTATTTCATCTTCTGACAATCCTAAATTCTCCCCTCGCTTCATAGCTTCCCTAAATTCTTTAGCAAGATTAATTGATTCATCAATAATTTGGGCTGTTTCTATGGCTCTGTTTTGATATTTTTTTACAGTGGCATCTAGCAGATCTAGGAAAGAACGAGATTGAGTAATATTTTTTCGAGATTTAATTTTTATTTCATCATTGAGAAGTTTTCTGAGAGTTTCTAGGGCTAGGTTTTTATAAGGCAGTCCTCTTACTTCCTCTAGGAATTTGTCAGATAATATGGAAATATCAGGTTTATCTATTCCCGCAGCTTCAAAAATATCAATTACTTTATCGGAGATTACAGCTTTAGAAACTATTTGTTTGATAGCAAAATCTAGATCTACTGCATCTTTTCTATCTGTAATGGTGTGTTTGACTATGGCAACCTTGATGGCTTGAAAAAACCCAACTTCGTCACGAATGGCGCTCGCCTCATCTAAACTACTACAAATAGCAAAGGCTTTACTAAGCTCTGTTACGGCTTTTAAGTAGCGTTTTTTGCCATCTTCTAGTTCTAGAATATAATCCATTGAGGCAGGAATAATAGCCAGTCGTTCTCTAGGAGAACCTGTAAAAAAGATAGAATAGTCAAGTCTATGATACATAGATTTAACTATCTCATATTTTTCTTGTAGAACTGCTAGAGCTTCAGCGGTGGGGATACCAGTATTTTCTTGATCTCCATCTGTGTAATGCTGTAAAGCTGATTTAAGTTGGTCTACTATCCCGATATAATCAACGATTAGCCCCCCAGGTTTGTCTCTGAATACTCGATTGACACGGGCGATCGCTTGCATGAGATTATGACCTTTCATCGGTTTGTCAGCATACATGGTATGAAGACAAGGAGCATCAAAGCCAGTTAACCACATATCCCTAACTATTACTAGCTTTAGTTCATCTTCTGGTTTTTTAAATCCTGTGGCTAAGTTTTTTCTTCTCTTTTTATTACGAGTGTGAATTTGTAAGTTTGGGTCATCTGAAGCAGAGCCGCTCATTACTACTTTGATAAAACCATGATTATCATCTTCATGATGCCATTCTGGGCGAAGTTTAATGATTTGATTATATAAATCAACGCAAATACGGCGACTCATACAGACAATCATTCCTTTTCCGTCAATACTTGCCAGTCTGTTTTCAAAGTGATTAACTATATCAGAGGCTATTTGTTCTATTCGTTTTTCAGCTCCAACTAAAGCTTCTAATCTTGCCCATTTTGACTTTAATTTCTCTTTGGTAGTAGCTTCTTCTGATTCTGTAATTTCTTCAAATTCAGCATCAATTATAGGGCGCTGTGATTCATTGAGATTGATTTTAGCTAGTCTGCTTTCATAGTAGATTTTCTTGGTAGCATCGTCTTCTACTGCCCTTTGGATGTCGTAAATATCAATATAATCTCCAAATAAAGCAGGAGTACTTTTATCTTCCTGTTCAATAGGAGTACCTGTAAAACCTAAAAATGAAGCATTAGGGAGTCCATCTCGTACATATTTAGCATAACCGTAAGATAAGTAAGCCTCATCGTCTTTTTTAGTCATTTTAGCTTTTAGTCCATACTGGCTTCTATGAGCTTCATCAGTTATGAAAATAATATTTCTTCTCTCAGAAAGTACTGGGTATTCTTCCTCTCCAGTAGGGGGGGCGAATTTATGAATGGTGGTAAATATTATGCCTCCTGCTGGTTTATCTTTGAGATATTCTTGGAGGTGTTGTCTGCTTTCTGCTTGTTGGGGAGTTTGTCTTAAAAGGTCGATACAATTAGAAAAGGTGGTGAATAATTGATCGTCTAAGTCGTTTCTATCGGTTAGAACTATTAATGTGGGGTTATTGAGTTCTGGTTGTTGGGTTATTTTTGCTGCATAAAAAGCCATAGTAAGACTTTTTCCGCTTCCTTGAGTGTGCCAGACAACTCCTACTTTTTTATCTCCTTGGTCTGAGGTAGCTTTAATTGAGCATTTTATGGCTTTATTTACGGCATGATATTGATGATATCCTGCCATTTTTTTGATAATGCTTTCTCCGTCTGTTTCAAAGACGATAAAATAACGTAGAATATCTATTAGTATTTCTTCTTGAAACATCCCTCTAATCATTATTTCAAGCTCTGCCGAACCTTTGGGAGCTATTGTTTCTCCGTCAATAGTACGCCAAGGCATAAAGCGTTCCCAGTCTGCGGTTATTGTGCCAAATCTTGCCTCTATGCCATCTGAGGCTATGAGTATTTGATTGTAATGAAATAGGGAGGGAATTTCTTTTTTATAGGTTTGTAATTGATTAAATGCTCCTCTAATTGTGGCGTTTTCATTACTTGGATTTTTTAACTCAATTACTGCTATGGGTATGCCGTTAATAAAGATAACTACATCAGGGCGGCGGTTATGTTTATTCTCAATTACAGTAAATTGGTTTAGGGCTAAAAAGTTATTATTTTCTGGGTTATTAAAGTCTATTAACCAGACTTTATCATATTTAATTCTATTTTCTCTTGAGTATTCTACATCTATTCCTTCTGTTAGGTATTTATGGAATTGTTTATTATTTTCAATGAGACTGGGGGAGTGGGTGCGGCTAACTTTTCTAATAGCTTCTTCTATAGCATTAAAGGGGATGTTTGGGTTGATTGAGATTAAGGCTGATTGAAGGCGATCGGTTAGGATTATATCTGAGTAAGTTGTTCTCTCTTCATTGGGGGAGTCTGGGGCGATTTCATTGGCGTTTAAGGTTGTGTAGCCTAATTCTGAGAGAATATCTAATGTTGCTTGTTCTAGGATTGATTCTGTAAAAGAGGACATATTTTAATATTTTTTAATATTGGCTAAATTACGAATAGTTAAAATCTGGTCTTTTTTTAAGGGTTTAATAGCAGATTGAGGAACAATAATAACTTTAATAGATTTTTTTATAGCATTAAATACTTCTAGCACATATCCATCCTCACCTTGGGCTGGATGAGGAACAATATCAACAACAGTAGCTATTTCTCCTTTTTTTAGGTTATGTTGAGGTAAATCGCGGTTTAAATATATTCTTTGGTAGAGTTTAATCATGTTATAATTGCTCAATTTTTATTTTTAGATTGTTAGGATTTAAATTTTTAATTTTTTGTGAGGCATTTAAAACTTCAATTCCAATGACATTACCTTGGGAATCATAATCTAAAATTACTCCAGGACTTACAGAGTCGCTTTCTTCAATTTCTGCCTCACTCCAATTAATCCTTAAAATATCAACTTCCCTATCATATTTAGCTTCCATGGTTTTAGCTCCTGTATTTGTTTATTTTAATAGTACAATAGACTGTAACAATTTTATTAGGCTCTACTAAATCATTGACATAAGCTCTTAACAAATAAGTTTTATTATTGTTAGTGGTAAATGTTCCTTGATAAACTTTTAGTCCATCTTCTTCTATAATTTGTTCAGGGTGATCTAAAATCAATTCTAAAATAATAATAGAAATTTTTCTTTTTATTAGTTCTTCCTGTGCGTGTTGACTTAAAATAAATCTCAGATTAAACTACCTCCTCTAATATTTTCTCTGCTTCTTTAACTCTGATTTCTCCTGATATTAGTTTTGGTAGAAGGGTGTCTCGGATAGCAGCAATAATATAATTCTGTTGGTTATTGGAGCAAAATGTTTGATAAAGAGGGGAGATGAAAGTTTCAAATTTCAAAGCTAATTGATTGTTAGAAAGAGGAAACTGGAAAGCTAGTATTTGTTTAGGAGAAGTATGTTTGACTGTAGAATTTATAGCACTTGCTAATATTTCATGTCTATAATTATCTGTTTTTAACAAATAATATAAAAATAATTTACCAACAAGCGTATTTGATTTGATAATAATTTTACCAAGCCTTTGATTATGAAGATAGCGACCTTCTCGCTCTGAGGGTAATAAAGCAGGATAGCCTAGAGTATCTGCAGCTTTACTTAAATCAGTCATTGTCACTAATAAATCACCTTTCGATAAGATAAATTCTTTAGGCGCGATGCCAAAATAATATTTGAATTTATCATCTTTAAAGCCACCACCAATAGCAAAATTACCTGGTGTTAACAAAATATCACCAGGTGGGTCTGTTTTAAAAAAGTCGCCTTTAAAAGCATAGCCATGTTTGATGTTAATTAAATCTTCAAGTTTTGTTATGCTCCACCCCTTCGGTATCATACCCAACTCAGAATCTACAAAAGAATCAGGAAAAAGGTCGGCTACTTCTTTACTCATCCCTTCGGGTTGTCTCCCTTCCATCTTCGCTCGTACTGGGTCAAAATCAATAAACCAAGACTTGAATATTGCCTGTGCGATCGCTTCTAATGTGCGATTCATGCGTTGATTTAGTTCGATTTTATTGTCTAGGGTTCCAAGTATGTGGGCGATCGCTTTTTGTTCAGAAAAAGGAGGTATAGCTATTTTAAATGTAGTTATATTTGTTTTTAAAACTCTTGGAACTGTAGTTCCTCTTGTTGATTGTAGCAAACGATTTAAATTAGATGGACATAATAGAGAGTATTTAAGAAATTTGTTATCTAAAATATCTTTTTTGCCTCTTAATGCCATTACACGACGAGTAATTAAATAAGTTTGATCACTGGGAAGTAAGGCAACTTCACCGACAGGGGCTTCTGTGGTAATAATTACATCTCCTGGTTTTGGCAGACCTCTTGTTATCCATTTATTGTAAATTTCTTGAGAAACATAAGAAACTCTGCTTAAATCTATATGACCATTTTTTACATTGGCGGCTGTGATAGTTGGAATGCCATAAGAAGATTTAGGTGGGGTTTTCCCCCTATAATCAATTATTACTTCTAATAAATCACCTATTGAAATTTGTTGCCACGAAGTAAAGCTATTAGTTAATACCATACCCCAACCTCTCTAAATTCTTCTTAATTTCCTTTTCCAAACTTACCTGAAAAATTACCACAATCTTTGAAAAGGCATGAGTATCTAATAAATAATCAGTCATTCCATATATTCCTTAAAATCTTCTAAAGGCTCATCAAAATCATCTGGTAATGGTAAAACAAAAGTCCCTTTTAAAATACCCGATCGCCTTTTTTTAATAGACTGTTGCTCTGATAAAATATTTTCTTGCCCATAGTTGGCGATTAAATATTTAGCATAGTGTAAAAGTTCTTGTTTGAGAGATGGTGGCATTGTCTCCACTGTTTCTAATATTTCTTGTTCAATATTCATGTTTATTTCCCATAAATAAGTTGATTTTACCTACTCAAATTTTAGCTTTCCTGTTAATAAATTAATTTTATTCCCAAATAAAATTATACTGCTCTTTTACAAATAATAACCCAACCCTTCTAAATTCTTCTTAATCTTTTCCTCTAACTTCGCCGACTCTTTAAACTGCTCATTTAACCCTAAAGTTAATCGCTCATTTTTTCATCAGATAATGTCAAATAATATGATATTATAACCTTAAGTGAATGTTTACCACAACCTATGGCAGTTATTTTTTATTTATAATATAAAAAAATACAGATAAAAACATACTCCAAACCTGGCTTGTGTTATTGATTTTGCTCATATTCAACACCCCAGCTCGCGCAGGCACGCCTTTTTTCAACAAGTAAAATAGAAGAATACCAATTATTGCAAGCTTTACAGATGATATCATTACCAATCACCTTAGAACAGCTTATTATGGCAGTTCAACAATTACCGAAAAGCGATCGCCAACAAATAGCCAAAGCTCTCATTGAAGTAGAATTACAATCAGATTTAACTGCTTTAATTGAAGAACTTTATAGCCTACCTCCCATAGAAGAAATTACTGATGCTGATATTATACAAGAAATTCAAGCTGTACGTCAACAAATGAGCCAATAAATATGAAAATGCGAGTATTACATGAAATATTATGCCATAGAATTGTTAGGAGTTAATTCTTTCTAAGAATTTTTCCACCAAAATTAATAAAGACAATTAACATTAGTTACAAAAACACTTAATACAAGTTTTCAAATTTTGCATCAGTGCCATTCTTTTACAAATAATACCCCAACCCCTTTAAATTCTTTGTGGAGGTGGTCTGTCATTCTCAACTTTTGAAGGGCGGAACCGTTGGCGGTGGGTAATACCAATTTGATTAAACAATGATAGATATGAAAAAATGTAGAATGTAGAATTTAGAATTTAGAAAAAGAGCAAATTTACATACCCCATCATCCATTTCTCTCACTCTTTAAGAAATTTGGTATTACATAATCAAGAAAATAGGTTATACTTGATAATAGACCTTTTGCGAAAGTTTAAATACTACGACTGTCATCCTGAGCTTCGCTCAGGATGACAGTTTTTCGTAATTTCGCAAAAGGTCTAATGTACGGTATGAAATTAAGGCTTAGGAATATGGCAAAACAATCAAGCAGAAAACCTATCGGTAACATTCAACTTTCTACTTGATGCTCTATATAGTTTTCAAGTACATCATTAATCAATACTTTATAATTCTTGCCTTTAGCGTGATTCTTAAACCAGTTAATTACATCATCCTTAACAACAATTGTATTTTCAACTCTCTTAGCATTTTCAAGAAACGTTTCATCAAGTTCTGGAATATCAGAAAAATCAATATCCTCATCGGACATTTCAAATAATGCTTTTTGTCTTTCTTCCTTTGACATTTTAGAAAAATCTTTACTCATACAATTTCCTCTCTTTTCTCGATGCTTTTCTAGCTGAAATAATACGGGTTTTATCTCCTCTCTTAGTATAAATGACAGTTCCGATAATATTTCTGTTAATTATGTCTAAATAAATTTTACCTATTATAACAAATCGAGTTTCACCATATTTAAAACGTTTATCTTCATCAACTATAGCAATTGAATCAAAAAAAATTGACTTTGCTTCTTCAAAAGAAATTCCGTGTTTTTCTATATTGCTTAAATTTTTATTGTCATCCCATTCAAATTTCATAGCTTTTTTAAAAAGTAACGTATATAGACATGAATAAAGACCCCCCTGTCTGAATATATCTCTATTATAAATTACGATAGGTTTAATAGATCTTTTGCGAAAGCAAAAACACTACTTCTTGACTCATCCCTTCGGGTTGTCTCCCTTCCATCTTCGCTCGTACTGGGTCAAAATCAATAAACCAAGACTTGAATATTGCCTGTGCGATCGCTTCATTGGTGCCATTCATGGGTTGGTTTAGTTCGATTTTATCGTCTAGGGTTCCAAGTAAGTACCTAGGCAAAATTAATGACATATTTTTCCCCAAATTCTTTCAGTATATTTTCCACAGCTTTAACCAAAGTTTCCCAATTTTCATAATCGCTAACTTTTAACCATTGATATTTGATAAAACGCCAAACAATTTCAA
>JADQBC010000010.1 GCA_016903655.1 Gomphosphaeria aponina SAG 52.96 = DSM 107014
CATCATCGTTTAGATAGAGATTTGAACGGAGCAATTAACATTTTTTTCAATTCCTTGGTTATCCAAGGCGGTCTCGGCTAATAGACAGTATTTCAACAGATTCTACTTGTTTATTCAAGTTTAGTCGTGAAAAATTAGCACATGAACTTTGGGTAAATGGAATCACACTAACACTGGATAAATACAGACAAGATATTCTCGCAGCCCAGAATGCTATTGATGGAACATTAGAAAATGATACTCTCTCGGGAAATAAACAGCCTAACCTGATCAATGGTTTTGAGGGGAGTGACAGAATAGTTGGGAGAGGAGGAAGGGATCAAATATTCGGTGGTAGTGAAAATGACATACTCTTTGGTGGTAGTGAAAATGATCAATTAAACGGCGGGCTAGGAAATGACATACTCTTTGGTGGTAGTGAAAATGATCAATTAAACGGCGGGCTAGGAGGTGATTTATTAATTGGAGGCGCTGGTGCAGATCATTTTATCTTATATTCCCCATCTGAAAAACAAGATATTATCCGCGACTTCACAACACAAGAAGACAAGATAATTATTGATGCTAAAGGTTTTGGTGGTGGACTAACCCCAGGTGTCTTAGGGTCAGAATCCTTTACGCTGGGAATTGCTGCACAAGATCTAAATGATCGTTTCATTTACAATAATTCTATCGGTCCAAAAGGATATGGAAAATTATTATATGATGTTGATGGTTCAGGTCCTACACAAAAAGTTAGAATAGCTCTTTTCCCCAATGCACCTGCTCTCACTGCTACTGATTTTGAGATAATTTAAGTGCTTTTTAAATGGATAAACTACACTAATTAATAGTGAGTCCTTGTCAGCCTCCGCTGCGGACTTTCTTTATGTAGCTCCCAATTTCAATGCCTGGGGATTTTGGGCTGCAATGAATGCTTTTGCATAATAATTAAAACCCCCTTTTCTCTGACTAATAAAAAACAGACCTTTTGTCTTATTAAAATAAGTAAAAAATAATATAAAACAGCCCTGCTAGGTTAGGGGGAATTAAACCAAAAAATCTTGTCCAAAAATGATAACTAGCAACTTGCATGAATTTAAAAACGTCCAGCCTAAAAATATGCAAATGAAAATAACATCACTAAAGAATATAACTGAGATTCCTTACTTAAATGAACAAGGAAAGCTACCTGAAGAGTTGCAAGGAAAAATCGGCGCTTATGCAGTTTTTAATCAAGAAAAAGAGCTGCAATTTGTGGGATATTCACGGGAAATTTATCTCAGCCTGAAACAACATTTAGTGCGTCAACCAGAAAATTGTTATTGGCTAAAATACCAAACCATAACCCATCCCAGTCGTACAATTTTAGAAGAAATTCGCTCTTCCTGGATAAGAGAAAATGGGACAATTCCTCCAGGAAATAGCACAGAAGAGGCAAAATGGACTCAACCAATTGATGCCAAACTTTCCATGACAGAAGGGGAACAAGCAACATATAATAACAGTGATGAATTAGGAAAAATTAAACTGCTAAAACAAGTAGCCAGAAAAGTAGAAGCGGAAATAAAAGAAAGTCTGAAACGCAGAGAATTACAAGAAGACATCCGCTTTAATCCGAAAATAAAAGAACAAGGTTTACTTGACCTTCAATAAATATTACCCAATTCGGTTATTGAAATACAAAGAAGCTTCTAGAAAGCAGATGAAAAAATAACAAGCTATGATATAGTGAGAGGTTAACAAGCAGATTTCTCCCTTTTCTATTGATGATGCAACCATTGTTAAACAATCGTTACCGTATAGTAAAAACCTTGGGTAGAGGTGGCTTTGGCGAGACTTTTCTGGCAGTAGATACCCATTTACCATCAGGGAAAAAGTGCGTGATTAAACAGCTAAAACCAGCCATAGAAGCGCCAGAAATACCCCAATGGATACAAGAGCGCTTTCAGCGAGAGGCGGCAATTTTAGAAGAACTGGGTGCAGGAAGTGAGCAAATTCCTAAACTTGCTGCCTATTTTGCAGAAAATGGTAACTTTTATTTAGTTCAGGAATGGATCGAAGGGGAGACACTGACACAAAAGGTGGCGCAAACAGGAACTCTGTCAGAGGCAGAAGTAACACGAATCTTGGTTAACCTTCTGCCAGTATTGGATTATATCCACAGTCGCCGCATTGTTCATCGGGATGTGAAACCTGATAATATTATTCTCCGTGTGGCAGATGGTTTGCCAGTATTAATTGATTTTGGGGCGGTAAAAGAGGCAATAACTACGGTGATTAAACCAGGAAATGCCCCCCCTTCACAAGCAATTGGTACTCCTGGCTATATGCCATCCGAACAAGCAGCGGGTCGTCCAGTTTATGCTAGTGATTTGTATAGTTTGGGCTTAACAGCAGTATTTTTATTAACAGGAGTAATACCTCAAGCCTTAGAAACTAATGAGCAAACAGGAGAAATTCTCTGGCGACGGGTTGCACCTGGGCTGCATTCTCAATTAGCTACAGTTATTGATAAGGCCATTCGTTTTCATCCTCGCGATCGCTTTACCAACGCCCAGGAAATGCTCTCTGCTTTACAGTTTTGCCCAAATACTCCTCCCGTAATCTACCCAAGAGGGACTCCCGCACCACAACCTGTTCAACCCCCAACTGGTAAAACAGTGGTGGTTGCTCCTCCCCAGGGAGAAGAAGAACATGACTGGCTGAAGTTAGTAGTTTTACCTGTGTTATTCGTAGGCGGATTGGGTATTTTTGCTTTCGCCCTTGGGTTTAGTTTATTTTTACCCAGGGAAGAATCTGACCCTATTGTAGTAACACAGACAGAAGTAGAACCAACTCCAGAAGTAGAACCAACTCCAGAACCTAGTCTAGAACCAGAAACAACATTAGAAACAGAAGAGGAACCAACTCCAGAAGAGGAACCAACTCCCATTCCACCGCCAGTCAAGCCAGAAAATCCGCTCCCCATCTTTCCTTTGGGGACAAATGGGGAAGAAATATTGCAAGCTTTGGGAGAACCAAATTCAAAGAATAAAGGCTATTATCCAGATACTGTGGCTTGGAGTTATGAATATTCAGAACCCAATTCAGTAAAGATACGCTATATAATAAATGAAAAGACAGGAAAACTGAGTGAAACAGAGATTTATTTTTCTCCATCAGTAGCATTAGAAGTTATGGAACAAAGCTTAAATGATTTATTAGGAGGAAATACTCCCGAATATATTAAAGAGGGACTGAGAGAGATTTACGCAGGTCAAAATGATATGCGCTCATTTTCTCAGGAGAATTTAGAAGGTTGGATTCGTCTAGAACAAAATCAAGAAATTTTTCTCAGAATTGGGAAAAAATAGTTGATAGTCAACCATCAACAATTAACCATTAACCATTAACCATCAACCATCAACCATGAGTCACTGTTTGAATCCTGAATGTCTGCATAAAAATCCCTTGGGGACAAAACTTTGTGAGCGGTGCGGGTCAAAAATACTGTTATGGGATCGCTATCGAGCAGTACATTGTATCGGTGCAGGGGGAATGGGGCGCACTTTTTTAGCAGTAGATCAACATCGGTTAAACAGTCGCTGCGTCATTAAACAATTTATAGATTTAAAACAAGCTGGGAGACAAAGAGATAAATTAATTAAATTATTTAAACAGGAAGCAATTCGCCTAGACGAGTTAGGGGAACATCCTCAAATTCCCGACCTGTTAGCTTTTAAGGAACAAGAAGGAAGACTATATTTGGTACAAGAATTTATTAATGGTCAAGATTTACTAAGAGAGTTGGACAAAGAAGGATTATTTACTGAAGAAAAGGTGATAAAAATCCTCAATGATTTATTACCAGTGCTGGAATTTATTCACAAAAAAAATATAATTCATCGGGATATAAAACCAGCTAATATTATTAGAAATGAACAAGGGGATTTAGTCTTAATTGATTTTGGAGTAGCCAAAGAATTAACAGATACTGCACTAAATTCACAAGGAACTATTGTAGGGACTGCTGCCTATGCGGCACCAGAACAACTCCAAGGAATGGCATTTCCCGCAAGCGATCTCTATGGTTTAGGGGCAACTTGTATTCGCTTATTAACAGGAGCATTTCGCAAATCAGATGGATCTGATGAGTTATTTGATCCGCTCAAGATGGAGTGGAAATGGCGACATAAAACTTCAACAAGCGAGAATTTAGGTAATGTGTTAGATAAATTAGTGCAGTATCGAGTAAGCGATCGCTTTCACACGGCGGCTGAAGTTTTAACTGCACTCGCACCCCAACCAATTAAATTAAATCGTCCTCCCCAACCACCTCCACCACCTGCACCCATGAGCAAAACTGGGCTTCGGAAATATAGAAGCACTTTCTCTACCACAAAAACCCCTTTTTCTCCCGAAGAGCAACCGACAAAAATAAATGAAAAGAGAAATCAACTCCCTGTAGCAGAGCCAACCACCTTTGTCATACCTGCTGTGACTGCGGTTTCTATTCCTAGTGATGTTAGTGCTGACTATACAAAATTAAGAGATTTATTACACGGTCAAAAATATCTTGAAGCAGATCGAGAAACTTATAAATTAATGTTGCGAGTTGCTCGTCGCGATCCTCAAGGATGGTTGCGACCAGAAGATCTAGAAAAATTCCCCTGCACTGACTTAAAAATCCTTGACCAACTCTGGGGAGAATACAGTGGTGGACGCTTTGGTTTTACTATGCAAAAACAGATTTATCAAAGTTTAGGCGGTACTGAAAAATATCATAAACAAATATGGCTAGAATTTTGCAAACAAGTAGGTTGGCTGGTGGGGGAAAAATGGTTAACTCATTCTCAGTTAAACTTTCAACGGACAGCCCGCATAGGACATTTACCTGTGGCTAATGCTACGGATTTAATGGGAGGTATGGTTGTGTTGAATACTAACTTAATTGATCATGGATATTTTACTGCTCTCATTCAGAAAATTGGTGTTTGTTGTTGATGGTTGATGGTTGATAGTTGATAGTTGATGGTTGATAGTTGATGGTTGATGGTCTTCCATGAACGATTAACAATAAAAACTAATGAGAGAGATAATTATTCGCTGTCAACAACATAATCAGTCCAGTTATCAAAGCAGTTTTATATGATTGGGGAACAGGATTTTTATTTTTTTTATTTGAATTAAAAACTATAGAAGTGGATTGAGGTTGGTATTTTCCCACCTGTTGTAAGCATAAAAACCAATCAATAGTTTCTGGCTTCACCCATCCTTTTTTCACAGCTATTTCTCCAAACCTTTTACCTGTTAGAGACTGCTCATTTAAAATAGAAGATATTTGTTTGGTTGTTAAGATGTTAGCTTTTCCGAGATATTCTCCTAAGCGGAGAGCTTGTTGACTTTCAATTAAATCATCTAATTCTTTGGCAAAGAAATCAATTACCTCTGGTGATACCCAGCCCTTTTCAACTATAATTTCTCCCAAGAGACGGTGACGTTGTTGTTCCTTGATTTCCAGAGCTGCTTGCAGTTGTTCTGCTGAAATTAAACCCGCTTTTTTCAGACGTAACCCCAGAGGTAAAGACTGTAATTCTAAGAGCCAAGAAAATTGATAGTGGTTGAGCTTTTGCTGTATCACATAACCAAAAAAAGGGAGACTTTCTACTAAGTAGCGCCGCCAAAGACGTTGAGGTTCTGAGGCAAGTCGGAATAACCATTCTAAACCTACTTGACTCATCCATTTAGGCGATCGCCGAACACAACCAGCTTCAAAATCTATAGTTGCACCAATTCCCAAAAATACCTTAACATTAACTAACTGGTTTTTATACTTAGCAATCCACTTTTCTTGTTTAGGAGCGCCCAACCCAACTGCCAAAACTGTAGCCCCAGATTTGTTAATTTTATCAAGAATTTTCTCACATTCTAACTCATCTTTTTCAAAGCCAAAATCAGGGGAATAAGTATCTACTACTATTTCCCTTT
This sequence comes from Gomphosphaeria aponina SAG 52.96 = DSM 107014, assembly GCA_016903655.1. Lineage (GTDB taxonomy): Bacteria > Cyanobacteriota > Cyanobacteriia > Cyanobacteriales > Gomphosphaeriaceae > Gomphosphaeria > Gomphosphaeria aponina. Next base: position 5,950 of record JADQBC010000010.1, read on the forward strand.
CTACTTGCTGATTAATTTTAATTTTAGCTTTTTCGGCTACTCCTGCTTCAGCTCCCAATAAAAATATTTTAACTTTTTCGTTGTTTTTGTTATATTGGTAAAAAGCAGGGAATAAATCAGACCCAGAAATCTTTTCTGTGATTGGATTACCTAAGATTTTTGAAATATATTGGAGAATTTTACTATCGCAAACTCGATATTCTGCGATCTTATAAGCTTTAAGTAATTCAAGATCGTTCTGCAATTTAACTAAGTGATCTATATTAGGTGTCACCACAAAGCCTCCAGCATGAGTTAGTTTCTCTAATAACTCCTTCATGCTTAAGTTGTCTATCTCTATGTTAAGCAACTTTACTGGTTTCATTTTTTTTCGGGTTACTTTATATTTATAAAAATTACTAAGTGAGTTTGGAGAAAAAATCTAAATCAGTGAGCAGGTTTAATTTTTTTTTCCCCCTAATAATTTTATTCTACCCGAAAATCAAAGAAAATATCAACAGTACAAATATTTAAAAAAGATGGAAATAAGTAAAAGTCATATGTAAAAACACTGAAACATTAACAAAAATAAATAAGAGCCAAATAGGGGAATAAATTATAAGTGAGGTACAGACTACCCCTCAAGAGGGGTAGTCTAAAATTAACCCCGAATGCGGTTCAATAGTTTAGTAAAAATCTAGGTAAACTTAGGTATAATAGCTCTTAGTTTAACCTGCGATTCCTTTGGGCAAAAGTAGAAGGGGATAAACTCTAAAACGTAAGTCCAGCTTGAAACTGAACCATTCCCTTGAATGCTTGAAACTGAACCATTCCCTTGAATGCAGAACCTTGACAACTCTGTCTTTTTGTAGGTACAACAATACAGGCTAGTTATCGGTTTGACAGCTAATTATTACTGACAAAGAGATTTGGCAGTAAACTGATTTTTTCTTGATGTAAGCATATTGATATAGAAATTATCATCATTAACAAAAAAGCTGAAATATCGCGGAAGAACTGGTGCAGAATGTAAAGAGAGATTATGCAAGTTTTTGCAGCCAGATTATACGGTCATAGACCGTAGTCATCGAGTCAGAAATTAATTGAGGAGCTAGCTGCAACAACAAAAAAAAATATCAACCCACCCCCTTGACGTAAAAGGTTAAATGTTGTTATAATGTTGGCATAGATAAAAAATAGGTTTTAAAAATATATGCCCCTGGCAGCCCATCATACATACATATTAACTCAAATAATGCCAATAGTAGATTGTTCAGACTATGAGCAATTGGATTATATTATGAATAAATGTGGCATTGTTCGTTCCGAAGTATATAATAGGCTGGGTTCTCTTAAAGGTTGGGGGAAAAACTGGAAATTCACAGATAAAATTATTAGAGAAAAATTAACACCTGAACAATTAGGAATACCATCAAAAATATTTGAATATAGCAGTGTCGATTGTTTTAAAGCTATTTCAGCGCAACAAGATGCTGCTATTAGTTTTTTAATTAAAGATATTTACCAGAAAACAAATGATGCTAACGAAAGAAAAAGATTAATCAATTTATTATCTTCAGAACCTACTAAAGACAATTGGTTACACAGAAAATTTAGAAAACAATATTTAAAAGGACATACTTACTTAAGAAACCAAATAGTTTATCACAAGCAAGCCTATAAATGTATTAGGATTAGTCGCTACAAGGTAAAAATTCAAGTACAGGGAATTGAAAAAGGTAAGCGCATTACTTTGGTTGTAAAAACCAATAAATTACCTACTGGTCAAATTAGGGTAATACAAAATAATGGTAAATATGAAATTCATACAGCCTTGAAAAGAAAAGTATCTTCAAAACCTAAAAAAATTGAGAGAGTAATAGGGTTAGATAAAGGTTATACTGAGGTTTTTTTTAGCTCTGAGAATAAGGTAATTGCTAAAGAATTGGGGACTAAATTAACTCAAAAAACTGAGAGAATTAACAGGGAGAACAAAAACAGAAATCGTTTATTTGCTAATGGTAAACTTCATAAAAATGAGCAAAAAAGACAGAATATTATTGAGCAGAATTTAGGGAGAAAAAGAAAGAATAAAAAGCTTAATAAAGACAAACAAGAAATTAAATCTTATATTAGGCAAGAGTTAAAGACTGTCTTAAAAACTCCTACCTTAATTTATGCTGAAGACTTAACATCACCTATAAGAAATAAAACCCAAAATAAGCGCATCAACAGACAGTTAAATAGTTGGGTCAAGGGTGAATTACAGAAATCGCTCGAAGAGATATGTAGGGCTACTGGTTCAACCGTAATAACAGTAAACCCAGCATATACGTCGCAAATAGATCACCTTACGGGGACTTTATTGGGAGTCAGAAAGGGTGATAGATTTTACCGTTACAATGGGGACGTATTGCAAAGTGATTATAATGCTGCTAAGAATATTCTTGCTCGTGGTACAGAGCAAGAAATAACGCGATATACAAAATATCGTGAAGTCAAAACAGTGTTATTAAAACGTACCGTGACATATCTTCACTCCATTGATAGTAGTGTAAGTGAAGCTATAGACAATGAGTGGCTAAATTCAAAGTTTAGTAGTGAAGCTTTAGCTATTGAGGAGGATATGTTTCCCCCTGGGGTAGGGGGAAAGATTAAGCAGGATCAAGGGAGTGGTAATCAAGCTACGAAAGATTCACCAATCTATCACGCAAATGAGTGTGGTCAGTTAGAATTACCTGGCTTTTGAAATCTAGGCAATCAATCACATACCTAAGTTTACATAGGTTTAGTGTACCCCAGTCAAAGCAGATAAAATCAAGTAAGTAATTGAAAGTCCCACTAAAATGACGAGCTTGCCAAATTCCACCGAGTCAAATTCCCCAAACGAAAATGGACAAATAGAAGTGCCCAATGGGATCAAGCCAGAGCTAGCTAATGAGGCAAATAACTATGAAATCAAGATCCCACCGCCGAAGAAACAAATTTACGGCAAAAGTAAAGAGATTTCCTACTCTTGGATGATTTCCCTGGCGATCGCCCTCATGGTAGGAGGATTATGGTTTCACTTCGAGTGGTTGGGTTTCTCCGCTTCTTTAGTAGCTCTTTTGCTTTCCCTTCAGGTGATTTTGCCATCGGCAAGAAATTGGGTGAGTCATTACTTAACCCCCGATGAGCGCAAGCTATTTTTGGGTTTTTTTGGTTTAGTATTGGCGAGCGCAGGTTTATTCAACTACTTGGGTTTTTACAGAAGCATCGGCAATTGGCTCAACCAATTTAAATACGATGAATTTGGATCTTGGGCAGAATGGGTAGGCGCATTAGGACAAATTTCCATTGCCGTTCTCGCCGTTTATGTAGCGTGGGCGCAATATGTAATTTCCAAAGAGCTAACCACCCAGCAAAACAAAATCACCCAGCAACAGACCATTGATGCTTACTTTCAGGGAGTATCTGATTTAGCCCTGAATGAAGAAGGATTACTAGAAGACTGGCCACAAGAAAGAGCGATCGCCGAAGGGCGCACAGCATCAATTCTCAGTAGCGTGGATGCATCAGGGAAAGCAAAAATATTGCGGTTTTTATCCCGCTCCCGTTTGGTAACACCTTTGCAGCGAGATAGTCACTTAGGCAGACCAATGTTTGATGGGAATGGAGGATATGCAGAAGATCGGGTGTATGGAGTGCGGGTAATTAGTTTAGGAGTGATGTTAGCAGGAACAGATCTGGCAGGTCAAGATTTACGCTGGGCAGACTTAAGCGAAGCAAATATGGTGCGCACCAACTTAAATCACAGCGATCTAGTGAAAGCTAACTTAAGTCGGACTATTTTATACGAAGCCAACCTAGCAGGAGCAGACTTGAAAAATGCCCGTCTCTTTTATGGCAAACTAGAAACAGCCAGTCCTCGCAGTCGCACCATTGAGCCAGACTATGAAACGGGAGCCCATACGGGGGCAGTCATAGAAAAAGCAGACTTGAGTGAGGTGAAAAATCTCAGCGAAGAACAGCGTTATTACTGTTGTTGCTGGGGTGGGGAAAAAACCAGAGCCACAATTCCTGGTGGTTGTGAGGGAATACCCAATTTATTAGGAAAATCAGCCAAATTTCAGGAAAAATGAGCTATAAACCTAAAATAGTTCTGGCAATCTGAAAATAGATGAGAACCCCTAAAACATCAACAGCGGTAGTAATAAAAGGAGCTGACATGAGGGCAGGATCTAGGCCAAAAGAGCAGAAAAGGAAAGGGAGGGAGCTCCCTGCCACAGATGCCAAAAAAGCGATCGCAATTAAACTAATACCTACAGACAGGGCAACAGAAAAATTACCTTGTAACCAGTAAGCCCAAATTGTCACCATAATTGCCAAAATTGTGCCCAGCATAATTCCTGCTACTGCTTCGCGGAAAATCACTTTTCCTGTGCCTAAATCCTTTAGTTCTTCAGTATTTAAACCCCGAATCACTACGGTGGAAGACTGAGCGCCCACATTCCCCCCTGTACCAGTGAGCAAAGGAATAAAAGCCGCCAAAATTGCCATTTGTTGTAAGAGATCTTCTTGAGAACTAATAATAGTAGCTGTGACCGTATTAGTTAATAATAAGACCAAGAGCCAGACAACCCGTCTGCGAGCAACGGTAACTAGGTTTGTTTGAAAATAATTATCTCTATCTGCTTGTAACCCTCCCAAAGCATAAATATCTTCCGTTGCTTCCTGCTCTAAAATATCCAAAACATCATCGATAGTGACAATGCCCACTAAACGCTGTTCTCGATCAACAACGGGAAGTGCTAGTAAATCATAACGTTGAATTAGTCTTCCCACTTCCTCTTGATCAGTATCTGTATGAACACAAATGAAATCACGAGTCATAATTTCATCGAGGATTTTATTGGGGGAAGAAACCACCAAATCTCGCAGAGAAACAATGCCAGTGAGATGCCTTTGAGCATCAGTGACATAGAGATAATAAATAACCTCAGAAGCATTAGCCAAACGGCGCAGGCGATCGAGAGTTTCCGTGACAGTTAAGTTTTCCTTGAGAGAAATATATTCAGGGGTCATAATTCGCCCTGCTGTAGATTCCTCATAGCCTAAAAGTAGGGCAGTAGTCTCCCTTTCTTTGGGACTCAATTGTCCGAGCAAACGAGTGACAACTTTAGCAGGTAACTCATCAAACAACCGCGCTCGGTCATCAGGGGACATTTTATCGACAATATCTAGTACCTCCTGATGTTTAAACTTTTGAATCAGGGCTTGTTGTACAGAGGAATCTAGATGCTCATAGACATCAATAGCCTCTGCCTTGTTGAGCAAGCGAAAGGCGATTACCTGCTGTGACTCTGGTAAACCTTCAATCGCCTCAGCAATATCCACTGGCTGCACTGGGACTAACAGCGCTTTTACGCCTTCGAGGTTTCCCTGCTCGAGCAGTATTTGTAACTGAGTGCGAACTAATTGCCGCAGCTCGCTCCGTGAACTTGTTTGGATCGGATTAAGATTTTCCAAGGTGAACCTTCTTCTTTTTTAGGATTTCATGGATATGATGGGAATAGTTGTCACAACCATTTTATGCTGTTTCCTGGATCAATTATCAGTTATCAGTTACTTACTTGCAAGGCTTAAAATTACAGTTTGATTACTTAATGGAATAACTGTTCACTGATTTAAAACTGTGTTACCCTATTATTGGAAGAGATTTGGTTCGGTAGCAAAGTTTGGTTCAAATGTTTGTTCATATGCAATCCTGGCAGTATTGGCTGGCTTGTTTCCGAAGTCTCAACCTCAGTAAATTTCTGATTTTGGAGACAAACTATGTCAATTTATGTGGGTAATTTATCCTACGATGTCACAGAAAGTGACCTATCAACTGTATTTGCAGATTATGGCACAGTTAAGCGCGTTTTTCTGCCAACTGACCGTGAATCTGGACGGATACGAGGTTTTGGTTTTGTCGAAATGTCCAGCGAAGCTGAAGAAGAAAAAGCCATTGAAACTCTCGATGGCGCTCAGTGGATGGGACGGGAGATGAAAGTTAATAAAGCAAAACCGCGAGAAGATAATCGCGAAAACCGTCGTCCTTCTGGCGGTGGTCGGCGCAATAACTATTCTCGCAATAACGATATAACGATTGATCGAGATTAAATATGAGGAGGAAATAGCACAGAAAAAAAGACTCAGGCAGTAATGCTTGAGTCTTTTATCAATGAACAATTATCAGTTAGTGAATCCGTTAAAGCTCCCCAAAGATGAATAATAAAAGGAGATCCTAAAATGAGTAATGAAGCAAATGTTCCCGAAGAAAGCGCCATTGTTGAAGTTGAAAGTGAAGAGATAGTGGTAAAAGAAAAGACTGATAATGTACCACAAGAAACAATGGCTTTGATTGAAGCGATTAAACGAAAAGCACAGTCAGAAACGCAAAAAGCAGGTGAATTTACCCGTGAGAAATATCTTGAGGGTGTACGAAAGGCTCGCATAGAAATTGAAAAGCTGAATTTTAGCCCAGAGCAAGTAGAAACATCTATTAAACAAATCCAGAGTGAAGTGGAGAAAGATTGGGATGGGTTATTGAAAGAAGTGAAAAGTTTTGGCGATCGCCTGAGTGATGCGGCTAAAGCTGCTTGGGATGCACTCACTGCTCCTCGTTCTAAATCGGAGTAATAATTCAAATTAAAAAACAATTGGAGAGAAAAAAATCATGGGAGATTTAGTGCGCATTTTGATTGCTATTTTTTTGCCCCCACTGGGCGTGTTTTTACAGGTGGGGATTGGTAAGGATTTTTGGATTAATATTCTCCTTACTTTGTTGGGTTATATCCCAGGAATAGTTCACGCTGTTTGGATTATTGCCAAAAAATAATCCCCATTTCCTAAAAAGGGGTTGATTGTTGCTTTCAACCCCTAAAAAAAGCACGGGCTTAGTTTAACCTCCTTTTTTCAGAGTGGCTACGCCTAAAATCCCAAAAGTTAAGAGCGCAAAAGTAGCGACAGGTTCTCGAACTTGAGTTGTGCGAGAATCTAATTCTTGAGCAGCTAATTGAGCAATTCCTTCATGAGCAAAAGTGGTGGGATGTACACTGTCCCAGAATAAATATTCATCTGGATTATTACAAATCCTCCCAGTTTCTAAGTCCAAACAAGCATCAGTAACATTGGTAAGACCAAAACTTTCTGGGTTGTTGAGTGCCGCCTTAAAAAAGGAATTAACATCTAGGGGAATGAGGTTGAGTTCTGGATTTTTGCTCTGATTTAATGATTGCGCTAACAGGGAGTTATGACCTGCGGTTAACTGGTTTAAAAATGTGGAAACTACAGGGTCTTGATTCGTAGCTGGTGTCTCTCCCAAATCCCCGAGATTAACTACCATGATATTTTTCGCCCCGACATCGGCGAGGGAATTTACTGCTGTCAAGATATTATTTACAGGTATGCTGGGATCGGTAATGTTCCCCAAGGTATAATCGTTGGAACCTGCCCAGACAATATAAAGTGCTTCAGGATCGGCAACCCGAGTAGCCTGGGTAAAACCATTGATTTGCTGTTGTAGTCCTGGTAAACCTGGAACTTGAACGTTGGTGTTTCCTGTGGTAGCACCAAAAAAAGCAAAGTTATTGTTGGGATTGGGGGTTAATCCTATTTCTGTGGCTAGATATTCTGTCCATACTGGGCCATTGGATAAACGACCTTTAAAGTAAGGTGGACTGGGAGGTTGTCCTGTAGCTTCAAAAAAATTCCCCGTATCGGAGAGGCTATCCCCAAATACATAAATCTCGCTAAAGCTGGCTGCTTTTGCTTGGAGGGGAAGCAAGGAAGAGATGAGGGCAAATACTGTGGCGATAATTGATTTTTTCATGTTATCCCAAGTCAAAGTACATGGTAGATTCTAACTGCAAGTAGTGTCAGTTTTCTTAAAAGGTATTTATAAAATAATTATGTAGGGGCGGGTAATGCTTCAAAACCCGCCCCCTACTGGGTTAGGTTTTAGGGATTTTTGACTACTGTTTGTAAAACCTCTTCAGCAGATCTACCATCTCCTTGATAACCAAAATACCATAGGGCAGCGGCTGCCTCGGCACGAGTTACGGGTTTTTTGGGTTGAAAAAGGGTTGTATAACCAAATACGCGCCGCACATTGGCTAATTCCCCATTTTGGAAGTCAGCATAAAGACTACGCATTGCTAATGGACTTATTTCTGCTGCATCTTGAAATCCCCAGGTTTCTTTGATTGACTCAATGGTAGCTGTGGGTAATGCTTTACGAATATCTAAGGGTACTTTCCAGAAAATCAAGTCTTCTCTTGTCAAAGTAGCTACGGGGCGAAAATTTAACGCGGTACTATCTCCACTCAGTCTCGAAGGAATTAACCCAGCTTCTGCTAATCCTTGAATTACTGCAAAGTCAGGGTCAGTTTGACTAACATCAGTATAAGCAGGTTCAGCAGTATTTGCAGCTAAACGGATTTGTTTCCCTGGTTCATTAGCATACATCCGATTATTTGCATTTACCAACCAACGGGCATATTCTCTTCTTGTAATAATTTCCTGGGGTTGAAACTTTCCCTCTTCCCCAGTTACAACTCCTAAAGCTCCTAAGTTTTCTATATATTTACGCAATTGCTCTGGTGCTTCCTCTAAGTCGGAAAATGTTTCAGGGGTGGTTGGTGTGGGGTTAGTTTCCCCCAGGGGAGTGGTGGTAGAGTAGGCGATCGCAAATTCTGTGGTGGGAGACACAGAAACAATTGACACCGTTACTTCTAAATCATCCCGACTTGCTACTAAAGTGTTATTCTCTTGACTAGACAACTGCCAGTTATTATTTTCCAACTCTTTTTGATAATAGTTTTCGATCGCATTACTGGGATCTGAAGACTGCCAACGAGTCTTTCCTGGTTGTGTTTCCAGTAATTTTGCCCCAGGATAAATAGGAATATCTGGGGGAAAGTCATCTGGTAATTGAGTTTGTGTCTCCTTTGGGGGAGTTGTTGGCTCTGGTGTAGGCACTACCTGTGAATCCTGTTGTAATTGCGGGTCTGGGGCAAGGCTCCCTTCTAAAATTTCGTTACCGCTACAGGAAGTTAGCAGCAAAACTAATAAACTTGAAAGAATGGAGTAGGATTTATTTGGCAACATGGCTAAGAAGAGGCAAAAATTGAAGTTGAACAGATGATCTTAGGTTAAAATCAAAAAGAGGCAATATCAAATAATTATTTAGTAGATAACCATGTTGAAAAGCTATGAAGCCATCTGAACGATACACCGCTGATTACTTCAGCATTTTTTAGAGTAACGATTCTCGAAGAATCACCGCCCCAGACACCTATCCCTCCTGACTTTATCGCCAGTAAAGGTCAAACATTAGGTGACATTGTTAATCCTATTGTGGGATAAGATGAGTGGGAATGTCTGAAATAATTATACTCGATCTTCAATAAAATAATGGAAAGTAAAACTCAAATTAAATCATTAGGCAATTTTCTCAATGTAGAGATTCCTCCTGCAATCGCCGAATCTTTAAAACTCAAGGCAAATGATATTTTAATTTGTCATGTAGAAGAAGGTAAATTAATCCTTGAAACCGTTAAAAATTCTGACTATAGCTTAGATGAATTATTAGCAGAAGAAATAGAAATAAGCCAAGAAATTGACTGGGGAAGTCCTCAAGGAGAAGAAATTTGAAAGACTATATTCCTCAAAGAGGAGATTTTATTCGTTTAACATTTAACCCTCAAGCTGGGCATGAACAAATGGGAACTCGCCCCGCACTTGTATTGAGTAAAGATCAATTTAATCTGAAAATGGGTTTTATTTTTGTCTGTCCTATTAGTAATACGACCAGAAAAAATCCTTTTTATGTTGCTATTCCTGATAATGAATTTGTTACAGGAGTAATTATGACAGATCAATTAAGGTCTTTAGATTATCGTGCTAGAAATGCGAGTTTTATCAGTAAATGTCCAACCTTTCTCCTCCTAGAAGTTCTGAAACGAATTAAACCCATTTTGTTTGATTCTACATAAACAAGAATTATAAAAGGCAAAAATTGAGGTTGAAAAGATAATATAAAGTTAGAGACTGTTTAAAAAATATTCTACGGAAACTTCATCTTGATTTAATATGTTTTTAAGTGTTCCCGTTGCTAAGGTTTTTCTTGGCATTGGTACAACACAACCCAATTCTGTTTTTCCTCTTATTTGAGCTTCTTCAGATGATAATTGTTTTTTGAGAATTAGATGACTACCTTTTTGTCGCACTTGCACAAAACCCAATCTTTCCAAAGCTCGAACCGTATCAACACTACTAACTCTTGGTAATTTAGGCACTTAACACCTCGAAAGTTGTAAATAAACGAGGAGAGGTTTTTGGTAAAGGAAATTCTTCTAAATAAAGTTCTGTTGCTTCTTTTAAATTTGCAAGTGCTTCTTCAATGGTATTTCCCTGACTGGCTGTGCCAATTTCTGGACATTCAGCTACATAAACATCTTCTTCCCAATAAATAATTGCTGTAAAATTGTGAGTCATTTTTAGTTAACTTAGGCGTGTTTATAATTTTAAATTATAGCTCAATGCTTGTTTTTTAGGCAAATAAAAGAACTTGGAAATCATTTTTACTGACAGGAATTTTATCCTCATTTATTTCTCTATTTCCCTACTCTCACAATACCCCATCAACTCACTCGGTTTCACCGCTCCTCGCTCAGTAATAATTGCACTAATTAACTCCCCAGGGGTAACATCAAAAGCGGGGTTATAAAACTCTACCCCAGTGGGAGATAAAACCGTATTTCCTATCTGATAGATTTCTGAAGGATGCCGCTCTTCAATGGGAATTTTACTCCCATTAGCTAACTCAAAATCAACCGTTGATAGAGGTGCTGCCACAAAAAAGGGCACATTGTGATATTTTGCTACTACTGCCAGAGCATAAGTGCCAATTTTATTAGCTGTATCTCCATTGGCTGCAATGCGATCTGCGCCTACAATTACTGCATCTATCATTCCCTGCTGCATACAATGAGCTGCCATACTGTCAGTTATTACTGTCACTGGGATACCGTCTTGCACACATTCCCAGGCGGTTAATTTTGCCCCTTGTAATCTTGGGCGAGTCTCATCTGCATACACCCTGATTAGTCGCTCTTCCCGCCAGGCAGAACGAATTACTCCTAAAGCTGTTCCGTAACCTGCGGTGGCCAAGGCTCCTGTATTGCAGTGGGTGAGAATAGTTAATTTAGTTGGAGATGTTGGTAATACTTCTAAGCCATTATCCCCAATTTTTTGACAGGTTTCCAAGTCTTCTAATTGTATTTGTTTGGCGGTTTCAAGAAGAATTGCTGTAATTTCTTCTACCGTCCCAATGTTTTCGTAGGCAGTTTTGACCATGCGGGCGATCGCCCAAAATAAATTAACCGCTGTAGGTCTTGTATTGCGCAAAGTTTGGGCTACTTTTTCCAATTTGCTTAAAAATTCTTCTCTCTCAGAGGTTTTAATTTCCCTTGCACCTAAATACATCCCATAAGCTGCGGCTACACCAATAGCTGGCGCTCCTCTTACTATCATAGTTTGAATCGCTTCTGCCATGTCTGCACTGCGACTAATTTCTACTACTTCGTATTGATTTGGTAATTTTGTTTGGTCAATTAATACGACTTTATCTCCATCCCAAACTACTGGATATATCTGAGATTCTTTTGTCATATTTTTTCCTCCTTTTTACATTCATTTTAGCTTTTTCTCAGTGATGACTTGGTGCAAAGGGGCTGGTTTTGAGAGAAAAATTTCGTTTTTGCACCATAAGTTGCCACTAAACCCGCCCCCTACACCCCGTTGCTGAATTGAAGCATGAAACCTTAAAGTAGGGAGTGAGGAGAGGGGAGAGGGTTTTAGTTTGGTTAGTAGTTTTTGTAAAAATATAATTCATGACTCAAAAAACGCAACGCCAAACTCCTTGCAACCAAGAGCGGATTTTCTGTAACAAATATTTGCCTATTCCTCTGGGTACTTGGTCAAATTTATAATTAAATAATACCTCCATCATCTCTTCTGTGGTCAAATGAGTTAAATAAGCCACACCTTTATCTATTTTCCCATCACTATATTCTAGATAAACTCGCCGACTTATTTGCTCTGACAAATTCCACTTGAGCGCAAAACGCTGCTGCATTTCCTTTTGATACTCTGAAAAATCAGCTAACTGGTTTTTCAAATAACCTGCCAAATATTTTACTGCAATTTCTGCTCCTTCCATTCCGTGTCTTATCCCTTCTCCCCCCAAAAAATTTACTGTTGAAACCGCATCTCCTATAGCAACAATATTATCTCGATAGTAAATATCTTTTAAACCCATTGAATATTGTAAAATCGACCCATGAACATCAATTATTTTATATTGCTTTATGTATTCTTTTAAAACCAAATTAATATAATACTTTAAAGGCTTAATTTCCTTAACTATTTTATGCTCTTCATTAATAATTGCTGCTCCCACTTTCAAGCGGTTGTTTCCCATAGGAAAAATCCATGAGTATCCTGCTGGCATCCATTTATAACCCAGAAAAAATGTGAGGGAGTCGGCATATTTTTGATACTTTTCCGTTTCAACTTCAATTAAATACTCAATTCCCGTTCCCTTTAAAAAATCAGGTTTAGCTTGTTTATGCTCATAAATAACCTTTCTCGCGTAGCCCGTTGCATCTACAAGGATTTTAGTAGCAACAATAATTGTTTCTCCCCCCCGTTTTTTGAGCAAAACTAAAGTTTTTCCCTGCTTTTGTTGGTGTTGAACATAACGACAACCCAGCCAAACTTCCCCCCCATTTATCTCAACTTCCTCTGCTAAAAATGCTCTAAGTTTTGCAAAATCAAAAACTGCCCCTAAACTTTGCTCAGACTCCCAACTGCGATTTACATTAGTAGTAATTACCCTAACTTTCTGCCAGAAACTAGCCACAACTTCCACAGGTAAATCAAATCTTGTCAAAGTTTCTCGGGGAGTTGCGGCACTAGAAAAGATGTTTTGGGAAAAATTCTCATGTTGCTCTACCAATAACACTTGATAACCCAATTTTGCTAATAACCTAGCACCATGACCACCAGCAGGCCCTGCACCCACAATTACCACATCAAAATTTTTCATAATCTTCTGCCTTCTAGCCAATCTTTGCCTCCAGGATATTGAGCTAGATGAGTATCAATTATATCAGGTAACTCTTCTTCTTCAAAATTATAGGTTAACAGCAATAAATCTTTAGTTCTTATCATTAATTCCCTTTTATTTACCATTTCTTTAAGTTGAGTAGGAGTTAAACTTCCTCCCCGAACTTCTACATTAGCTGGACGAATAGCTGCTGCATAAGCTTTATTTAAATAACTTTCCCATTCATCCTGTTTAATATAATAAGAGTTTTTATTATCTTTCAGATTGAGCTTTTTTATTTGGAGGAGAGAATCAGAAATTGAAGCCACCCAAGAATTAGTTAAACGCAGTTCAACTTGATTTTTAATTAAATGAATTAGCAACCTCACTAAAAAGGATTCAATATTTCTAATAATTGCCTTTTTACTCATTTCCTCTAACTCATCCACCAGAGCTAAAGCATCTGTGTAACGTGCTTCTACGATGCTATTTCTTAACTCCATTAATTCTTGAGTCATAGTTTCTTTCGCTTTCGTTTTTGTTCTTCTTAAATCAGCTCAATTTGGTGCGTTACGGCAGACATTTAGATTTGCTGTCTGCAAAAATTTTTGCTGCCTAACGCACCCTAGGAAACTAACTAACAACAGCAGGTTGTTTGTGTTTTTGAGTCAAGAAAGCGGCGAGAATTTGTTCAGCAATTTGGGAACTTGTTAAACCTAAATCAGCGAAAGATTCCTCTGGTGTTGCATGGTCAACCAGCTTATCTGGTACACCAAAACGCTTGAGAGAAACTAGGATATTATTATCTAGTAACGCTTCAGCAACTGCTGAACCAAAACCACCCATTAAACAGCCTTCTTCTAAAGTTACTACTTTGCCAATACGCTGGGCTAAAGGTAAGATTAATTCAGTATCCAAAGGCTTAACAAAACGGGCATTAACTACTGTAGCTTCCATACCGTGTTCGCTGAGAATTTCAGCAGCTTGCAGAGCAGTATAAACCATAGTGCCATAACCCAAAATTAGTACGTCATCCCCATTGCGGAGAATTTCGCCCTTACCAATTTCTACGCTTTCCCAACCTTCTTCCATAAGAGGAACACCAAAACCATTACCCCGTGGATAACGCATGGCGATCGCCCCTTCTGTATATTCTACCCCAGTAACAATCATGCGTTGTAACTCAGCTTCATCTTTCGGTGCCATAATTACCAAATTGGGGATGCAGCGGAGATAGGCAATATCATACATTCCCTGGTGGGTTGGGCCATCTGCACCGACAATACCAGCACGATCCATACAGAAGAAAACTGGCAGATTTTGGATACAAACATCATGGATAATTTGGTCATAAGCCCTTTGCAGGAAAGTAGAATAAATAGCAACTACTGGGCGCATTCCTTCACAAGCTAAACCAGCAGCTAGGGTAACGGCGTGCTGTTCTGCAATCCCTACATCAATATATTGTTGAGGCAATTTTTCATAGAGTTTGTCCAAACCTGTCCCCGTAGCCATTGCCGCCGTAATGCCAATTATTTTGGCATTATTCTCTGCTAATTTCGTGAGAGTATGGGCGAATACTTTGGAATAGCTAGGGGGTTTAGGTTTACTTACTGGGTGAGGTTTACCTGTTGTTAGGTTAAACGGACTTTGAGCATGGTAGCCCACTTGGTCTTTTTCTGCCAGTTCGTAGCCTTTTCCTTTCACTGTTGCTACATGAACAAATACAGGGCCTTTTACTTTATGAGCGTGTTGGAAGGTTTCAATAAGTTCACTTAAATTGTGACCATCAATAGGGCCAAAGTATTTAAAACCCAGTTCTTCAATTACCGCCCCTACTTTAGGCACTGCAAGGCGTTTCATCCCTTCTTTCAGGCGTTCCATTTCTGGGGTGAAGGAGTCACCGAAGAAAGGTAGATGTTTAAACTGTTCTTCTAAATTACCCGAAAGGAATTGAATGGGCTCGCTGAGACGCACTTTATTCAGGTAACGGGAAATTGCCCCAACATTAGGAGAAATGGACATTTCATTGTCATTGAGTACCACCATTAAGTTAGTGTGGGGTAAATGTCCCGCATGGTTAATCGCTTCTAATGCCATTCCCCCAGTCAGCGCCCCATCCCCAATGATTGATACTACTTTAAAGTTTTCTCCCTTAGCATCCCGAGCCAGTGCCATCCCTAAACCTGCGGAAATACTTGTAGAAGCATGACCTGCACCAAAGTGGTCAAACTTATTTTCACAGCGTTTGAGATATCCAGCTACCCCATTTTTTTGCCGTAGGGTGTGGAAGCGATGATATCTTCCTGTGAGCAGTTTGTGGGGATAAGCTTGGTGTCCTACATCCCAGATTACTTTATCCCTGTCTAAGTCTAGAGTTTGGTAAAGGGCGATGGTGAGTTCCACCACCCCTAAACCTGGCCCGAGATGGCCCCCACTGGTTGATACTGTTTCTAAGTGCTTTTCTCGAATTTGACGGGCGATATCTTCCAACTGACGTATAGAAAAACCGTGCAACTGATTCGGATGTGTAATTTCACTTATGTGCATCTTTGCCCCTTCTTTTCTCTACTATTTGACACTTTACTCGATCTAATTCCTTCGATTTATGAAGAAATATTGCCTCTGTGTAGTTATTCTGTCTCTCGTTTGAGCGCAATCAGCTTCTTCTTTTTTGCGTAAAGTTATATTAATTATTTTAACGATTCCTTTACAAACACGGTGCGTTAGCGCTGCGTAACGCACCCTAGGACTTGATAGATTACCAAAGTTTTCGCCACCAGGGGGTGGGGGTTGACTCAATAAAGTCCATTTTACTGCGAATAGTACCCACATCCCAACCAGTTAACTGGGCTAATGTTTGCGCTTCTCTTTCCTGTCTTTCTTTTACTGACAGTTGATAGTCTCGGGCTGCATCACATTTCATTTCGCCCCGAAATGGATGACGAATTACATAACGCCCCTGGAAAAATTGCTGGTTAGGGGTTTCCTGGAAGTGCAAATCAGCAGGAAAGCGATCGCGTGTATAACGCACATGCAGTCTGGTAATAAATACAGAACTCCCCATATTCGGATTCACCCAAAATACTCCTGCTTTGCGTAGTTCATCTGGTGTCAAAGGTTCTGCTGAACAGGGGTCACAACTTCCCATATCCCAAGCATATTCAACAAATGCTACTCTGCCTCCTTCTTGTTGATGATATTTTGTAAACATAGCCTGATAAAAGTCATTAAATTCCTGTTGGACAAAGCCAGGAATTTCTACATCTGAAGGTATTTGTACTGTACGATAATTAGTTAATTCTATGTGGCCTTGAGGAGAAAGTAGATAAACAATTAAATCCTGTTCTCCCTGAGCATTGACCATACCCAAGCGAATTGGTAACATAAACTTAGGAGATTCATAGGCCATCATTAGAGGACGGAGAGATTGAAAACCAGCAGCATCGAATTCGGCTAAATTTACTTTAGCCACAAAGAATTTAAGATTTTCCTTAATATAAGGTTGGAGAATTTCCCTTGCACCTGGGGGAATTTTATAACCATTTTGGTTGAGCCAAGTTTCCAGACCATCTGATTCTTTTGCACTAAGAATCAGAATATCATATTCTCCCACAGAAAAACTGTTTTCTATAGTTACTCCGAGAGAATTTTTTTCTCTTATTGAGCTTTCAGCGCTTGATGCTTGTGGGGCTGGGGCTAAAGCATCTTCCTGTCTGCCTAAGAAAACATCACAGGGATTCTCATCGAAATATTCTACCAATCGTGGGGCGCTAAAACCATCCAACCTAGCGAGAATTTCTGGGTCGCCCACATTAACTTGTTCTTCTTGTAAAATAACAGGAACGGGGACAACTAAGGCAAAGTCTTTTACCTCGCCTTGATAATCATTTGCCATAGTTAAAACAGTGCGGTTGCCATCCCGTGCTATAATTACTTGGGAAGCTTGGTTATAAAGATTAGTGTCTGCTTTTGCCACATAAAATCCGCAAAATGCTAAGGCAGGTTGGGCGAGAAAAACTACTGCTAAAACACCTATGATTAAAGTAATTAAACCTCGAACTAATCGCATTTTTCAACTCCTTGGGCTAGTTTTTTTGAGATAAAAAGGGGGCGGGTGATTAATAGAGAACGAATGTAGGAGCGGGTTTAGGGACAAGCTTTGAAACAGAAGAATAAGCTTGATATCAAAACCAGCCCCATCCCTAAAATAACTGCTGATTGTCAGATTTCGATTGAGATTAAGAGATTGTCTCTAAACCCGCCCCGTAAGCACGCCTAGGAATAAACTGCCAAGAAAATCTGGGAGCTGACCAAACTTTATCTAAGAAAATGGTGCAAGGAGAAAGGATAAATAAAGCCCAAAACATGGCAGTTTCAAGATAGAACTGATGCTGGAGAATAAAAGTAAGAACAGCCAGAGCGATCGCCCAAATTAATCGACTAAAATAAGAATTGGGAATAGAACGAGGGTCAGTCAACATAAACAGGGCAAAAAGTAATAAACTCCCACTCATTAACTGATGGTGCAAAACATCCCAACTCCAACCAAGATAGAAATTGCGCATTGCTTCTAAAATGGTATAAGCTAATAAAAAAGCAGCAGAAGTATCCCACCTGCCAACTCGTTTTAAAATCATGCCTCCTGTACCTAAAAATAATAACAAATACCACCAATCAGTTCCCCATTGTCCAGGAGAAACCCAAGCATCATTAGTGAAAAGCAAAGCAGCAATAATGCCAAAATTAGCAGGATTGAAAAAGTGTTTACCTCGGAAGCGGAAAAAGAATTTAGAAGCGATCGCTCCTACACCAGCTAAGGCGAGCGTACTGTATTCATTAGCCCTTAATAACAGACACAAACCCAAAGCAGTAATTAAAGCACTGCGCCAAGAAAGAGCAACTTCATAACGCCAATGTAGGGGCGGATTTAGGGATAACCTCGGCATTAAAGTGACCATCTTAAAATCAAAACCCGCCCCACTAAGTAAAATTTGAGTTAACAAACAACTAAGAATTAGAACCAGTATCAAATCTGGTCGGAGCGTCCAATCTCTGGTACTAATACCTAACAAGAGAAAGCTACCAAGAAAGAGAATCTGATAATCACGAGCATCTTGAAAAATCATAATTTTATTACTATTCACTGTTCACTGATAAAGGAGAGGGCGGGTTTTTACTTATATTTTTTGTCTTTTTCCAGAATTTGTCCCTCAACCCGCCCCTACATTTTAAATGGATAACTGATAACTGACTTTGAGACTCGGATGGTTCTCATGTTACGATATATGGAACGCTCTTTTTGGGGTTAATAACTATGACACAAACAAGTTCACCAGTCACCTCCCCACCGCCAACTTCTCCCTCAGAAAAATTTACCTTTGAAGAATATCTGTTTTATCAGGATAACTCAGATACCCGTTATGAACTATTTCGGGGAAAATTAATTCCAATGCCAACACCTACTGCATTACATACAGACATTTGCAAATTTCTGGTTTATCAATTTCAGCGTCATTTTGCTAGAGCTAATCTAAGTTTAGTAGCTGTGAAGAATGTGGGGGTGAGAACAGAAATTGATTCCTCTCGCATTCCTGATGTTATTCTTTGTACTCCACAACTATGGCAACAAGTTCGGAGCAGAAAAGGGGCTGGAGTGTTAGATTTTGAGGAAGTTCCCACTTTAGTGGTAGAAGTCACCAGCGAAAATTGGCGGGATGATTATATACGCAAACGGGCAGAATACGCGATGATTGACATTCCCGAATACTGGATCGTAGATGCAAATAAGCAAAGAGTGAGGATTTTAACCCAGCCAGAGAAAGAAGATGGTTACGAACATACGGATTTTTTACCAGGTCAAGAAATTCGCTCACGACAGTTTCCTGAATTGGTATTATCAGTAGCTGAAATTCTCTCCCCGCCTATTGTTGAGGATTTAATTAAAGCAGAACAAACCTTCGTTAGTCAACTCGAAGAACAAGTAAGTGAAGAACGCCAGCGGGCTGAAACTGAACGCCAGCGGGCTGACAGGTTAGCTGCTATGTTACGGGAAAGAGGAATTGACCCAGATAGTTTTGTCTAGGAATTATATTTGATTTGTGGTAGGGGTAATTATAAATTGCCCCTACGCTTTTAACTTTTTCCTAAAATGTAGCCTAATTAAGTTACATTAGTAAATAACTGTTCCCAGTCCATTGACTCTGCTTCTGGTTTGGCAACTATTTCGACAATTTTCTTTTGTGCCGCAGATTGAAACAAGGATTCTACAGAAACTTGCGCTACTTTAGTGCGAGAAATACTCCCCTCAAACAGAGTATCTGCGGCTGACATAATAATAGGGTCTGGGTTATCTGGGTTTTTCAGGCCACCAGGTCTGACAATTGTATAAGTTAAACCACTTTCTTGAAGATATTTCTCAGCCTGCTTTTTCCAATATAAAATTAACCAAAATAAATTGAGGGGATGGAAAAATTTAGACACACATAAGGAGGAAACTAGGACAAAATGCTCAATAGATTTAGGTTTAGCCATATTTACTAAATTTTTTGTCCCTTGGTAGTCAACTTGATAGGGGCCAGTAGGATCTAAACTAGGACTAGCTCCAGTAGCGCAGAGGATCACAGTACAATCAGCGATCGCTTTTTCTAAACTCTCAGGTTTTAGCACATCTCCCACTACTAATTCTGCTGCAGGTGGTAATATTTCCTTCCCCTTTTCTAAATTTCTCACCAACGCGCGTACAGTAATATTACGTTGAACTAACTCTTCAACTATTCTCCGTCCAGTTTCTCCAGTTGCTCCAGCGACAAATGCTTTCATAAATCAAGCTCCTCAATAAACTGTAATTAATACCTATTTTGCCGTAAAAAAGGAGTGTTGGCATCAGTAAAAATACATGATTAATAAATATAAAAATTCCCAAAATTTTTAACATTCAAAGGGAAATGGGAATATTATTAAGAATAGACATAAGCAAGGTGGTTTGATGTTAGAGCCAATAAATGGAAATGAGCCAATTTTCTTAGACCAAAATAATGTTACCTCAGAGCAACTCGAATTAGCAGACAGAGAACCGATTCAATTTCAAACGAATTTTGAAGGGTTTATGGAGATGTACAGTGAGATGCAAACCGTCGCTGAATATCTCAATGCTCACGAAGGCTGGTTTTGTCGCTGCGCCCAGCCTATGACTGCAGAACCGCTCGGAAATAATGGTTATACTCTTACTATTGGGCGTTTTGGTTCTTTTGGCTATGAAGTAGAACCAAAAATGAGTGTAATTTTAGAACCACCCAAGGATAGAGTTTATTTAATGCGCAGTATTCCCGTGCCAGATTACAATCCTCCAGGTTATGAAGTTGACTATCAAGCTTTGATGGAATTAGCAGAAATTGCTGCTGCTGATGCAGCAGAAGGAATGGTTGCTATTTACCGAAAACAAGGGAAATTAGCATTACCTGATGTAATTACCAAGGTTAAGTGGGAATTGCATCTGAAAGTAGCAGTGAGGTTTCCTAAGTTTATTTATAAATTACCTTTAAATCTGATTCAAACAACAGGCGATCGCCTTTTAGCTCAAATAGTAGGCCAAGTTTCTCCTCGTTTAAGTTACAAAGTACAGCAAGATTTTCATTCTCGTTTTGGTCTTCCCATCCCCCCGAAAACTGCCAGAAAATTTGCGAAAATTATTACGACTGATGGAATTGTTGCCTAAATTGAAGAAATTTACCCCCCCCGAAGACTTGGGGGGGTAAGAGGGGGTTACATTTTACTAATAATTCTCTGGACAATTTGCATTCCTGTTACTGCTTGCCAACCAAAAAGCCCCAATAATACTAGATTGAGGGCAATATGGGTATAACGCGCAAAAACATTGCCTTTCTGCATAAAAGGAACTAGGGAAGCGGCAGTAGCAATTATTCCTGTCATTCCTAATCCTACTAGCAGATGGGGACCAAAAAAGAGTTTACCATTATTAATGTAAGTAACTGCCATGCCGCCAATAGTACCTAGTACCATCAAAGCTAGCAAAATTGAACCAACTTGGTGATGTCTGCTGTTAAAGTTTTTCTTAATTAATTCTTTTCTGTGTTCTTTATCAGCACTGCGAGTGCGCTGAATTTGAATGCCAAGATATAGGGCATATACAGCAGTTCCCAGAAGAATCCACATAATGATAGGATGACCAAATTGGGACCAGGTTTTCACTGCTTCTGGAATCTCGAAGTTCATTTTGTTCTCCTCTCTCAGTAATAATCTTTATAAAACTTAACATATCTAAAGGCGATGTTTTCCAACCAGGATATACTTTTACTTGAAGCAGCCTGCAGTGGGAATCTCACACAGGTAAAAACTTTACTAGCAGCAGGAGCGCAAGTAGATACCTCAGACGAACAAAATACTACTGGATTGATGTACGCTGCTCACAAAGGTGATAAGGAGATAGTTAAAGTCCTCCTAGAAGCTGGTGCATTTGTGAATAAAGCAAGTAAAAGGCACAAAATTACAGCCTTAATGCTAGCCGCAGCAGCAAATCGAGTTGATGTAGTGCAACAGTTACTAGCTGCTGAGGCTGATGTGAATAGCAAAAATGATGATGGTTCAACTGCTTTAATGATTGCTGCTTATAAAAATAATCTACAAGTTGTACAATTGCTGTTAGCGGCTGGTGCTGATGTGCAGATTACTGATAAACATGAGGATACAGCCCTGAATTTGGCAGTAAAAGTGGGCAATAGTGAGATTGTGCAAATACTGCTCCAAGCAGGGGAAGATGTGAATAGTAATACGGCTGATGGGGGCACAATACTGATGCTGGCGGCGGCTGAGGGCCAGACAGAAGTAGTGAAAGTACTACTAGAAGCAGGGGCAAATGTGAATGACCAAGATCTTGAAGGGGAAACAGCTTTACATTTTGCGGCCTTAGAAGGTTATCAGGAAGTAGTGCAGGTTTTACTTCGAGCAGGTGCTAATGTGGGCATGAGAAATCATGTAGGAGATACTCCTTTGATGGTGGCAGCGTTGCAGGGTCATGGGGAGATTGTGGAGGAAATATTACGTTGTGGTGGTGAGGCAAATGGGGCAAACCAGGGAGAAACACCTTTAAGTTTGGCAGCATCTCAGGGTGATTATGAAGTAATCAAAGTACTACTAGCGGGGGGAGCGGATGTGAATACTCGCCTTGCAAGGGGAAAAACTCTGTTGATGAAAGCAGGCGATCGCGGCGATCTAGAAATGATGAAAATGTTAATTAATGCAGGTGCTGATGTTAATTTACAAGATCAAGCGGGAGCAACTGCGTTAATGTGGGCCGCTCATCGGGGTTATGTGGCAGCGGTAAAGGTATTATTAACAACAGGTAAAGTGGATATTAATCAGAAAAATAATGGGGGTTATACTGCTTTAATGTTAGCTGAATTTAATCAATATCCAGAGGTAGTGCAGTTACTCAAAGAAGCTGGAGCAGCCTCGGTAAGCAGGATGGGGGATTTAGAGCAATAATTTATTCAAGACTAATGATGATGAAACTCCGCTAATATCTGAATTAGAAAATATTGCTATTTTATGGGGCGTGGCGTTGCGTTTTTTGAGTAATGAAATATATATTTACAAAACCTACTAACCAAACTAAAACCCTCTCCCCACTCCCTACTCGGCAACTCCGCTACTTTAAGGTTTCATTGGACAATTCAGCAACGCCTATGGGGCGTTTATTTGCTCAATCTCCTGATATGGCCTTGACACAAGCTGCTAAATTAAATGACCCTCACCCAAAATGAAATCAACTTTAACAAAGATGATTAACAAATGGCTAAAGACGTTTTCCATCAGCAAGTTAAAAATGCTTTAATCAAAGACGGATGGGAAATCACTGATGATCCTTTTACTATCCGTATTAGCGAAGCTATCAAATTACAAATTGATTTGGGGGCAGAAAATGCGATCGCCGCCACCAGAAATTCAGAAAAAATTGCGGTAGAAATTAAAAGTTTTATTGCTGACTCTGAGATTAGTGCCTTTCATACTGCTTTGGGGCAATATCTCAACTACTATCAAGCACTCGAAGAACAAGAACCAGACCGTATGATTTATTTAGCTATTCCTGTAGAAACCTATCAAGACTTTTTTCAGCTTCCTTTTATTCAAAGAGCTTTAAAACGTTATCAAGTTAAATTAATCATTTATGATCCTAAATCGGAGGAGATTAAACAATGGATAAGTTAGAAAAATATCGGCAATTTATTAAGAACATTTTAACAGAACACGCCGCAAGCTCCACTACCACTGATACAGTAAAAGCAGAGCTAATTTTTGATCACGAACACGATCATTATCAACTGAATTATGTGGGGTGGCAAAGAGATAAGCGGGTATTTGGTCCTGTGATGCATTTTGATATTGAAGATGGTAAGATTTGGATTCAATATAATGGTACGGAAGACTCCGTTGCTGAGAAGTTAGTGGCGATGGGTGTACCTCCTTCTGATATTGTTATTGGTTTTCATTCGTCTTTTAAACGTCAATTTACTCCTTATGCTGTTAGCTAATCATTGTTTTCCAAATTGGCACTTTACCACCCGATACATAATTAATTGGTCGCACAAAATTAATTACCGCAGGTAAGGGCGGGTTTTGATTTAAAGATAACGTTGCTCACAAAGATCAAGGCTAAACCCGCCCCTACAGAAATTGTGTAAATAATTTTGCTTATCTACTTAATTATTAAAAACTATCAGACTACTGGAATGTTTTTTTTCTTTTGTTTATAACTTATTAGGTTTGTATCCAAACTTAAGAAGCTCAAATATTTCCTTGTTTGACTTCAACTCTAACAATAGTTGTCTGAGAACCTTTTTGTGCAAACCAGGTTACACGTTCTTGAACTAAATCTAATTCTAACAAATAGTTACCTGGTTGTTTTGGTGCAGTAATAGTTAAAGAAAGTTCAATTTCTTCTGAAGGGGCAAAATTTTCTGGTAAATATGTTCTGCCATCATCCCATTGAATTACTTGTTCGTTTTCATCTAACCAATGATTTCCTAATTTGATTGGGGTATAAGGGAAAAATTTCCAAATTCCAGAACTTATATTCTTAACTTTTACTGGAATTTTTACCTGTTCTTCTACTGATAAACTTAAATATTCTTGAGCTGTTATTTCTGCTCTAAAGCTTGAACCTTCACTTTCATTTACAGTTAGTTCAATTATTTGATTGTTGATTTCTTTATTGTTAAACACAACCAAAGGTGAGTGAATTAAAAATAAGTTGATTAAATAATCACCTGGTAATAAAGGTGCAATTACAGGAACCAGTAATTCTGCTTCTTCTGATGGTTTTACTAGCATAGGTAATGCAATTCTTTCATCACTATACAATTTTTCTTTTTGTTCATTGTTTGACAAGTAATAACCAACATATATAACATTTTCAATTGATTTTGTTTCCCAAACTAAAGAACTTATGTTTTTAACTTTTACTGGAAGCAGATAAGTTTTTCCTGTAGAAATATTTAAAGTTCTTTGTGTGGTTATTTGTGCTTGATATGCTGACTTTTCAAAAGGAAAATTATAATTTTGCTGATTAATATATTTTTGAATTGTTTCTCCTAATATGTCAATTTGGTTTGCTTCTGTGAAAATATGGTGATTGCTATTAATTATTGCGATTTCTAACCCCATCTCAAACTGTTGATACCAATCTATTTGAGAATCTACACGAGAAAAAATATAAGGATTCAAATTGCTTTGAGAGGCAAAAATTAAAACTAATTTTCCTAAATATTGTCGAGGGATATAACTTTCTGTTAAAACCAATAAGGCTACTTTTTTTCCAAAATTCTGAAGTTGTTCTGCTATTTCAAAAACAACTTTACCTCCCAAACAATAACCCCCTAAAAAGTAATTACCATTGGGTTGTATGGTTAAAATTTCCGAAACATAATAAGCAGCTAAATTTTTAATATTCTCTTCATTTACCCAACCGTAACCAGAAAATAAGCCATATAATGGTTGGTTTTCATCTAAATAGTTAGCAAGAAAAGATGTTTCACCAAATCCGTTAGAACACCAAAACAAAGGTGGTAGAGTTCCGTTTGTATTTGTTCCCACAATTAACCCTTCCTCTTTTACCCTTTTCCATTCCCATCCAGCAGTTAAAGCAAGAATATGGCGATACTCTTCATTTGTTATTGGTAATTTTTGGAGAGATTCTTTTGCTTGTTTTTGACTAATTAACTTCGCTTGTTCTGCAATATTTGTGAGTTGAAACAGAACAGCTAAAGGCAGTTTTTGATTAAATGTTTTTTCGATTTCAGCTAGTAATTTTACAGAAAGTAGAGAATGTCCTCCTAACTCGAAGAAGTTATCAGTTATACCTATACCTTTAATTCCTAATACCTCTTCCCAAATTTGGGTTAGTTTTATCTCTAATTCATTCTTCGGGGCTAGATAATTTGTTTCTAATTCTTGTCTGGTTGTGTCTGGTTTAGGTAATGCTCTTCGGTCTATTTTTCCATTGGGAGTTAGGGGTAATGCTTCCAAAAATACGAACCCATTAGGTATCATATATTCTGGTAGCTTGGTAGCTAAGAATGAGCGTAACTCACTGATGCTTTGATGTTTGGCTACAATGTAGGCTACTAAACTCTTGTTATCTGGTGTGTCTTCTCTGACAATTACTACTGCTTCTTTTACTTCTAAATGTTGGTTTAATATTGTCTCTATTTCCCCTAACTCTATGCGATATCCTCTGATTTTTACTTGGTTATCAATTCGCCCAATAAATTCAATATTACCATGGGGTAAATAACGAGCTAAATCACCTGTTTTATATAATTTTCCTGCACCAAAAGGATTATAAATAAATTTTTCTGCGGTTAATTCTGGGCGGTTTAAATATCCTCTGGCTACTCCTTTTCCTGCAAGATATAATTCTCCTACTACCCCAATGGGAGTTGGTTGCAAGTTGGTATCTAAAATATAAATTTTAGTATTGCTTATTGGTTTCCCTATGGGTAAATTATCGGCATTTTCTACCACATTATTAACAGGGTACCAAGTTGAAAATGTAGTGTTTTCTGTGGGCCCATAAACGTGAATTAAGTTTTCTGGTTTTCCTTTTTCTATGATTTCTTTTACCCATTTTGGCTCTACTTTTTCTCCGCCAAATAAGACATATTTAAAAGTGTTAAATGCTTGAGGATGAATACTAGCTATTTGATTGAATAAAGCTGTGGTTATAAAAATTGTATCTAGCTCTTTTTCTTTTAATTGCTCAATAAATAATTCTAATTGTAAAGTAGTCTCTTTGGGAAAAATGACTAATTTAGCTCCATTTAATAAAGCTCCCCAAATTTCAAAAGTAGCAGCATCAAAGGATGTATTTGCAATTTGAGCTATTTTAGCTGCAGGGCGAATGTTTATATAGTTGGTGTTTTTGACTAATCTATTAACTGATTTATGCTTGACTAATACACCTTTTGGTTTTCCTGTTGAACCAGATGTATAAATGACATAAGCTAAATTTTTACTACAAACTGCACTTTTAAGATTTTCTTTGCTTTCTGGTTCAATTTTATCCCATGTGTCAGTACGGACAATTTTTCCTGGATAAGAAAATAGTTTTTCTTCTGACTTTTCTGTTGTTAATAAAACGGAAATTTTAGCATTATCTAACATATAAATAAGGCGATCGCTTGGATAATTTGGCTCTAATGGTACATAAGCTCCTCCTGCTTTTAATATCCCTAATATTCCTATTATCATTTCTAGCGATCGTTCTACACAAATTCCCACTAAAGTCTCTGGTTTTACCCCTAATTTTTGTAAATAATGTGCTAGTTGATTTGCTTTTTCATTTAATTGAGAGTAAGTTAATTGTTGCTCTTCAAACACAACTGCAATCTTATCGGGTGTTTTGGCTACTTGCTCTTCAAATAGTTGATGAATACATTTATCTTTGGGATCATCTGTTTTAGTGTTATTCCAGTCTCTTAATATTTGTTGTTTTTTTGCTTGTGTTAAGAGAGGTAAGTGTGAGATTTTCTCATCTGGGTTATTAATGATACCTCTTAAGAGAATTTGAAAATGTCTTGTCATTCTCTTAATGGTAGCTGAGTTAAATAAATCAGTATTATATTCAAATGTTATTTCAATTCCTCCTTGTTTTTGTCTGATATAAAGGGTTAAATCAAATAAAGAGCGATTTTTTTCAATGTTGATTCTTTCTTTAAATGAAGAACAATTAAGAGAGCTATTTTCTGGAGTATTCAGAAAGTTAAACATTACCTGAAAAATAGGTGACTGACTTAAATTTCTGTCTGGTTGTAATTCTTCTATTAATTTCTCAAAAGGTAAATCTTGATTTTCATAAGCTTCTAAACTGACTTGTTTTACTTGCTGTAAGAATTGTCGAAAACTTAAATTACTATTGAGCTGGTTTCTTAAAGCTAAAGTGTTTAAAAAACAACCAATTAAATTTTCTGTTTCTAATTTTTTCCGCCCTGCAATAGGAGTACCAACAATAATATCTTCTTGCCCTGTATAACGACATAATAATACTTTAAATGCTGCGAGTAACAGCATAAATAAAGTTACCTTTTCTTCTTGGCTAATTTGCTTCAGATTTTTTTCTAATTCATTGGGCAATAAAAATGCAATACTTTTGCCTTGATAACTAGGTATTAAAGGACGTTTTTTATCAGTTGGTAAGTTAAGAATAGGAAGTTGACCACTTAATTTTTCTTTCCAGTATTTTACTTGTTTTTTATATAATTCTTGAGTTAATTGTTTTTTCTGCCAGATGGCAAAATCTCCATATTGAATTGGTAATTCTGGGAGGGTATTAGTTGCTCTTTTTTCTAGGGTTTCATAGCAAGTTAATAATTCTTTAATAATAATTTCTGATGACCAACCATCAGAAATGATATGATGATTTACTAGCAAGAGAATATACTCATTATTGGCTAACCGAAATAATGTAGCTCTCAGCATTAAATCTTGAGCTAAATTAAAAGGCTTTTCTATTATTTGAGTTGCTAATTTCTGAAAGGTTTTTTGTTCTTCTGACTCATCAGCTAAATTAATTATGGGTAATTCTAATGACCAATTTTCAGCAATAATTTGCTTTAATTCTCCATTTTCACTCCTGAATGTTGTTCTTAAGGTTTCATGTCTGGTAATAATTTGATTTAGTGCTTGTTTTAAATTTTCAATGTTCAGCTCTTGAGTGAATTTAAAAGCTTTAGGCATATTATAGACTGGAGAGTCTGGTTCCAATTGATTGAGAAACCAAAATCTGGTTTGGGTAAAAGAAGCGGGGTAAGAGTTACAGTCATTATTTCTGACAATTTTATTTTCTTGTGTTAGCTGTTTTTCTGCTAAACGGCGAAGGAGTAATTCTTTTTTTTCTGGGGATAAATTAGCTATTTTTGCTTGTATATCAGTATTGTTATCCATAGGAAAAATAGTCTGTTGTGCGGTTTGATTCGTTTCTGTGAGTAAGGTAATAATTTCAGGTTTATTTTCCTTTATTGTTTGTCTAATTTCTGGTGTCATCGCTCCCGTTGGAGCACTATAAAGTAAACGCCCTTCTTCAACCCACAGTTTAATATTTAGTTTTTCTAGTTTGGATAATATATTTTTAATATCTTTCATATTGTTCCTGTTTCTCTGTTTTGTTTTTCTATTATAAATGGATTTTCAGCAAAAGTGGTTATAAGTGTTCGTTTTTCTTTTTGAAAATTATTTATAGCAGTGCTCGAGTTTGTATTTTTGCGGTCATTTGCGCGGTTATTGAGCGTAGTCGAAATGCAATGACCTTCAACTCAAATTAAATTGACCAGATTTGTTGAGGGGTTAATTTTAATTCAGGAAAGGTGGGAGAAATAATTAAACTCTCATTTTGATAAGATTTCATGGCATAGGTTTTATCTTCTTGGAGGGTATAAACAAAAACTGTCGGTTGTTTTGGATTACCTAAATAACTGCGAGAAGCGATCGCCTCATAATCTATAATCCAGTATTCAGGAATGCCCAAAAGTTGATATTCTTCTAGTTTATCCACATAGTCATCTTCCCAATTTGTGGAAACTACTTCAACTACTAAATTAGGAGCATCTAGTAAAGCGGAATAAGCAGTAGGATGAGCTTCCCATATTGTTTTATCTATCACTGTTACATCAGGATTACGACCTCTTTCTTTTCCTTCTTTATTTTCTGTTCTAATTACAATTCTGCCAGAAACTCGATAATTAAGTTTTGCTCTTTCAACCTCTTTATCAAACTGTCGAATGATAAAATCAGCAAGATCTTCATGTCTTCTTGTAGCTAAAGTACGCATAATTTCTCCGTTTACTAATTCATAACGTCCTTCTTCATCTGGCAATTGTTTGATAAATTGTTCAAAAGTGAGTAGTTTTTGTTCAGGTTTGTTGATGGTTGTTATCATGGTTAACCTCGTCTGTGTTAAATTTTAATTGCCTCTCTGTTATCTTATCATTTTAGCGCATAAATGGTAATTGAGCAACTAATTTAAATTTCCCCTATCTCTAGAGTTTGATAAGTGTTATTTAATCTATCAGCTAATTCTTCAATAGTTGTATATTCAAATAAATCAGGCAAAGGTAATTCTATCTGAAAAATATTTCTAATTCTGGCTACTATTTGTGTGGCTAATAAAGAATGTCCACCTAAGGCAAAAAAGTTATCATTAATGCTTATTTTTTCAATGTTTAATACTTCCTGCCAAATTTGGGCTAATTTTATTTCTATTTCATTACTAGGTGCAACAAATTCATCTTCCCTGTTAGTTTCAAAATCTGGCGCTGGTAATGCTTTTCTGTCTATTTTTCCGCTGGGAGTAAGAGGAAAAGCATCTAAAAACACAAAAGCCGAAGGAATCATATAATCAGGGAGCTTTTTGCTTAAAAATTGCCTGATTTCTTTTATTTCTATTGGCTTTTTAGTAATAATATAAGCAGTTAAATACTTATCTCCCTGTTCATTTTCTCTGGCAATAACTACTGTTTCTTTTATATCTGGATGTTGATTAAGATTAGCTTCAATTTCTCCTAATTCTATGCGAAAACCTCTGATTTTTACCTGGTTATCTATTCTGCCTAAAAATAATATACTGCCATCTGCTTTTAAACGTCCTCTATCTCCTGTACGATAAATTCTTTGATTATTTTCTGCTAAAATAAATTTGGCTTGTGTCAGCGCTGGTTGTTGCCAATATTCTAATGCAACATAAGGACTTTTAATAGCAATTTCTCCATAAACTTCATTATTTTTTCCTGCTTCATTCAATAATAAAATTTCTGTGTCTTCTATCGGATATCCAATAGGTATATTTTCCCCCATATTTTCTGTTTTTTGATTGATAAAATATTGCAGATTGAAGCTTGATTCTGTTTGACCAAAAATATTAGTTAAAATACATGATTCAGGAAAATATTTTTGAAACAATTCTACATCTTTTTTAACTACTTTTTCTCCCCCTAACACAACTAATCGCATATCATTTAGTTGTGATGAATTGCTGGCGGCTAATGTTTCCATTAAATAACGATAAACTGTGGGAGTGGAATGATAAATTGTGATTTTTTCCCTGATTAACCATTCCAACAAACTGCTCATACTTTCATTTTTTACATCACAGGGATATAAGGTTGCTCCATTTAATAATGCGCCAAAAATATCCATAATAGCAGCATCAAAACTAATTGATGATATTAAAGTTAATTTATCATTACTGTTCAGGTGAAGATTATTTGTATAATTTCTGATAAAATGAAGCACATTTCTGTGATTTTGTCCCACTCCTTTGGGTTTTCCTGTTGAACCTGAAGTGTAAAAAATATAAGCAATACTATCTGGGGCAATTGATGGGTTATTTTGCAGGTTTTGGTTTAATTCTATTTCATCAAAGTTAATGATTGGTATGTTTTCCTGGGTTAACTCTATGGCTAAATTATAGTTATTATTATTGGTAATAATAACCGTTGCTTGTGCATCTTCTAAGATATAATTTAACCGTCCTTGAGGATAAGATGCGTCTAAGGGTACATAAGTTTTTCCTGCGGTTAATACTCCTAATATTGCTGCTATTGCAGGTGCATCATGTTCAAATAATAACCCTATTCTTGTTGTTTCATGAGTTGATTGCAGTTGTTGAATTTGAAAGGCGATCGCTTTTACCCATTCATTCAATTCTGCATAACTCCAGCAATATTTTTGACTTTTTATTGCTATTTGTTCTGGGTATTTTGGCACTTGTTGCGCAAATCTTGCTGGTATTGATTGCTCTATTTCTTGTTTGGTAAATTCTGTAAATGGTCTTAATGTAATTATATTATTTTTATTATTATT
Source organism: Gomphosphaeria aponina SAG 52.96 = DSM 107014 (assembly GCA_016903655.1). Taxonomy (GTDB): domain Bacteria; phylum Cyanobacteriota; class Cyanobacteriia; order Cyanobacteriales; family Gomphosphaeriaceae; genus Gomphosphaeria; species Gomphosphaeria aponina. The sequence continues at coordinate 37,436 of JADQBC010000010.1, forward strand.
CCAGTCAATTAATATTTGCTGTTTTTCTGCTGCTGTTAAGAGAGGAAGTAGGGAGATTTTCTCGTGAGGATTATTAATAATACCTTTTAACAAGACTTGAAAATGTCCCGCCATCCGCTCAATAGTTGACCGCTCAAATAAATCAGTATTGTATTCAAAATAACAATCCAGTCCTGATTTATTTTCCACAATATCCAAACTTAAATCTAATGCTGCAACTCCTCGGTCAAACTTTACTTCTTCTATGGTTAAATCTTCTATTTCTACGGTAGATCCTGGTAAATTCCTCAATTGAAATAATACCTGAAATAAGGGATTATGAGTTAAAGAGCGTTCTGGGTTTAATTCTGCTACCAATTTCTCAAAAGGTATATCTTGATTAGCATAAGCTTCTTTTGCTACTTCAATAACTTGCGCTAATAATTCCTGAAAAGTTAAATCACCATTTAACTGAATACGCAACGCTAAAGTATTAATAAAAACCCCAATTAATTTTTCTATTTCTAACCGTGAACGTCCTGCAATAGGACAACCTAAAATGATATCTTCTTCCCCTGTATAACGATATAATAAACTCGCAAAAGCTGCCAACAAAGTCATAAATAGTGTTGCATTTTGTTGCCAACTTAAATCTTTCAGAGATTTACTCAAAGTTGGGGATAAAGTTAAACAATGTTTTGCACCTGAAAATGTTTGTAATGCTTGGCGCTGTCTATCAGTAGGTAACTCTAATATTGGTAAATTCCCACTTAATTTATTTAGCCAATAATTTAATTGAGATTGTAATTTTTCCCCTTGTAACTGTTCTTTTTGCCACTGAGCAAAATCTGCATATTGTATGGTTAAATCTGGTAAGGGTGATGGTAAATTTTGACTAAAAGCTTGATATAATTTGCCTAATTCTTCAATTAAAACCCCTGCTGACCAACCATCAAATACAATATGATGTGTGGTTAATAATAAAATTTGCTTTTCTTCTTTAAGTTGCACTAAACTTGCTCTTAATAAAGCATCTTTGGCTAAATTAAATGGTCGTTGTGCTTCTTCTTTGATTAGTTTTTCTAATTGTTTTTTCTGTTCATTTAAAGAGCGTAAATCAATGATTGATAATTTTAAGTTAACCTGAGAATTTATTTCTTGAATAGGTAAACCATCAACAAGGATATATTTACTTCTTAAAACTTCATGGCGACGCAAAATTTCATTTAAACTAAACTCCAGTGCCGTTACATTTAACTTACCTGCCAGTTTAATATTAATAGGGCGGTTATAAGCAGTATTTTCTGGTTCTAATTGTTGCAGAAACCACATTCTTTCTTGCGCAAAGGAAAGGAGGAAATTTTCCCTATTTACTCTTTTGGTAATAGTTTGTTGTTGTTTTACTGCTGCTCTTTTTTGCTGCATTTTTTGCTCAAACAGCGTTCTTTGTGCGGGGGTTAAATTAGCAATCCGTTTGTTTATTTCATTGTTCATTTTTTGCTTATTATCCATCCTAATTATTGCCACAATTTTTAAATATTTACTTAACAGCAAGTTTTGAAAGTGCAACAGGTAGTGACTCTCCATCTGCAAGATAACATTCTTTCATTCCTTCATAAGCTTCATACAATTCATCTAATGCTTCTTCAGGAGTATCACCAAAAGCAGATACATTAGGTAATTCTACTAAATGAGCTAAGAAATCTCCCTGCTCATCTTTATATAAATTGATGGTATATCCATCCCAATCGTAATCTTTTAGTCTATTCATATAAATTTACAAATAATTATTTTTTAATTGATTAAATGCTTCATCTGTCATTTGAATTTTACCTTCTAAAATATCTAAAACAACAGCTTCACTTTCAAATATGCTTAACAAATCTTGAGGTTGTAAATTATCTTCTTCTAAAATAGCTTTGAGTAATTCTAATCTCTCAAGTTGAGGAATTGACTCATGTTTATTTTCATATTCATAAACCAATATTCCTAATAGTTTAAGATAATCTTCATCATCTTTTGTGAGTTTTTCTTTGTCTAAAATCTTATTAATTTGTTTTTGAGTAGCAATTAATTCTTGTTCATTGCTAATGGGACGTGGGGGAAAACTTGTGATTAAATTAAGATAATAGTTGCTAAATTTTTCTAAACCAGTCGTCATTTTTCCAATTGTCCTTATTGTATTCTGAATGAGTTAAAATTGCTCTTATAAAAATCATCTGTATAATCTATATAGGTTATTAGACGATAATTATTACCGCTAATATTAAAAATTATCAAATTACCAACTAAATCTGCTGATGGAAACATTTTTCTCAATTCCTGAAAGTTATTAAAACCATTTTTTGATATTCTTTCATACCAAAGTAATAAACCAGATTTAGCAGTGGAATGTTTTTCCCAAAATTCTCTTAGGGTTCTTTTACTTATAACACGCATTAAAATAAATTGACAAGATTGATAATTTTGTAGTAAAAATGTAACTATTTAATTCTTATTTAAATATAATACTTACTACAAAATTAATTATTTAGCAATTTTGCTGCTTCCTCATCACTCAATAATTCAATTTCCTCTAACAAATCAGCTATCTCTTCTGATTCTATCATCTTTGCTTGATTTTCCAGAATTTTTTCTGCCATTTTTGCCACAGTAGGTTGCTCAAAAAAGATGAGAAAAGACAACTCTACTTGCAATGTTGCTAACACCCGATTAACTATTCTTGCAGCACTAATTGAGTCTCCTCCAAATTGGAAAAAGTTATCATAAATTCCCACTTTTTCTACTTTTAATACCTCACACCAAATTGCTACTAACTCTTCTTCTATCTTAGTACGAGGGGGAGCATATTCTGGTAAAGGAGCTTCTGGATTTGATGCTTGTAACCCTAACTTTTCTGCCAACCCAATGCGCTGAATTTTTCCTGTGCTTCCTTTGGGAATTTCACTTAAAAATATTACCACACGGGGTACTTTAAAATCAGCCAGTCTTGCTGCTACAAACTCTTTAATTTCCCCTTCAGTAATAGTTTTTCCCTCTTTTAATACCACTGCTGCTGCCACATCTTCTCCTAAAAGAGTGTGAGGCGCTGCGAATGTTACCACCTGTTGAATAGCAGGATGCTCTAATAAAATTTCATCCACTTCACGGGGGGAAATTTTCTCGCCTCCTCGGTTAATTATTTCTTTTATTCGCCCTTTGAGAAATAAATACCCATCCTCATCTAAATATCCTAAATCACCTGTTCTAAACCAACCATTGGTGAAGGCTTTTTCATTTGCTTCTGGGTTATTGGCATAGCCTTGAGTTACATTTGCTCCTTTAATAACTACTTCTCCCACTTCTCCTACTGGTAATAAATTCCCCATTTCATCCATAATCGCAATTTCTGGGCCCGCTGCTACTCCCACTGATCCAGGTTTGCGCACGAAGGGCGGTAAAGGATTACTTGCCATTTGATGTGCAGCTTCTGTCATTCCGTAAGATTCAATCACAGGAGCATTAAATACTTTTTCCAATTCTGCCATCACTACTGGCGGTAATGACGCAGAGGAGGAGCGAATAAACCTGAGAGGTGACTGGGTAATAATTTCCCGATTTGCTGCTGCTCGCATCAAAATTGTTTGGTGCATTGTCGGAACCGCACTATACCATGTGGGGCGAAATTCGTCAAGCCAGGGGAAAAATTCTGGCGCAGAAAACCCAGGAGTACAAACCACACTACCACCAGCACTGAGAGACGAGAGTAATACTCCAATTAGCCCATGAATATGGAATAAAGGCATGATATTTAAACAGCGATGCCTGCGGCTGGCTACGCCTACGCTCTCTTTTAAACCCAAACTTTCTCGAATATTTTGAGCAGAAACACAGAGATTTTTATGGGTAAGTAAAACCATTTTCGGGCGGGAAGTTGTACCAGAAGTGTGCAAAATTAAAGCCACATCTTCTGGTTTAGCAAAACCATTTTTTGCAGCAGTTTTAGTTTCACCCCCAGTAAGAGTAAAAATTCCCGCCTCTTCTTCTAAAATGGGGGAAAGTTGCACCACAGGAATGCCCAATTTTTTAGCTACAATTATGGCATCTTCTGCAACTCCTGGCTGAATAATTAACGCTTTAGCATTTAAATCTTCTAAATAAAATTTAAACTCCTGGGTACGATAATTGGGATTTAAAGGAGCAGCAGTAGTATATGAAGAAACTGCTAAAAAAGCCACAGCCATTTCTGGGCTATTAGGAAGGGCGATCGCCACTCTATCATTACACTCTACTCCCATCTTTTTTAATGTGTTTACCACTTCCTTAATTTTATGGTGCAAACCTTTGTATGTTAGAGGTTTGCGGTTAATACCAAGAAGGGCTATATTTTCTGGATTTATTTCTGCTTGAGTTTTAATTAATTGATAGATAGTATTTTGCATTTTCTGATTTAAATTAGTAACTTTTTTTAAGCGTAAATCAATTATAGCAATATCAGACAAGGGGCTTAATACAAGGGGCTTAAGATTTTTGTATCATTAATATATATATAAACATGGCTATAGCTATTTTTGCTTGTATATCACTCATGGTTAAATTTCTCCAGTTTCAATTGATTGAGTTAGAATTAACTCTACTTTCTCTGCCATTTCTGCTATTGTCGGAGTATTTAAAAAATCCTTTAAAGACACTTGCACCCCTAATTTAGCTACTATACGGTTAACAATTTGAGTAGCTGATATAGAATTACCTCCTAATGCGAGAAAATCATCTTTAACGCCTATTTTATCTATTTTCAATACTTCTTCCCAAATATTAGTTATTATTATTTCTGTTTGACTTCTGGGAGCAATGTAAGTATTAGGCTGAAATAAATAATCTTTCAATGTATCTTTTAACTTAAATCTTTGGCTTTTCCCAGTTTTTACTTTGGGAATTTCAGGCACAATAATTATTTTACTAGGTATTTTAAATTCTGCTAAAGATTCAGTTAAATATTTTTTTATTTCCTCTACATTAATCTTAGCATTCTCTTCCAAAACCACCGCACTAATTACATCTTCGCCTAGTGATTGATGGGGAATAGGAAAAGTAACCGCTTCTTTGATTTCTGGCAACTTAAGCAGTAAATTATCTATTTCTTGAGGGGAAATATTATTGCCACCCCGATTAATTATTTCTTTAAGTCTTCCTTGTAAAAATAAATAACCATCTTCATCTAAATATCCTAAATCACCCGTTTTCAACCAACCATTAATAAAACTCTTTTCTTTAGCATCATTATTCAAATAAGATGAGATAACATTTTCACCTCTAACAATTATTTCGCCAGTTTCCCCTATTGGTAAAAAATTACCTGATTTATCTATAATTGCTATTTCACTACCGATACTTTTACCCACAGAATTGAGTTTGCGTAAATTTAACCTATTACTGGTTAAATTGGGAATTTCTGTCATGCCATAAGCTTCTATTAAAGGTACATTTAATATTTGTTCTAATGCTTCTATAGTTTGACTAGATAAAGATGCAGCACCTGAGCGAATAAATCGTAGATAAATTTGTCTATTTTCTAATCCTTTTTCTTGCAAAATTTGTAAAATAGCTAGATGAATGGGAGGAGAAACAGAATACCAAGTAGCTTGACTTTCTGCTAACCAATCTAAAAATAAATCTGGGTTAAAATCACCATTGATACAAACTTTTCCCCCAGTAAATAAAGGTAAAAACAAGTTACTTACAATTCCATGAACGTGGTATAAAGGTATAACATTTAAACAAGTATCTTGCTCTAATAACTCTAGAATTTTAGCATTTTTTTCACAGCAATAATAAAGTGATTTCTGAGTAACAGGTACAAGCTTTGATTTACCTGTTGTTCCTGAAGTTAAAAAAATTAAAGCTATATCATCTTCTTGGGCAAAATTCTCTTTTTTAACCTGTTTTTTCTGTTCAGGTATTAAATTAAATTTACCTAATAATAAACTTCCTTTAAAAGTGGTTTTAACCCCCCCTAACCCCCCTTAGTAAGGGGGGGAAATGACTCCCTCCCCTTAGTAAGGGGAGGGTTGGGGTGGGGTTTGATTTTCTTAGTATCTCTTATAATTTCAAAAGTATCAAGATTAAATTTTTTCGCAACTTTCTTATATTCAGGAAAGTAAAATAATACTTTTGGTTTTAATTGAGTTAAATATTCTCTTAATTCTTGTTCCGTTAATTGCGGGTTAATTAGGGCACAAGTAGTACTGCATGATAAAGCTAAAATAGCTGTTGCAGTTTCTAGACTATTTGCAGGTGCTAATAAAGCAAGGCGATCGCCTTTTTTAATTCCTAAAGTATTTAACTGTTGCTGGATAGTTTCAATTAACTCTAACAAAAATTGATAAGTTAATGAGTTGGTTTGATTTCCTGAAAATATGGCGATCGCATCAGGATTTTTTGCCGCATGAGCCTTAATTTTTTGATAAATAGTATTCATTTTATTTTAATAAATTAATTGGGTATGAACTTCTAATAAAAAAGTAGCATTAAGCTGAAAAAATTGCTCAACAATAGTATTTAATTCTGACAAAGATTGCAGTTTAGTAGCATGAACACCTAAGGACTGAGCAAAACTAACCCAGTTGAGAGGAGGTAATAAAGTTTGTTGTGCCGCTTGTAAATTATTTTGAAATCTTTGATAAACAGTTCCATAACCTTGATTATTAGAAACAACATAAAAAATAGGTAATTGATAACGGACTGCAGTAATTAAATCCATACCGTGCATTGCCATTGAACCATCACCCGTTAATACTATCACAGGATGTTCAGGTTTTGCTAATTTAATCCCTATTCCTGCATTAATTCCCCAACCCATTGGTGCTATATTAGCAGCAGAAAAAAAGTTATCTATCTCTGTTACTAACCATGCAACAGCAGCAAAGCGACGACAAAAACCAGCATCTACACAGAGGATAGTATTTGATGGAAATTTAGCTTGTAATTCTCTAATTAATAAACTCAGGGAAAGTACTTTTTCCTCAATTTCATTATTTGGCTTAAAAGCTGAAAATAAAGGAATAGATTGTAATTCTTGTACCCATTTTAACCGAGCATTGAGGGTGGTTTTAACCCCCCCTAACCCCCCCTTAGTAAGGGGGGGAAATACTTGCTCTTTTCCTTTACTTTGGGGGGGAAATACTTGCTCTTTTCCTTTACTTTGGGGGGGAAATACTTGCTCTTTTCCTTTACTTTGGGGGGG
>JADQBC010000087.1 GCA_016903655.1 Gomphosphaeria aponina SAG 52.96 = DSM 107014
TTGGAGAAAGTCAAATGAGATTACAATTTAAGAGTGTGAAACTCATAGATTATAAATGGGAGGAATTAGAACAACATAATAATCCGTTTGCTATAGTAGTAATGGCACATTTAAAAACTCAAGCTACTCTGAAGAATTTAACAGAAAGAGAACAAGGGAAATGGAATTTAGTCAGGGGGTTGTATAACAAGGGATTAACTAAGCTGGAGATCATCAATTTGTTTAAAGTGATTGACAAAATGATGACCTTGCCCCCAGAACTACAATTAAAGTTGAAAACCAAACTAAACCAATATGAGGAGGAAAGAAAAATGCCTTTTTTAAGCACTTTAGAAGAAATGGCTCTGGAAAAAGGTCAAGAAAAAGGAGCTAAGGAAACCAGTCGAAAACATATTATCAAAATTCTGCAACAACGCTTTGGGACTTTACCAGAAAATCTGATTACAAAAGTGAATCAAATTGATGAGATGTCTCTGTTAGAAGACCTAATTTTACAAACCATTAGCGTGAATTGTGTAGAGGAATTTCAAGCAAGAATTGATTAATTTAGATTCAATTAATTAAAAGGAATCTCTCCTATCTAATAGCCTTTGACGGCGATCGCCTTCTGGTGGGCGATCGCCTTTTCTTAATCAAAATCCGTTTTTACCCATAATAAAAAGCAATTTCTTTCTCTTTTAAAGGAGCAAAGTCTGCTGCTACTAACTTCTTGTTTAAATCATCTTGACTCAGATGTTTAGCACCAAGGCGAACTATCCTAGAACGCATTGTATTACTTACCCCGCTACGTTGGCGTTGACCTTCTAATCCCACAACTTCTTCATAAAGCTCCAACTTAGCAGAAGGAATAGGTGTACCATCGAAATCAATTCCTTTAGCGATCGCCACATCAACCGCATCAGCTCCTGTGGTAGTACTTTCTAAACTCATAACCAGGTCAATATTAATCTCAAAAGGGTTCACCCCTTATATTTACCATACTTTAGCCCCAATGACTATTTATTTTTCTACCGAGTTATCCTATAGTGTGGTAAACTTGTTAAGATAGAAGCGCGGGGGATACAGTCGCGGTAATGTGTTAATCATTCTGCCTTGTCCCTAGCACCTTGAAAACTTAATAAGGAATAAATAAGCAATGGCTAGAATCGAGTCAAAAGGCTTGCAAGATGGTAGTTGGCAATGGTATCTACAACGTACCAATGAAAAACTACTCGAAGCGATCGCCGACTTTAACTCTGGGACTAAGCGAGTCTCCCTAGTCCACAATGGCTCGTTTACTACTGGTAAAGAGAAACAACCAACTGTTATCAGTTGTCAGTTCTCTGCTATTCCCTCAGAAGGCGGTAGCAAAACTAAGCAGTATAAGCTAGGACTCGGAGATTGTGACTGGTCACTTAGTGGGTTAGAGCTAGCGAAAGAGCGAGCTAAGAAAATCTCTCTTAAGCTCATCCATAATGAGTTTACCTGGGACTGGTTTAATGAGTACATTAAGGGCCATAAGCCAGTTGATGAAATGGCCGAGCTTCTGCAAGTACCGATCCAAAAGTGGATCGATAAACTCTACGCTACCAAGAAAGGACAGATAAAGCCTAGCAGTTGGCACAATACCTATATGAGGTTTTTTAACCGTTTTTACGGAAAATTGGAGCGTAAAGAGAGTGAGTCTATGGCTGCATTCAATGCCCGTAAGGCTCAATTAGCAGAAGAGTATAAGCAGAAGCCACTCTCCGAACAGTTAATCAGAAACTGCATTGAAGCTACTTCTGCTTATACTGCGGCACGATTTCATGCTTGTCACGCCATAAAGAATCTACTTAAGGTAGCTGACTTACAAGATTATTTTGGTAAGCTGCTTAAAGAATATGAGCTTACTACTGACTACGAAACGAAAGAGCGTAATGTACCGAGTGATGCTTACATTAAGCGCTGCTATCACTCTAGTTTTGAGATTAAACGGCGAGGAGCTAAAAAATATCACGCTAACGTAGCTCACTGGCAGTGGCTCTATGGGTTATTGGCTTGCTATGGGTTGAGAATACATGAGGCCTGGAATATAGCTAATTGGGACTCTCCTGTAGTTCTTAAAGGTGGTATGTGGGTAGAAGTAGGTAATGATGAGCTAGAGTGGCAGTCTATTGAGGCTAATCTGGTTATTCCTGCCTTCAATGACCCTAGTAATGTTCATCATAAGCTGGCCGTTAAGCACACAACTAAAACGGGTTATCGGGTAGCTATCCCCTTAAGCCCCCCAGGCGAGGACTGGGTAAGAGAGTTTGATATTCATGGTGAGCTGCGGTTGCCAGAAATGAAAGATCCACTTAGTCTCAAAAGGACTGGATCGGGCACAAGCTATTACTGCTCCCACAGGATCTGTTACGATTTTCGTAACCGAGAACTGGGCTTCACGCCTCATGACTTGCGTCACGCCTATAACCATAGGGGACGAGTCCTAGAGATAAGTGTACCTGCGATCGCTCTAAGCTTAGGGCACTCAGAAGGTATGAACTCTAGCACCTACGCCAAACATATGGCTATGGAGACAAAAAATAAGATCCTAGAGACTGCAATCTCTAGGATCTATGAAAATGAGCATCGCTCATCACTTAGCTTGAATGCGTCAATAGCAGTCGCTAAGGAAATTATAGCAGCTAAAGACTGTGATCCGTCACCACTTAACGAGCTTTTAGCGGTGCAATACGGTGTTGATAACCCGCTAAAATTGTAGGTAAGGGTTAACTGGTTTAGTAAAAGTTTGCTCAGTGCACGAGTGAAGCCGCCCCCCAGAAAATGGGGGGTATTTTTTTTGTCTGAAAAAAGGGTTTTAAAAAGTCTCTCTATTTTAGTAACCCAGTATAAATAGCAATTTAAGCCCGTGCAATGGTTAACCCAGAAAAAGCTAAGAAGTAAAAATTCAAATTCTTATGTGACTGGGTTTATTTTTTGTCTGAAATTCCACCGAATAAGCATTTAAGCCATTAAGCATATCCCGCTACTCTACTTCTTCCTCTTTATCAAAGTCAACTTTTTCAGGATCTAAGCTTTCAAGCTCTACTGTATTTTGTGACTCTTCGTCTTCTAATACAGCTTTATACTCTTCCTCAACAAACTGTTTAAAGTCTGATTGAGCGTCTTCCCACTCTTTACGCTCATCCCTTAATTCTTTAACCTGATCCTTGATATTCTTGACTTCAGAGATTACACTGTTGATTGACTGTAAACCCTCATCAACAGTTTCCACTCCCTGGTTAAAAGCTGCAATCGCTTTACCTATTTTTGAGCTAGCAAATACCTCATCATCCATCATTGGGTAAGCATCACCCAAAACTACTCTAGCTTCTTTAAGGGCATTACCTATCAAGCTAATTCTCTCTAATGTCTGTTCACTAATCGCCTCAAGGCTATTGGCAATTTCTCTAAAGCTATCGAGAATATTGGCGCTAGCCTGATATATCCTATTGGCTTTAGTCCAAGTTTGATTAGCTATGTTTACTGCTTCTTCGCCGAAAATCGTAACAGTGAAGTTTTGTACTTTTTCTGTCACTAGCTCACTTAACCCAACTTCATCACCCTCGGCGTTCATGAACTGAAAATTAAAGTGCCCTAATAGCTCATCAACAGAACCAAATAAAGTGGTGACTAAATCTCTACTCAACATAATTGCATTGTGCAGTGAGATAGCAAAATTAGCAGCATTCAAAAATCTATCAATTCCTAATTGACCCCATAGCCTAGAGAGAGTCCCTCCAATACCCCCATTACCAATTAAAGGCCCTAACTTTTGGTTAATGGTTGCAAGCAACGTTAAATCTATTCCCTTGAATAGATTATTTAAATTTTGTATATCTGTATTGTTATTATTTATAATATTTGTCACGTTACCCGCGCAACTTCCTGCAGGATTACAGGGTACTGGAGTTTGATCCACAACTGGATCAGTTGGAGTGGTAGTGGTAGGTATGGGGGTAACACTACCAGGACCCAATATTAAAGGTGGTGCAATATCAATTAAAGATGGTCCTGGTAAAATTATTGGGTCGGATGGATCACCAATTTCTGGGATAGGGTTGGGATTGGTTGGATCAGGAGTTGGACTAATAACAGGGACTGGGAAAGGGTTGGGATTAGGAGAAGTAAAAGGATCTGTAGTGGGAGTTTGAGTAGGAGTAGGAGTAGTGGAAACTGGGGTAACAGGACTTAATGTGTAATCGTCGCTAGGACTTCCAAATGTGGGAGTTTGTGGATCTGGGGGTGCGTATATTGGGGCCGGGAATTGCAGTAAAGGCGGGTTTACATTATCGCCCCCCACTTCTTGCACTTGGTAATTAAAGCTAAAGTTTTTAACTTTGAAGTCGCTACCACCTCTAACATGGTCAGGAATAATCCCGCCAAACGCTAGCAGCTCCTCTTTATTATTTGTCTTGATTGTCACATATGCGCCCCAATATGAGGCAACATATGGAATAGAAGTATTCTTATATACCTTAGCTGCACCTATTGGCCCCATAAGATAGCGTTCAAAAGGCCACTCTTTAGCTCCCGTTTCATAATCATCTCCATAACTTTTATAAGAAACGTTAGTTTTCATTACACCCCAAATTCTGTAAACGTAATTTGGTTTGGTGTTCGGTAAATCAGGTTCAGTTCCTGATGGACTATCAGGAGTAGGCCCGCCAGGAACATTAGGCGGTATTTTAGGTATGTTGTCACCTAAATCAGGAAATGCCTTATCAATTAATTCTATAATTCCTATGCCAACACCTACCCCTATAGGCCCTTTTGGTACTAATGGGGGTTTAGGAAGAGCGCCAGGCCCTAATGGCGAAATAACTTTAATGCCACTAGGTGAGTCAATAGTAGATATGCCCATGAATTGTTAAGCCTGCTTCCAGTTACCAGGAATAGTAACGTTACTTAATTCTTGCGCCCACATATAGAGAGGTTGGGTAATATCGTTTGAATAATTTGGATCGATTGGTAAAGATATCCTTGCTACTAATCTAATACTTCCATCGTCAGCAGGAGTGAGAACTACCTCAACTGCTCTAACGGTACTGCCTGCCTGCTCCATAACTCTTAAGTCAGGGTTTAATCTAGCTAATAATAATAAGTCATAAGCTAAATGACGCTCTAATGTGTTTATTCCCGCAGGTCTCTGATTGTTGGCTAAAGTGCTCATGATGATAAATTACTTTTTTCTTCTACTTTTAATTCTACTATAGCGCCCGCTGGTTTTTTAGAATTATTTACTAATCTAATTGGTTCTATTCCCCTAATATGAAGCTCGGCTCTATAAAACTCCATATTGGCTTTAGTTCTTTCATAAGGCAAGTCAATAATTTGCCCAAATAATTTATCTTTTTCAGCTACTTTAAAATTTCTACCAATTGAGGGATGAATTAAGTGCTGGTCAAAATTAGGAGTATCATTATTAATGCTTAATGCAGCGCCGATAATATCTTTAGCATCCGATTCTTTAACGACAAATATTGAGAACTTATAATTTTTGTCAATGTCTCTGTAATGATACTTACTATAGCCTTTTTCATATTTAATGTCCTTAAACGCATTAGCTACCTTTTGAGCTAATGGGAGTAATTGCGTCATAGAGTTATCTTTAAGTTCAGTAGCTATTGTAGAGGATACCCTAATAGATAATTCAGCTTCTCTAGCTCTTCTTGCTTCTGCTTTAGCTTCTTTTTCTGGCTCTTTGAAGCGGATTTTAATTTGAGGAATAAACCTAACCGACTCCTGAAGGCTATCTAAAGGAATGCCGTATATTTGAGCAATTTCTGCACCTTCGGGTAACTCGAATATATCCATAAAATTAAAATAAAATAACAATAATCTAGTCATTGTTATTTGCATAGTGTCGCTTTTTTGATGGAGTAAAATCTTGCGAATTAAAATATCTTTTTTGCTCGTTGGCTTATTAACAAGATTAAGTTTAGCAATAATAGCTTTATTAACGTTAACTCGACAATACCCATTGATGAGTTCCGTAACGCTAGGCTTTTGTAAGAATATGTGATTATTAGCAGACATATAAAATAAAGTGTAAATTCATAGTAATTTAATTTATAAATATTAATAAAAACAAAGCTTTAAATTAAAGAGTAGTAAAAGCTTTAAATTACTACTCTTTAATTTAAATAGTAGTGACAAAAGTAAAATTATTAAGGATTGCCACCATCCTAGCCAATTCACTAAGGAGCTGGAGTAGTTACATCGGGAAGTGTCCAGGTTGCACCGTCAGGTGTAACCATTGCTTCTATTTCGGAAGCTTTTCCACTCGTATTAACTAGCCAGTTATACCACTCCCATAAAGATATTTTATCTTTTCTGTTGTAGGCTAATTTAATATGTCTAAAACTTCTCTGTCCTGCTGCTTCTCCCTCAACATAATCTGTTAATTGCACCGAAGCGTTAAGCAGTATTCCTATTGATACTTGTCTAAAACTACCTCTCGGAGGGTTTGAAGCGAACACTCCTTCTGCTGGTGCTACCTCGAATGCGGCAGCACCTGTGAGTGTATCTGCCGCACCGTCTATTTTCTGAGCGACAAATTTTTGAATTTGTGTTCCAGGCATACTCAGCAAGTCAACTGCTGTTATTACGCTTCCAAAATAATCTATTATACCCTTTTTCCAATAGATTCCAGCTATTTTAGTTCCAGCAGTAGCCCCCTCAAATGTTTTTAATCCAGTAGCTGAATCAATTGACAAAAGCTTAGGGATGTTAATTGTCCCATGTACTCTGTGCCCTCTTAACGGGCCTTTAATAGCACCTGTATCGCCATCAGCCATTGTGTACCTCCTAAAAAACTATAACTTATGTACTTTTATTTATTAATTATAAACTCTCAAAAGCTAGCTTATTAGCTTTGTCAACACGCACACCCATTAATGGACTCGCAGTTTTAAACAAGCTATACTAATGCTGCTATTACCTAGATATACTAGGATATAGTTAAGCACAGCTAGATTGCTGTGTATAAATAATAATACTTAATGGGATTTTTTTTTTAATTATAGCATGAATTGCAAATTCTGCTCTTACTCACGCCAGTAGAGGAGTAGCTTTAGTATTAGTATCCATAGTAGATATAGTAGTAGTTTTAGTACTCATTATAGCTAAAGCTAAAGCTTTAGTATCTATAGTAGCTTTAGCTTTAGATTTAGTACTCATAGTAGATTTAATACTCATAGTAGAAGTAGTAGTAGAAGTAGTGCCCGCCCTCCCACCCCTATTATTTCTCACTGAGGATTTTGCTGCCGCTATTCTATTAATAGCGTAATTTTCCGAAGTTGTCAAGAGCCACAGCCAAAAAACTTTACAAAAAATAATATTTGCCAAATTTGCTAAATCTGCTAAACTGTTTTTATAACATGTTTGACCCCCCCCCATACCTCTAATTACTTTTTGAACCTGACTCTAGCTAAGTCAGAAAAGGGCATGGAAGGCTTAACGAGTCTTCAGCAGGGAGTGGAGTCAAGCAAGTCGAAAACAAACACACAGTTAAGGAGAATGCGCTTATATGGCTCGAAATGTAGAAAAGCTGGAAAGAATCTATTGGGACGAGAAACTTTACGCTAGCTACCGTAAACCCCTTGTAGAGTGGATGCTTGATGAGGGGGGGTATATCGAAAAGGAATTATGTCGCTTAAAAGGGGAAAGCAGAAGTATCCCTAAAAAATTACGTGAAGTGATTTACAACGAAAAGTATGTATTTCACAAAATCGTTCGTGAATTTATAGACCCTCTCGATATTGAAGAGTGGGAACAAGCTTGTTCAATTCTGGAAGAAGCGTGGCTTGTATATCAAGACTCATTAAAGCTACGGGAGTTCTAAATGGCTCGGACAACGAAATACAACTCACAGGGAGCTTGGCACAACTTAGATACGGAGGAGGAAGTACTTCCTGAAGAAGTACCTTCTCGACACTCCAAAGCAAGAGCTAGAGGCAATTACTTGTTTTTTGCTAGCCAACATGAATATGAGGTTTATTTAGCCTTGAGGGACTCTTACCCTAAAGAACGTGTTCTATGTCATCAAAAGGTGATTGTTAAGCCCGTTTCTAAGGGTTTTGGATCTATTAGTTGGACTGTAGATTTTTTAGTCAAAGATGAGGTGGGTGATTTTTGGATAGAAGCCAAAGGGTTCACTACCAGAGAGTTTATTTTTAAGCTAATTCTCTGTGAGGAGTTTAACCCAGAAGTTTATCAAAACTTGCTAATGGTTTTCCCCAACAAAACTAACACTTTGGATAAGCTGACTAAAAAGTTGCGCAACAATCAATTAACCTGCATCACCATTTCACAATTAAGGAGGTTTTTAAAGCATGGAAAGGTATTGGCTTCTATATTGCAGTCTAAAAGCGCTGTATAGCCTAGCGCAACGCATTGAATTAGAACATAAAGACCAATTCCCAATAGAGTTGGTAAGAAAAGAGCTTCTAAAAACTGCTTTAGTCAGTCTCAGAATGAGCGATCGTCAGCTTTTAGAGGAAGTCAACATTTTGGCTATGGCTATTACAGGAGTTTCAATAATAGATTCTGAGATGATGAACAAATACTACCCAGAGGATGAAAAACAACATGACTAGCAAGCTAACAGTTGATGATGAGAAAGAAATTATATTAGGGGTTGATGTTTTAATCTCCCTATTAAATCTAGCCATTTTTTGCTTAGAAAAGGAAACGAAAATAGATTCTATTGAATGGATGAAGATAATCCGCAACTTATTTCATCGCCAAATAGAATTATTAGGGGATAAGGACTTAGCTGTATTCCAAAATCAAGAAGTCCTTTTGAGCATCATTCACAACGTAACCCAAAACAATAACTAACCCAGGAAACCATGATTAACTATCTTGACCCTTACAAAACTCGCACTTATCCGCTTTTAGTTGGAGACTTTAGTAACTCCACATTTGCTGTTAGCTTTGATGATGGCATCTTTATCCCAGTTGAGGAAGAGAAAGCACTTTATCTGTACGCTAACTTTACTGAAATAACCCCTCCTCCCTTTCGTAAATATAAGCCAGAAGAGTTCAATGCTAGCTGTCCAATTGTTGCGGCTTTAGTATTGCATAGTGATGATTACACTAAAAATGTAAAGGATGGAGAAAAATGGAAAAAGGAAAAAGTAGCGGTTGGAATTGTAGAGAAGGCAATAGCTAATTACATTCTCGGCAATTCAAGTTATATACTTTCTCCCATAAAAGGCAACATTGATTTTATGGATAATAAAATCACTCAAAAAGCTTTTTTAGGTAGCAACAAAGAGGATATCACCTACTGGCTGCATCAAATGATTGACATTGAGTTAACCAATGGTCACATTTATTTAAGTGAGATACCTGCAATAGGAACTAAAAAGCAATTCAAGGGTGATTATAAAATCAACCCTCATCAACAAA
Organism: Gomphosphaeria aponina SAG 52.96 = DSM 107014; assembly: GCA_016903655.1. Taxonomy (GTDB): domain Bacteria; phylum Cyanobacteriota; class Cyanobacteriia; order Cyanobacteriales; family Gomphosphaeriaceae; genus Gomphosphaeria; species Gomphosphaeria aponina. Next base: position 9,421 of record JADQBC010000087.1, read on the forward strand.
CAATTGAGCAGATTTACCGAGAAAGAGAGCAATTCTTAATCTGGATAATTGGGGAATTTGTTGACATTGACTCAACAGAGTTTGAAAAGGAAATAAGCACAAAACCAGCGCTACACGTTGCTCTTGAGGCACTCAAAGAGTTAAGCATTACAGACCCTGCTTATGTCAAATTAGCCTGTTGGGCAATTACACAAATAATGAGATAATTAAGAAAATTGGCGGGTTTATTCCCGCCTTTTAACCCAAAGAAATAACCATGTCGAAATACTTAGATTACTCAATCATCAAGGAGGATTTTTTGCCCTCCTGGAGGCAATTATACGATAAAGCAGAACCTTTTGCCACCAATCTGCTAAACCTCTTGCCTTTAGTTGCTCCATTGCCTTATCCTTTCCAAACTAAGTTGATAGCTAGTTATGCCTTAACTCCTAGTGCCTTAGCTAGTATTCTACCAATTTTGATTTTTTATGGACAAAGAGGGACGGGTAAAAGTTCTCTAGGACAGCTAATTAGTTACCTGCATGGGATTCAAATTCATACGGGAGCTGATACTTTTGCCGCAATTAGAAACGATTTAAATGATAGGAGATGGAAAACTATTGCTATGGAGGGAAATGACCCCGCTTATCCCACTATCTTTAGAACCATTGAAGTAAATACTATGATGGTTTGGGATGACATTGACGCAAAAATGTTAATTGAGCAACCTAACATTTTTAGAATGCTTAAATCTGGGTATAACAAAGAGACTGACACTATCTCTTTAGCTGATGGTAGTGGGGAAAATAAGCGGTTTAATTGCTTTTCTCCTAAGATCTGTTCTACCACTACTCCTATCTGGGGTGATAGTCGGTTTGCTGAATTAGAGCGTAGGATTTTAGTTATTAAGTTTGGTAAAGCTCAGTTTGAGCCTATCGTGAAACTAGATAACTGGAACTGGCACGGGTTTAATCAATTATTTATTGATTATTGGAATAGTCTTGATAGAGCTAAAAACTGGTTAGCTAGCAGAAAAAAATTAGGGGAGATTTTTAGTAACAATACTCGGACAACTATTATCTTAGACATTGCGGCTACTGGGTTAAGTACTGGTATTTGGAAAAGTACCGATGAGGTTAAAGATTACTTTAGTGAATATTGGAGTTGGTACGAGGAAGAGATAGCCTATGGGGACTCTGCCCTATGTGGGCTGCTTAAAAAATACATATTTGAGTTAGAGCAAAATCGATATTCAGTTATTGATTTATTTGGCTTAAGTCAAGATGAGATAGACCCAGTAGCCTTAAAAAAACAGATAGATTCATGGAACAAACAAGGGATGTTAGAAGTAACTCCTACTAACAGTTTAGTTAGTCAAACAATGAACTATTTAGGCTGGCGACTAATACCAGGTAAATGGATAAAAATGAAGTAAACAAGGGGATTAATATGGATAGTTTGGATGAGATTAAAGCTGATATTTTGGGCATGATGGAAGAAGGGAGACTGCGTGACTTATTCAAGCAAAACATTAATTTTGTCAAGCTTGAATTTAAGAGTGGGGTTGACTTCCCAATACTTTATCTTGAATTTCCTAATCAATCATTTAGCTGTTTAAGCACTGAAATTATCGATGAGTTCTGGGAAATATCAACAATTGTTCTGAGAGTCAAGCCTATTCTCAACATCAAATATTTGGGCGAAAAACCATTAACTATTATCTACTGCGATGATGAGCAACAATGAGATAACTTGTTTAGAGCATAACTACCTAGGAAATTTGATTGAGCAGCGGGTAGCTGACGGCTATGTGAACCTGACTCAAATGGCCAAAACGGGTAACAAGCGACTCGGAAACTACTTAAGGCTAAATTCCACTAGGGCTTATCTAGAGGTACTTTCCATTGAGACTCAGATCAGAGTCTCAGGACTGATAACCATTTCGAGCTTCACCCCAGGTAAGGGGACGGGAGACACTTGGGGTCATCCCGAAGTAGCTATTGACTTGGCTTTATGGATTAGTCCCCAGTTTAGAGTGTGGGCCAATTTCACTCTAAAGCAGATTATTCAAGGGAAAGAGACTGAGAGTGAGCGATCGCCTAAAGCACTAACCGCTGCTAAGGCTACCAGACAGATTTATGAGCTAGTGGGGGAAATTAACCCTAGGATCACTCAGTACTTAATTGACCACTGCATAAGTGAGATTATGGAGACTTTACCGCCAAGTAGGGACTCTAATCAGACTAAAGCTAGCGAAGGTCAAAGACTTAGGGGAGTAGTAGAGATAGCGGAAGATATGGGGTATCGCTGCACTCTAAGCACTCGGACTAAGCTAGGCAAATATGTTAGGGAGAGAATGGAGAGTGACGGAGTTAAGGAAATAAGGCTAGTTAACGGTACAATGAGAGAAGTATGGTGTTATGAGGACTCCGAACAACTTAGGGAAATTATAACTATGTTTTTTCTCCCTGTGTGAGTCAATAATACTGTTCCTCAGAGTCTAGGTCATCGAAGTCATCACTACCTTCTATCTTCCTACCTGTAACCTCAGTTTTAAGTTTATTGTATTTGTTTAACACTTTTACAAATACAATAAATATACTCTGTAGCTGAATCAATAGCCTAATTATTGTTTCTACAATAAGGATAGCGATAATACCGTAAAAAAAGCTTAGGCATAACCACATACTATCTACCATAGTATTTCTTAGCATACTAACGTGACTACTCTATTATACTAAACTATCGCTTTAGGGCCAACTTTAGCCACTGTAGCACTGGTTACGCAATCTAATAAATTACCGCCTTAGCTATAAAATAGCATAACTGTAGGGCGTAATCAGTGGCACTGTATAAGGGTTCTAGAATAGCGTATTATTTGCACCGCCCCATACACTGGGCTATTATGAGCCAGTAGAGGCTAATAGAGGCTAATACTTGCCATTATGAGCTAGTGGGGGTATAATAGGATTAGTCAAGGCCGAGGGAGATACCCCCCCAACTCTGACCTCCGTTGAGCCTTTAAAGAAAGTTTTTTTTAAGCAACTGTTAGGCGGGACTAAATCACGTTTCCCGCCCTTTATTGGGAGGTTATCTAAGCAACAGGTAGGGAAAGTGTGAGAGAGTCGCCTTAAAGATAAGCCAGAACCCTAAGTAGAAAGGGAATGTAAAGAATTGTTAAAGAGTTATCCTATAATGTGGTAATGTTCAATGATATTTAAACTTAATAATGTTTTATTTAAACCAACCAGAGCCAATACAAGATTTAATCGATGAGCTGGCAGAGGTTTCTCCCCTTTGGATAGATACAGAAGTTGCTGATTACAATACCAAAACACCTCGATTATCTCTAATTTCAATTTTAGCTTATGCTCAAGATTTAAATGGGGATAGAACTTGCATTTTAGATGTTTTAAATCAGCCCAAAATTGTGGAATATTTTATCAACAAAATCATGGTTAATCCCCAAATAGAAAAAGTATTTCATAATGCTGCTTATGACTTGAGATTTTTAGGGAAAGAGAAGGCAAAAAATATAACCTGCACCTTAAAAATGGCAAAAAGCATTCCCTATTACCTGTTACCAATTCCTAACCATACATTAAAAACCCTGGTAGAACATTTTACTCCTTTTCTTGAAGTTAGTAAAGAAGAACAAACAAGCGACTGGGGACAAAGACCACTAAGTCAAAAACAGTTAGCATATGCCAAACTCGACCCAGTTTATTTATGTCAAATTCATCAGCAACTTCAGCCTTTATTTGCCAAAAGCACATCAGATAATTTCACAGACGACTTAGACTATTTGGAAAAAAGGTATAGAGAAATAGAAGAGGAGTGGAAACTTTTAAATTCAGAAATGGAAGCTATTCAAACAAAAGTTAAACAATTAATGGAAGCCAAACATATTAAAGAAACCCCTATATTTAAATTATCTATTTCTGAGCGTAAAACCATTAAAGTAGATTTTTATGAGTTGGCGGAAAAAGCAAAAATAAAAGGATTAACTTTACATTTTCCTGTCACCTTAACCCAAGAATTACAGAAAAAAACAGAACTAATTTTGAGAGAACTTAATTTGCAAGAAGACACAAGAAAAGTTGTACGGTTAATCAGCAAAAATAATGGGTAGAGAGAGCATAGGTTTTAGTAAGAAAAATTCCTCAACACAGACACAAAAGACTCAAACCCTGACTGGATGGGTCAACAGATCTAATGCAGTTTTAGCAGCTTTGAGGTCGTAGGGGAACGGTGGTTTTAGCGGACGGTAATCTCTTTCATTAACTGGACCGTGACGCAAAACAGCGTTAACCACCAGACAGGGTTCGCTACTTAAATTAATCGCTCCGTGAGGGACACCAGGCGGAATTTTAACCACTGCTGGGCGATTTTCGCTCACGGGAATGTATCTATATTGCCGATTTTGGAGAATTGCTAGCACAAAATTCCCCCGCACCACCAGTAACTGATCAGTTTGGTAGTGATGAACAAATAGATCCTCACAGGCACCTGCACGCACCTGCACCAGTATGGTTTCGTGACTGGATTGAGGTGTGTAAAATTCTGCCATCCCAGACTTGACGGAAGTTAACTCTCGGACTTCTACTTGTTTACTCAAACCCATATTAACTTTCTCTAATTCAAACTTTATTTTTAAACTAACCTAAATTTTTGTTAAGTTTTGTTACTGGCGTTACTTTCTAGTCAAAATCTGGTATGGAAACCACTAACACAGGGGCGGATAAGTTTCCCTTGATTGCAAAAATGCTGAGATTATGGATATTGTAGTTTTTGTATTTAAAAATAACAAGCGCACAGCCAGTCAAATAAACCATGAACTTGAGGGAAAAAGAAAATTAAAAATGACACAAAATAGACATCTCCAATTATTAGGGTTGAGAAGGGCGCTTTGCCCTTACTACGATGGCCGCAGGCCTTGCCCCTTGGGCAAGCGAGTTTAATTTTATTTTCTGGAGATGTCTAATAGTCAGCGCCAACATAATCTTTTTTTTTACCTGCCCTCATGCAACTTGTTTGATAATTATTTAACTACACTGAAAAACTTAACGAAAGATTCATATTTTTCCGAATTAAATTCCACCTTATCCCCATTGGGGGTGAGAGTTTGGTGGTAAAACTCCTTCATTTTATTATTTTCATCAGCAACCATCACACGAGCTGAATGACCATTAAGTAAAACATCAGTGCGATCGCGTTCTTCATAAGCATAAATAATCAAAATATCTCCTGGTTGACACAAAAGCGCCGCCCCTCCATTGGGACAAATTTCCCCTGTACTTTTTTTTCCAGGGAGAGCATAAGTTGACCAACGTTTGCCATTATTCAGGTTAATAACATCAACTTCTTCTAAAGGTAATATGCCTACCTTTTCCAGCAAATCTTGATCAATAGTAATACTGCCTATATAATTTACATTCGCTTCTGTCACCGTCACCCGATGGAGTTTGGCGTGCATTAATCTAATAGTTCCCATTATTTTCTTCCCCTGTAATAGCGTAGCCAAGTTTAGATAGGAAGCTGACTGATAGGTGCAGGAAGCATCTCCCCTCGAAAATCCAGTAACTGCACCATAATTAGATAGGCAACAGCAATCAAGATAGAAATTGCACCTGTAATAATCGCAACTATTTGGCTTTTGTCCATAAATTTTGCTCAGATTGATAACTATTAGTTACCATAACGCAAAAATCCCCGACCCTGATCAAGTCGGAGATTTGCTTATAAATCTAAGAATAAAGACTACCAGCCTTTTTCAGCCTGAGCTAATACATAGGCGGCTACATCATCGATTTGCTCGTCAGTTAAACGACCAAGAAAAGCTGGCATAGCTTTTTTCCCTTTAGTAATTTGATATTTAATCGCGTCTAAAGATAGCATGTCATATTTTTCCAAATCGGCTTTATTTAAGGTTTTAGTAGCATTAACTACATTTTTCCCCCCCAGGTGACAAGCATTGCAGTTAGCAGTAAAAACCGCAGCCCCTTTAGCTGCGTCTCCAGCAAAAGCAGGACGATTAAACCCCAATGTGGCAACAGCGAATACCAGTAGTAATACCAAAATCAATCTTTTCACGGAGTTCTCCTCTCCAATAGATAATCAACTACTGATCATCTTCAGCAAAATTGAGCTTCTCTGTCAAAAGACAAGCTGTCAAACTTGGAGTAAAATGATTAATAGGGTCAAGTGTCTGCCGAATTAAGATATATTGCCCTGTTTCCACTAAGAAAAAAAAAAGTAACTATGTCAAAGAAGCTAGGTTTAGTAATTTCAACTATTTTGCTAGTCATTGCTACCTGGGTAGCAGTAGTAGCATCCGCTGCCGCTGAAACCTATACAGTAAAAATGGGCGCAGATAACGGAATGTTGAAGTTTGTTCCCGAAACCCTCACCATTCAAAAAGGTGACACAGTAAAATGGCAAAATAACAAGATGGCTCCTCACAATGCAGTGTTGGATAGCAGCAAAGTGTCTTCTGATTTAGCAAAAAGTTTATCTCACAAAGCGTTGCTGTTTTCTCCTGGAGAATCTTATGAAACCACTTTTAATGAACCTGGTGAGTACCCCTATTATTGTGAACCTCATCGTGGTGCGGGCATGATCGGCAAGATTATCGTAGAATAATAGCTAACTTTTCCGTTAATTTTTTGGGGCAAGGGGCGGTGCGCCTACCTTTAACTGCGCCGAAGGGCGCAGTTAAAGCGTAAAAAAATTATCCCTTGCTTTGTCCCAAGTAGCAGCCACCAGGGAACTGGCTACTATGGGGGCGGTAACTGCTCTGAGAATACGCCTACCTAATGAAACTGGCTGAAATCCAGCAGCGATCGCCGCTTCTACTTCTTTTTCTGTCCACCCACCCTCTGGCCCTGTGGCTATGATTATCTCATTCTCTTTTTTCTCTAAATAATGGAGAAGATGTTCACTATCTCTCCTTGCTACGCAAATATAGCAAGCTGCCTCTTTTTCTACCTGGGTGAGGGCCATATGGTAGGGAAGGGGTGATAATATATTTGGCACAATTTGACGTTCTGACTGTTGGGCCGCTTCTTGGGCAATTTTACTCCAACGTTGGACTTTCTGGGGACTGGGTTTGAGTAAAGTGCGATCGCTTATCACTGGCATAAATCTATTTACCCCCAGTTCTGTACAATAGCGCACGAGATCATCAAAACCATTTCCTTTTGGTAAAGCTACCATCAAAGTTACTTTTACTGGCAACTCTGTCGCCCCTACTACTGCTTCTAAAATACTTGCTTGCTCTTCGGAAGATAACGCAGCTAACCAGGAATTTCCCTGGCCATCCATCGCTACAAAAGTATTGCCCTGAGTCAACCTTAAAACCCTTGTTAGGTAATGCTGTTGCTCAAAATTCAAACTAATTTGCCCATTTTTGATCTGAGTAGGAGCAATAACTAAACGATTCATTTTTTAGAGTTACTCATCACCAACTTTCAGCACAACTCGACCATTCACTTTACCGTATTTGAGCCTTTCAAATACATCATTTATGGCATCTAAAGGTTGTAATTCTACTGTAGGCTTCACTTTACCTTCGGCCGCAAACTGCAAACATTCTTCAAGATCCTGGCGAGTACCCACAATTGACCCCCGAATAGTAATTCGCTTCACCACTACTTCAAAAATTGGCGTGGGAAACTCTCCTGGAGGTAGTCCCACCAGTGAACAAGTCCCACCCTTGCGCAAGGTACTAATTGCTTGCTTGAAAGCTTCAATGGAAACAGCAGTTACTAAAGCTCCGTGTGCGCCCCCAATTTTTTCTTGCACTACCTGCCCTGGGTCTTCTTTGCTCACATTAACTGTTAAATCAGCCCCTAACTTACGGGCTAATTCTAGTTTTTCTTCACTCCTAGCTAAAGCTACTACATGGAGTCCCATTGCCTTAGCATACTGCACTGCTAAATGTCCTAAACCACCAATCCCAGAAATTACCACCCAGTCGCCTGGTTTGGTGTCTGTTTCTTTTAATCCTTTATATGTAGTAACTCCAGCACAGAGAATGGGTGCAGCATCCACATAACTTAAACTATCAGGAATGCGCCCTACATAATTAGCATCAGCTAGCACATATTCGGCAAAACCCCCATTTACTGAATAACCAGTGTTTTGTTGTGACTCACAGAGAGTTTCCCAACCAGTGATACAATAAGAACAGTAACTACAAGCAGTATGTAACCAAGGTACACCAACCCGATCGCCTTCTTTAACCCTGGTAACTCCTGGGCCTACTTTCGCTACATAACCAACTCCCTCATGTCCTGGAATAAAGGGTAATTTGGGTTTTACTGGCCAGTCTCCATCGGCAGCGTGCAAATCCGTATGACATACTCCACTAGCCACAATTTTTACTAAAATCTGTCCTGGTCCTGGTTCGGGAATGGGTATTTGTTCAATTTTTAGCGGTTCACCAAATTTATAGGCGATCGCTGCTTTCATTGTTTCAGTCATTGGTTTTTTTCCCCTTTAATTTTTTTTTCTTTCCCAAAATCAGCAGCATTTTGCTTATTTTCTGGTTAATATTCTACCTTATTTTGGGGAATAAATTCATGAAAATATCTATAAATTTCTTTTCAGTTTCACCTGATTACTAATACAACTTCCCTGTTGTTAACAGATATACCAATGCGATAATTACCAACTTTTATTCTATAATAATTACTCGCTGTTTTCATAAATTTTAAATCATTATTTTTTTCGTAACTGATTTATAAATTTTTAGTAATCTAAATCGTAAAAAACCCCCCCGAACCTGCGCAGGGCTGTTTTATTTTACGTTTGCAGTTAAATAGATTATGATTTGAATCAGCATATTTAATATTAAATACTTAAGTAAGTATTTAATATTAAATCAATGCTTAAGCTCATGTAAGCTTTGACAAACATAAAAGCCAGAATAAGGATTTTTGTTAATTTTACCCAAATTGTTAGAAATCTAAGCCTGAAACCGTTATATTTTAAGGGTTTTAAAAAGCCTTAAATTTTTAAATGAAACAGCCCTACCTTTCGGTGGAACGGCAGGGTGGATAAAATCCGTTAAAATACTGTAATGTTTGCTGCAGTTAGTGCTGGTGTAATTAAGGTGGCTAGAAGGTGGGCGGTTTGCGCACTCCCAGACCCGTCTGCGTCAAAGTAAAGTTGTCCTGCGTTGTATATGAAATAATCGTTGCTGTCTAAGGCTTTACTTCCTACAACAAATTGGGTCGCTGGTAACACTCCGATTGCAAGATTATTACTAAATCCTGCTTTGCTGATGGTTATTTTGTCTGTACCTGGGAGGAAATCTAGGATAACATCGCTTTTTTCAGTAAGTGCGT
>JADQBC010000017.1 GCA_016903655.1 Gomphosphaeria aponina SAG 52.96 = DSM 107014
ACCAGATTTGAATAAAATAGAAAAGTTTTGGGCTCGTTTGAAACATTATTTAAGAACAACTTTGTCTGAATTTGAAAGTCTTGAATTAGCATTAAATAATGCGTTTAAATATGTGTCCTAACCATATATCTCGCTGCTATAATTTAGCAGCGAATTTTGCTAATTGATGGGTATCGACTAAATTTGAGCGTAATACCGTCATTTTGCCTTCTCTTAAATCTGGATTGCGTTGATAGAGAAAATCACCACTTAGAAATGTGAGTAGAGCGTCTCCAAGAAACTCCAGTTGCTCATTATCTTCACCTGTGTTGGGATTTTCGTATTTATAGGTAGTGTGTGTTAGAGCTTGGTTCAGTAGATAGGCATTTTGAAATGGAATGCGCTTCAAGATCTCATCAAGTCTCTGTCTAATTCGATCTTCTTCGGCAGGTGAAACTGGCACAGTTCGTACTTCATGCCGCCCTTCTTCTTGGGATAAAAGACGCAGAAGATCTTGTCTTAACTTCTCTACATCTTCAGCTTCAGGAGCAGAAATAGATCTGAGTAAACGAATTGTACTGTCTATTGCTCGATAAGTATCATTGGTTAGAAAAGTAGATTGATGGGCCCACAGATTCCGTACTTCAATTAACTCCTGAATCAGACTTCGATCGGATTGACTTAACTTGTCTTTGAAAACCTTGTTCCATTCTTTGGAGACAAGATTGAGTAGAGTACCCACATCTTCACGGAGAATTTCATCCGCTTGTCGGTTTATTTTTTTTTGATGGTTTTGTAAGTTTGATGCAGCTTTTTTTAGCCAATCACTGTTGTAAACGGCCTGCATTTCTTTTTCAACGTATGGATACAGACCTTGACAGAGGTACTCTAAGGCTTTGCCAATGGTTTCACGATTACTAATTCCCATACAAAATCTCCTTACAAGTTAATTTTACCTTGAATAATCCTCTGAATAGTATAACAAGAAACATTCAGATTTTCAGCTAAAACATTTTCACTGATATCCAACTCTTCTAAAAACTCATACTTTAAAATTTCACCGACATGGGGATTATGAATTAATGGATTTTTCATCAATTTTTCTCAATTATGATAATCAACTAAAACAGACTCACTATTTTACAAAATACTCATTTAATGTACCTTTTAATTTAAACTTGGTTGTTATGGTTTTTTTTTATCTATAAATATCTCTTCTATGACGACAGCTAACAACAATAACAGTTAATGTTTTGTCATCAATCTCATAGCGTACCCGATAATCGCCAATTCTAATAGGATATTCATTTTCAAATACCTGTAATTTTTTAACTCCTAGTAGAATTTTATCGGTAACTTTTTTATAGACTTCCTGAGATAGTTATTTTAATTGCTTTTGTACAGGTTTGGGAATGATGATATTGTATCTCATGAGTTTTTTTGAGATTGACTCGACATAAATTATTCAATTGTTTGATAATCTCCTGCTTGATAAGCTTGTCTTGCTTCTTCTACTTCAGCAATGATTTCAGGACTATTTTCCCATTCTTCTTCTGCTGCAAAGATTTGCTCTTCTAAGATTTCTAGTAATTTTTGCTGCTCTTCTAAGTTAAGAGATTTAATGGCGCTAACTAAGGATTCAAAAGCAATGGATATATTAATGGTTTTCATGGGTTTCTCCTCTGGGTTGAATTGACAAATTTTAGCTCGATTTAACATTAAGCATCAACTAAAAACTTCCTAAGACAATAGGGTTAAAATAGGCGATCGCTCTTTCTGCTTCTATCCCAGCTTTGTTGTTATATATAAGTTTTTTCTTCACCCTATTTCATTTACAATACTTTTAAATTGTTTATTCCTTTTGCTTAATAATAGGTTAGGTTGGATTTGTTGATCCTGCCCTAACCTCTCCTATTTACTAACAAAAACAGGCAGAGCTTTTACTACCATTTCTTTTTTCTTAAAAACTAGGGACTTATCAACCAAATCCACCCTCACTGTATCCCCAGCCACAAAACTATTGTCTAAAATCTTAGTCGCTAAAGGATTCTCTAATTCTTTTTGAATTGCTCGTTTTAAAGGTCTTGCCCCATATACTGGATCATAACCCACATTGACAATATAATCTAATGCTTGATCTGACAATTCTAAAGCTATTTTTTGCTCTCCTAACAACCACTCAATGCGCTTAATTTGAATCTCAACAATTTGACGCAATTCTTCCCTTTTTAAGGTATGGAAAATAATTAAATCGTCAATTCTGTTCAGAAATTCTGGGCGAAAGTGTTTCCGCAACGCCTGCATTACTTGATTCTGCATTTTCTCATAATTTGCGTCATCCCCTGCTACATTCAGAATATGCTCGCTCCCAATATTACTGGTAAGCACAATGATAGTATTTCTAAAATCTACCACTCGCCCCTGAGAATCTGTAATTCTCCCATCATCTAATACTTGTAATAAAATATTAAACACATCCCGATGGGCTTTTTCTACTTCATCTAACAGCACCACTGAATATGGACGGCGACGAATTGCTTCTGATAGTTGTCCCCCTTCTTCATATCCTACATAACCTGGCGGCGCACCCACCAAACGGGAAACTGCGTGTTTCTCCATATATTCGGACATATCTATGCGCACCATCGCTTCTTCACTATCAAACAAAAATGCTGCTAACGCTCTTGCTAGTTCGGTTTTCCCTACTCCAGTTGGGCCCATAAACAGGAAAGAACCTATCGGACGACCAGGGTCTTTCATGCCCGCCCTGGCGCGACGAATGGCCGCTGCTACTACTTCTACAGCTTCTTTTTGTCCGATTACTTTTTGATGCAAATGTCCTTCTAATTGTAATAACTTTTGCTTTTCTGACTCTAACAGTCGGTTAACAGGAACCCCAGTCCACCCTGCTACTATTTCTGCAATATCTGCTTCTGTTACCTCTTCCCGTAATAAAGCAGTTCCTAAAGATTGTATTTCTAATAACTTACTTTCTTTCGCTTCTAATTCCCTTTGCAGTACCTCTAATTTCCCATATTTTAACTGGGCTGCTTTATTTAAATCATAGGCTCTCTCTGCCTGTTCTACTTGCAGTCGTATATGTTCTTCTTCTTCTTTCAGGCTTTTAATATCTTCAAGCATCTGTTTTTCTGCTTGCCACTGAGAAGAAAATTCCCTTTGTTTCACCTCTAAACCCTGGATTTCTTTCTGTATTTTTTGGGCTTTTTCCACAGAAGCACGGTCTTCTTCCCCTTCTAGTGAAAGTTTCTCCATCTGTAACTGCATGACGCGGCGATCGATGGCTTCTAGTTCTACTGGTTTAGAAGTGATCTCCATTTTCAGTTTAGCTGCTGCTTCATCCACCAAGTCGATGGCTTTATCTGGCAAAAACCTATCTGTAATATATCTTTGTGACAGGTTTGCCGCTGCCACTAAAGCGGAGTCGGTTATTTTCACCCCGTGATGGACTTCATAACGTTCTTTTAGTCCCCGCAAAATGGAAATAGTATCTTCCACACTGGGTTGCTTTACATATACTTGTTGAAAACGACGCTCCAGGGCTGGATCTTTTTCGATGTGTTTGCGATATTCATCTAGTGTTGTCGCCCCAATACAACGCAGTTCTCCCCGCGCTAACATGGGTTTTAGCAAGTTTCCTGCATCCATTGAACCTTCTCTGGAACCTGCTCCCACTACTGTGTGCAGTTCGTCAATAAATAAAACTATTTGCCCTTCTGATTCTGTAACTTCTTTTAAGACTTTTCTCAGACGACCTTCAAATTCCCCCCGATATTTTGCCCCAGCAATGAGACTTCCCATGTCTAAAGTAATTAATTGACGGTTTTTGAGGGACTCGGGAACATCTCCGTTAACAATACGCTGGGCTAAACCTTCGGCGATCGCCGTTTTCCCTACTCCTGGTTCTCCAATTAATACTGGGTTATTTTTCGAGCGCCTCGATAGCACCTGAATCACCCTTCGTATTTCCTCATCCCTACCAATAACTGGGTCTAATTTCCCTGCTTTTGCCTGTTCTGTCAAATCTCGCCCATATTTCTCCAGAGCTTCATAACTTTCTTCTTGGTTTTGCTCTGTTACTTTTTGTGTTCCCCGCACTGCTTTTATTTGTGCTTCCAAATCCTGCGGGTCCAGGTTAAAATTGCGTAAAGTACGTCTTCCAATGCGATCGTCTTCTGCAAAACCGAGCAGTAAGTGTTCCACAGAAATAAATTGATCCTGCCAACTTTCCCGAGAAGTTTCCGCCCTGTCCAACATTAGATCCAGTCCTCGCCCCAAATATAACTGGTCAAAAGAAATTAACTTTGCTTGTCGGTTAGCGAACACTTCTAGTTGCTGTCGCAAGCGGGCTGAGTCGATGTTAGCACGGGTCATTATTTTTTGTGCTATCCCATCATTTTCTTCTAGTAGAGCCAGTATTACGTGTTCTACTTCTAGGTATTGATTTTTAAAGCGGCGGGCTACATCTTGAGATTTAACGATCGCATCCCAAGCTTGTTCTGTAAATTTGCTTGCGTCAGTGGGCTGCATATCCTCCGAGTTTTGTTGGCAGGTTTATTTTTTAGTATAGCAATTTTGTTGCTTTCTTCATGGTTAATTGTCAACAATCTTGAGGGTGAGTTGTTTCAATCATCTCTAATAAAATCCCAAATAAAGATTCCAGATCACCGATAAAATGTTCAACTGCTTCAATTTCAACCCGATTTTCCACTAATCTCATAAACTTCCAATTACTTCCTGTAGTAATAATTCCATAAATCCAAGGAATTTTATTTTTTTTCCGTTCATTAAATAATTGAGCAGCAACCATTTCAGCAATACACTGAGCTATTCCCGATTTAATATTATCGTTTTTTGCCTCTACGAGAGTTACAACAGGAGCGGTTATTTCCAATTGCTTCGGAGAATAACTAATAATAAAATCACATCTTCCTGTCAATCCTTTTGTTTTCTCCACATTAAATTCTGTTCCCGAAAAAAAGCTTATTTGGCGCTTAAAATACTTCCTCAATTCTACCATTATGGGCGCTATAATTAATTCAGAGCGAACTTTCTCAGTATCAATTGCTAAGGCTAACGGAATATTTTCCTCCAAAATATCTCTCAATAAAGCACTTGGAGTTACTGGTTTGGTTGACTTAAAAAGTTCAACTCTTTCTTCAATCATAAGGTTAAATTCAGCTTCCAGTTGGGCTAGTGTAAATTCGATATAAGACATTGATTTTATATTAACTCAGTTCCTTTATTTATAAGTGGTCGCACAAAATTAATTACCGCAGGTTCGGGCGGGTTTTGATTTAAAGATCACGTTGCGATTGCAAAGATAAAGGCTAAACCCGCCCCTACAAAAATTGTGTAAATAATGCAAGCTTATCTACTTATCATCCACATAACATTTAATGGTTAATGGTTAATTGTTCATAGTTTATCAATCAACAATTAACAATTAACCAACTAGACTAAGTTTCCCAAGCTTGTTTTAAGCGCCGCCAAATTGTCACTGCTGATTGTTTCATTTCTTGTTTTAACTGCCAGCGAGAGAAAGCTATTTCATAGCCCCTGCCTTGTGCTTGAAAAGTTTGCCATCCTTCTAAGGATAATTTTAAACCCCAAATTAAAAGGATATACAAAGACCAAGAAATTGCTCCAGCACCCAGAATATTTAAACCAACAAAAAAACTATTAAATATGAGATATTTGCCTGCTTTTTGCTTGAAAATACCTCGGCGATAATTCTGAAAATCTTTATGCTTTTGCTGTTTACTTTTCAGAGCCAGCCAATCAATTTCTGCCGTTTCTAGGCAATTACTATCTATGCCCAATTCCGTTGCTATTTCTTGCAGTTGCTCTCTAGATAATTCTTCCTTTTCTGTTTGAGCAGTTTGACGAGCGATCGCCAGATTAAGTATTTCCTGAATTTCTGCTTGACTATAATGTTGTTTTGTCATAATTTTCTTCTTTTTTATTCATTGACAATTGATAACTCACAGAGGAGGGGGCGGGTTTTGATATAAACCGCCCCTACATTGTTAACTGTTAATATGGTTCGCCCCAATTCCCATTAGCATCTGCTACCATTCTAACTAATATTTCATTACCTTTGGTTACAAAACAGAGATAAGAACCATCGGGATTATCACTATTACCTTGGAAACTTACTGCCTCTGCTGGTAAATGCAGTACATAGGCTACTGATTTAGCAATTGCTTCACAGGCTCTTCCTGAGTTAAACTGTGCCTCTGTTATATTTCCCGACCCTGCATTTGCTGCCACATTCACCAACAATATTATAACTCCTACCAAAATAGTTATGATCAGATATTTAAAATTTAACCCCATAATTATCTTCCCTTCTTTCTTGTTAACCGAACTGTTGAGTACGGTTTTTACTGCTAATAATTGCCCATTGAGTTTTTACATTTCGTTACAATGTGAATAGGTAAAACAATTTTTGCCTAAATAACATTATAGGAGGTCGTTAAATGAATGGCAACATTAGAGTAGGAAATTTATTTGGCATCCCTTTTTATGTCAATCCTTCCTGGTTTTTAGTCTTGGGATTAGTGACTTTGAGTTATGGACAGCAACTAGCGTTATTTCCTCAACTCTATGGAATTATTCCCTGGATTTTAGGTTTAATAGCTGCATTACTATTATTTGCTTCAGTATTAGCCCATGAATTAGGGCATAGTTTTGTCGCCCAAGCTCAAGGAATAGAAGTAAAATCAATTACTTTATTTTTGTTTGGGGGTTTAGCCAGTTTAGAAAGAGATTCAAAAACACCACTAGAAGCATTTTTAGTAGCGATCGCTGGGCCGGTAGTCAGTATAATTCTTTTTATATTTTTTACGATTATAGGAGTAAATGTACCACTACCAGTACCGCTAACAGAAATAGTCTCTTTATTAGCTACAATTAATTTAGTTTTAGCACTGTTTAACCTCATTCCTGGTTTACCTTTAGATGGTGGCAATGTATTAAAAGCTCTAGTCTGGCAAATTACAGGAAATCCCAATAAGGGGATAATTTTTGCTGGGAGAGTCGGTCAAATTTTTGGTTGGTTAGCAATAACTGTAGGTATATTAGGCATATTAAATATCAGTCCCTATGGTAGCTTTTGGACATTATTAATCGGTTGGTTTTTACTCCAAAATGCTGGTGTAGCCGCCCAGTCTGCTACAGTACAAGAAAAGCTGGATGGTTTAACGGCGGCTGATGCTATTATCCCCAATAGTCCAATTGTTTCAGCGGAATTAACTTTGCGGGAATTTGTCAATAATTATGTAATAGGAAAAAGTCAATGGCAAAAGTTTTTAGTAACAGATGAATGGGGTCAACTTTTAGGGGTTTTAGTTATCAATGATTTGAAAACAGTACCTACTTCTGATTGGAATCACATTCAAGTAAAAGATTTAATCCAGTCACCAGAAAACCTAAAAACTGTTGCCGCTGATTTATCTTTATTAGAGGTAGTTAAATTATTGGAAGTGGGAGAAGTACAACAGTTAACGGTGGTCAGAGATGGGGTAGTTTTAGGACTATTAGAAAAAGCTTCCATTATCAATTTGCTCCAACAACAAGCAGAAAGTAAGCTAGCTTAAAAGAAGTTTTTTCAAAAGGCGATCGCCTCTTAAGTAATTAGACAAAATTAATTACATGGGTGAGGGCGGGTTTTGAACAATCAATTTTTGTTGTGCAACATAGGTTATCCCGCCCCGTAAGAAATTCTGTAAATAATTTTGTCCACCTACTTAAAAGCGATCGCTTTTTTTGTTACTTTCTAAATCTAAAATTTGTGCTCATTGTTACCCTCCTCTGAACAATTATCCTCTAAGTTAGATTTAACTTAATGTTAGAGTTTTCTTAATCTCCTATTAACTTAGCCCAGATAAAATCAAGGAAGAAAGAAATTGGGACGGTCAAGTAAATTGTGATTATCCATACTGGAGGAATTTATCTATGGCCCTTATAATTTGCTCTTACTTCACAATAGCTCTAGGAGTTGTTTGTGTTTGGCTAAGATATTTTATCCTCGATGAAACTACCCCAAAAACAGACATATCATCCTGGATTTTCTTGCTAGTTTTACCTCTATTCTGGCCGCTAGTTTTACCAATGTGTATCTTGGAGTTAGCCACCAAAAAACCTAATATCTTAATAATTAATACAGAGGCAGAAAATGAAAAGGCTGTAGCAATTGTAGAAGAATTGCTACAGGGGCAAAACCGCAGTTCTGAAGAGCAAGAATTATATGATTTGCTCATTACTTTAATCGAAAAAGAAGAATCATAAGTACTTAGACAAAATTAATTGCATATTTTAATTGTATTTTTACTATATTTAAAAAAATTATTCTCTAGGGATTTAGAGAACTGATGCAAGATTTGAAAAAAATCAACAAACTCTACTTTATCAAACCATTTGGTAGTATTAATTACTAACTAATAACTAGACAAGGCCCGCCAAAAAGTATAAACTGCGAGAATAACTAAAAAAGCAGAGAAACAAAAACTGACAAATTTATCAGGTAACTTAGGCAAAAAACGGGTACTAATTTGAGAACCGACAACCCCGCCAGCCCCTAAAATTAAACCAGGATAAAATAAAACATTGCCCCTCATTGCATGACCAAAAGTAGCAGAAATTGCCGTAATCACAATCACTCCCAAACTGGTAATAATAGCCACTTTAATCTTTTCTCCCAATAATAACATTTGCAGGGGAACCAGAATTAACCCACCACCAACACCAAATAAACCAGCTAACAAACCAGCAGCGCCACCAGTACCAAGTCTAACTAGAATAGGATTGATAACTTGATTTTCAGGGCTATTTTCCTGCGCAGCAACTCGCTGACGCAAATTTGATAAAAAAAGATTAAAAATTAAGAAAATGCCAAAAGTAGTCAGTAAAAGATAGTCAGACATTTGATCAGCCAGGTAAGCTCCAAATTGAGCAGTAACTAACGAGGGAAGTCCTAAATAAAGTACTCGCCGAAAATCGAGAAAACCCATGCGCCAATTCTGTAAACTGCCAGCAATGGAGGTCATCACAATGGCTAAACTAGAAGTAGCTACCGCTTCCACAGGAGTGGAACCAAAAGTAACTAACAGTGGCACTAAAACAGTACCGCCCCCAATGCCAAGTAGTCCAGCCAGCAGTCCAGAAAATAAACCGCCAAGGAGCATCAATAACCAATTTGCTGATAACATAATAAATTGAGCAAGCAGCTTCTTTGAGTAAAGTATAACTTTTAGCTAAAATGCAGGACTTTTTTGAGAACGTTTCTCGCTACCCCCGCTACTTAATCAGTTTCAGTTTAGGCATATTTTTCGCCTTCTTTGAAAGACTGCGACCTCTGTTTAAAAATCCTGTGACGGGATTAGCATTAGTAGGAATGCTGCTGGGGAGTTTTTCGGTTGTATTCTTTACCCTGCGCGCAATGCTGGGGTTAACCTAAATTTCTCAGTGCCAAGAAAAATGCAGCTAGATCGCCGAAGATGGAGAAAAACCGATAGGATATAAAGAAAATAGCCCAGATAAGCCAAAAAAGGGGGCAAAATTATGGCTACTAGCCGTCGAATGTCTAAAGTTTCCTCCCTGATCAAACAAGAAGTCAGCCAAATGCTGTTAAATGGCATTAAAGATGACCGAGTTGGGGCAGGGATGGTGAGCATTACAGATGTGGATGTGTCGGGAGATTTACAACACGCGAAGATATTTGTGAGTATCTATGGAACAGAGGCAGCAAAAGCAGAGACAATGGAAGGATTAAAGTCTTCAACAGGGTTTGTAAGACGAGAATTGGGTCAGCGAATACGGTTGCGACGCACTCCAGAAGTGGTGTTTCTTGAAGATACTTCCCTCGAAAGAGGCGATCGCCTTTTAAATCTGATCAATAAAATAAGTGAAACTTGATGCTGCTGAGATTACTCGAATCTATCAAGCAAGTTGCAAAACGGGATAAATAGGTAATTACTGGACTTTGGACAATTGGCAATAGCATAGTTGACAGAAATAAAATAAATGGTAGTCCTGTAGAAATAGTGGTTTTTGCCTTTTTGCTTCTTATGGAGCGTTATACAGACTTGGAGCACTACTTTTACAGGACTACCAAATAAATAGACTTTTTGCATGCATTCTATTAGTAGGGAGTAGGGAGTAGGGAGTAGGGAGAGTTATACATGAAATAAATATAAAAATTGATTTTGGTTTTAGTTTCGCACTCATGTCTAATGACTAATAACTGTGATTGAATTACCTTCTTGGAGTCTGAAAGAACAGATTGGACAAATGGTTGTGGTACGTGCCGCTGGCTATTTGTTTGATCATCAAATTGGTTACCCCGCTTGGGAAGCACCAGCAGCTAAACTACGCTCTTGGTTGCAGGGTTTAAACCTGGGTGGGGTAATTTTACTGGGGGGAAGTGCAGCAGAGTTAGCCTGGCGTACCCAACAACTCCAAAGTTGGGCAAAAACTCCTTTACTTATTGCAGCAGATATTGAAGAAGGAGTCGGTCAACGTTTTTCAGGAGCAACCTGGTTTCCTCCTCCAATGGCACTGGGGGCGATCGCTACTCAGAATCTGGATTTAGCAGTCAATTTAGCTTACCAAATGGGAGCAGTTACAGCCGCGGAAGCTTTGGCTATTGGCATTAACTGGCTACTTGCTCCAGTGGTTGATGTGAATAATAATCCTGATAACCCAGTTATTAATGTACGGGCTTTTGGCAAGACTCCAGCAATTGTGAGTAAGCTGGCTACGGCTTTTATTGCAGGGGCAAAATTATCTCCAGTTTTGACTACGGCGAAACATTTTCCTGGACATGGAGACACTACCGTTGATTCTCATTTGAGATTACCTATTATCCCCCATTCGCTCGAAAGACTCGAAACAGTGGAATTGCCTCCATTTCAACAGGCGATCGCCGCCCGAGTAGATAGTGTGATGAGCGCTCATTTACTTATTCGAGCTTGGGATAATATTTACCCTGCCACTTTATCCCCATCTATTCTCACTGGTCAACTCCGCCAAAAACTGGGATTTGAGGGTTTAATTGTCACAGATGCTTTAATTATGGGCGGAGTGAGTAATTTTGCTTCCCCCGCCGAACTGGCAGTTATGGCAGTGGAAGCTGGAGCAGATATTTTACTTATGCCAGAAAATCCTGCAGTAGCTATAGAAGCGGTTGAGCAGGCAGTACACTCAGGCCGTTTAACTGCACAAAGAATTAAAGAGTCTGTAACTAGAATTTGGCAAGCTAAACTTACTCTCCCCTGCCCCTTTGCAGGTTTGGGGGCAGCCTCCTTCCTTTCGGAGTTAGCTCTACCTTCAGCGAGGAAAACAGTGGCAACCATTTTGCGCAGTTCCCTGGTAACTGGAGGGTTGCTCCCCATCGAGCCTACTGGTGGCAGACATTTACTGCTCGTAGATGATGTTTTTAATTGTGATTTTCTTCTTCAGCATACCCAGGCGGTCAAGTTTGCCCAACAATTGGGCTATCAAGTCCAACTATTTGACCAGCAGACTCTTGCCTTTGGGCTAAATGATGCTCAAAACACTGTATTATCAGTTTTTCTGCGGGGAAACCCTTTCCGCGGTACGGCAGGGTTAACTGCTCAAACACAGGAAAACCTGAAGCAATTATTCCAAACTGGCTTAGTAACAGGTTTGCTAGTTTATGGTAGTCCTTATGTTTTGGACTGGTTGCGATCTCACTTACCTTCTCAGTTCCCCTGGGTGTTTAATTATGGACAAATGCCCTCAGCTCAGGCTCTCTCCTGGGAGATCTTGTTCGGTTTGTCAAGGTTTCCTAACTTTCAGCTCGAAAATTTTTTGTAAACTTTTCTTAACAATTTTGCTCCTCAACCGCTATGAGCCTGAGAAACCAAGGAAAATGTAGCTAGGGATACAGAAAAAACTAGATTTACTATTCTGGGAAATTAGACTATAGTGATTAGAAGAGCCGTTAATTAAGTCTTTATTCTTATGAGCATTACCATTTTACCCGCCCCAGTTTCTCCCTCTTCCTTGTCTCCTATTCATTACACTCTGGATATGATTAGAGACGAGGTGCGTCAACTGGTGGAAAAAGGAATTGTAAGTCGCCACCAGCCAATTTATACCATTTGTCAATACATTCATCCTCGTGAATGGGTTTGTGTAGAGTGTGAACTAGAGAGATGTGATTATTTGCTACGAGATCAAATAGCCGATTTAATTCCCGCAGAAGAATGGGATAGTGATTAAAAATTAAGCAGTTACAAATAATTTGAAATTTGAAAGAAAAAAAATATTTTCCCCTACTGGTTTTTAGGGGAAAAAGCCATTATTTTTAGCGATCTGTTCCCAGCTCAACTGGCTACAGGTCGCTTTTCACTATTTGTCATGGAAGGGGATAAATCTTAAGCAAAGATTAAGAGTTTTTAGGTTCTCAAAATATGGCGTTAAATTGTAATTAAGAATACGGAGGAAAATTTGTTCTTCTGTTAGCAAAAATTAGCTAAGATAGAAATCAAGCCTTTCTATTTAGGTGCAGATATGATTACTAAAACATTAACGTCTCCAGTATTTTACTCCCTGGAAATGATTCAAGACGAAGTGCGTGAACTGGTACAAAAAGGGAGTGTAAGTCGTCAGCAGCATATTTACACTCTGTGTCATTACATTCCTGCTCGGGAGTGGGTTTGCGTCGAGTGCGAGTTAGAAAGGGCTGACTACTTACTGCGCGATCGCATTGGTGAGCTAATTGGTAAAGAAAAATGGGATAATGATTAATCCTGAGACTGGCGTAATTGTTCTAATTCTGTTCTTAGAGATACAACTTGTGCGGTTAATTCTTTTAACTCCACTTCGGTGCTGGTTTTAGTGGTGGCAGTTGGGTAATTTTGAACGCTAGTTGTAGTTCTGCCTTCTGGTGTGGAGCTGGCTTGTTGTTTCAATAATTCATCTATCATTCTACGGGCTTCTTGTTCGGTGGTTTCACCTTTTTGGGCCCATTCAGTAGTCCGTTGTTGGAGTTCTGTTTGTAACTGAGATAGAGTGGCTGATCGTTTGGCTGGATCTTGGATAGTTTCAACTAGAGAGGCGGTTGCACCTACAGTAATGCGAAAGCCTTGTTGGATTAAGGTAAAAAGGTCGTTGTTAGAGTTCATTTTTGTGAGTAATCAAGTTTTCTAGCATTTTAGCGAGTGGGGAGAGATTTTGGTTGGATGAGCACTAACCTACTTGTTCTAAATAAAGTTCGATATCTTCGAGTAAGCGGGTGAGTTCTGCTTCGGTAGTAAGTCGGATGCGGTCATCGCGAATGGTTAATAAGACTTTAGCTGCAAAGGGACTGGGATAAATATTCGGGTTGCAGAAAATCTCCAAAAAAATGTCGCCAGTATAACGATATTCCAGGGATTTTTGAGGAGTTGGTCTGCCACCGCCAGCAGCATGAGTGGCGATCGCTTTCAGACTCTGCATGAGTTGGGAAATTTCCTGTTTTAAGTTTCTAGCAGCTTCAGGGGTAAAGTTGAAACCAACTGAGCCTTGAAGGATGTTGAGGGTGAGTTGAGCCATAAGCAATGAATATTGATACTCCAACGCCAAGGGGCAAAGTTTTTACAAAATTTATCATAAAAGGGGATTGAGAACAACATTGTTTCTGGGCTCAATTTCTTATACTCAACCCGCCCCTACATTTTTAATTGAGAATTGATAATTTTATGAAAGATAATCGAGCTGAGGTGCGTAAAGTCCTGATCATTACCCTACTGCTCAATGTCTTGGTAATGGGTTTGAAGGCAGCGGTGGGTTTTATTACAGGGTCTCTAAGTTTACAAGCAGATGCTTTGCATAGCGTTACTGATAGTGCTAATAATGTTTTAGGTTTGGCTGCTAATCGCTTTTCTTCTCCTTATCCAGATCGGGATCATCCCTACGGTCATCAGAAGTTTGAAGCGGTGGGCGCTTTGGGAATTGCTGCTTTTTTGGGTGTTACTTGTTTTGAGATTATTCGCGGTGCAGTTGAGCAGATTTTCGTTGGTGTAACTCCTGTGCGTATTTCTGCCCCAGAATTATTTTTGCTGTTAATTGTTCTGGGAGTAAATATTTTTGTGGCATTCTATGAGCGGCAAGTGGGTCGGCGGGTGGGAAGTGCCATTTTAATTGCTGATGCTTCTCATACCATGAGCGATATTTGGGTAACAATGACTGTGTTGGCAGGTTTAATTGGAATTTGGCTGGGGGGGTCAAATGTACCTTACATAGAATGGATTGATGTTATTTTAGCTTTTCCTGTAGCTTTGTTAGTATTTCGCAGTGGGTGGGAGGTGTTGAGGGCAAATTTACCCTGGTTGGTGGATGAAATGGCGATCGCTCCTGAAGCGATTCATCAAATTGCCATTGAAGTACCTGGAGTTGTTAACTGTCACGATATTGCTTCACGGGGTTTGTTGGGGCGACAGGTATTTATTGAAATGCACTTAATTGTGGATGCTCCTGATGTGGAAACTGCCCATATTATTGCTGAAAAGGTGGAAGCTAAATTGATGGAACGTTTTAGCCCTGTACGGGTTTTAATTCAGGTTGAACCTCCTCATCATCAATCAGACCACATGACTTTTGAATAAGATCACTTAAGTAGGTAGGCAAAATTATTTATCCAATTTCTGTAGGGGCGGGCCAGCGGGATAACCTATGTTGCACAACAAAAAAGGAAAATCCCCCCTAACCCCCCTTTGAAAGGGGGGAAATTAAAGGTTCAAAACCCGCCCTCACCCATGTAATTAATTTTGTCTAATTACTTAGCAGTAAAAGGGGCGGGTTTTGCCAGATAAAGATTTCGGTTGAACTGCTATATTAGACCTGTTGCGAAACTCTAAAAAACCCCACCCCAACCCTCCCCTTGGTAAGGGGAGGGAGCCCTACATTCCAAGCATTTCTCCCCCCCGCGGGCTCGGGGGGGTAGGGGGGGTTAACACAAATGATCGCTCATTGGTCTATTGTGCCTAAACCCGCCCCTACAGGTAACAATTTTAGGCAAAGAGTAAAACTGCTGTTGCTGTGAGAAAACTGATTAAATAAAATCCCCCTACTACTTGGGTTTCTGACCAGCCGCTGAGTTCTAAATGATGGTGTAGGGGAGCCATTTTCAATAAACGTTTGCCTTTTCCATCGGGCCCTTTGGTGGCTTTATAATAACTGACTTGGGCAATTACTGATAGGGATTCGACAAAGAAAATCCCACTTAAAATAAACAATTCCCAAAGATGATTACTAAGTAACCCTATCCCTGCTAAAGCAGCGCCGAGAGCTAATGAACCAGTATCACCCATAAATACTGTAGCTTTGTTGCGGTTGTGAACAAGAAAACCAAGACAAGCGCCACTAAAACAGACAGAGAAAATCATTAATTCTGGTGCAGTGGGTGCAAGAATAACGCCGAGTGCGAGAAAGGCGATCGCCGCTGTCCCTGCTGCTAGTCCATCTACTCCGTCTGTCAGGTTCGTCCCGTTACTTTCTGCTACTAACACAAATACTGCTAAGAGCCAAAATAACCAGCCCAGGGAAACAACTAAATTTCCTGGGAGGGAAATTGTGGTAATAGTGCTGGGTTGACTCCCAACCATCCAGAGACAAAACAGGATCGCTACAACAATTTGCAGGGTTAGTTTTTTTTGCGGGGAGATACCTTTATTGGACTGCTGGCGGAGAATTTGCCAGTCGTCTAGCCAGCCAATACCTGCGTAGGCTAGGGTGAGGAGGGTGAGGGTGAGTACTTTTGGGGTAAAATTTGACCACAGTAGGGCTACTATAATTGCTACTGGGACAAAAAATATTCCCCCCATTGTGGGGGTACCTGCCTTTTTTAAATGGGTAGAAGGGCCATCTTCTTGGATGACTTGTCCTGTTTTCAGTCTTTGCAACAGGGGTACAACTGCATAACCCAATAAAGCTGTAATCAATGTACAGACTCCCAGGGGTAAAATTGCGGCAGTCTGGAAACAAATGAGCGGTAACATTAAAAATGCCAGGAAAACCAGTAGAGTTGTCCCTGATGGGTTTAGCGAGAATATTTTTACTTTTGTTTCCACAACTCTCTCACACCTATTCCTATAATTCGTCGTCGAGAGGCTCTTCCTCTTCTACATCATAAACATCGTTATCGTCTGGGTCCATGAGAAAGTCTTCTTCTTCATCGATCAGGTTGTCTGTTCCTTGTTTTTCTCGGGGTATCAGGCGATTTGTGGCTATTAACCAGTCTATTAGTGAACTCTCTTGTTTGAGGGGAATCACTGTTGCTGGTTCGTAACGGGGTTCTTGACGTAATGACGGGTTGTTCATTTGATATTTATTGTACTTAATTTGCCAGACATTTTGAGTTTATCACGAAAAAATTTTTCAGGGGCTACTCCTTTATAATAATTGTTGTTCCCTAAGAATGGAGGTTGTGATGAGCAATAAAAAAGCGGAATTGTTAGAAGCGATCGCAGGGATTAATCGGGGTTTGCTGGCTACGGAAATTGACAAGGTGAAGGTTCTCTCTCTCCTTGAACAGCTAGAAGACCACAACCCTACTCCTAAACCTGTGGAAGCTCCTGATTTACTTGAAGGTAATTGGCGTTTGTTATATACTAATAGCCGAGGTATATTAGGTTTGGAGCGATTTCCTTTGTTTCAATTGGGTCAAGTTTATCAATGTATCCGCACGGCTACTGCTCAGGTGTATAATATTGCTGAGATTGTTGGTGTTCCGTTTTTGGAAAGTTTGGTGAGTGTGGCGGCGACTTTTGAACCTCTTTCTGAGCGTCGGGTTAATGTTAAGTTTGAGCGTTCTATTTTGGGTTTAAAGGGTTTGATGGGTTATCGTTCTCCTAATGAGTTTATTAGCCAAATTGAGTCTGGGAAAAAATTCCCTCCTTTGGATTTTAGTATGGAAAATCGTGAGCAAAAGGGCTGGTTAGATATTACTTATTTGGATGATGATTTACGGGTTGGCAGGGGTAATGAGGGCAATGTTTTTATTCTCTCTAAAGATGGTTGATGGTCATTGGTCAGCTGACAATGAGGAAGAAGCAGAAAGATAAATTCGTTTTCCTGCCTAGAAAAATAAACGGTTAGTTGATTAATAATTGATTATGGTGAACAGAATTGTCCCAGGAAATAACAATCTTGTTTTTGTTGATTATGGGGATTTACTGCAACATATTTGGCGGGCTATTAGGGATGAAGAACTTTTTAAAGTATCAGGCGATCGCCTTCGTCTCAACATAGATCTAGATAAAATTGCCACCAAAGTCGTTAATGCTTCTCCCCAAACTCCAGTGCTTGAACCTGAGTATCATGCGCGGATGGCTACTGTTAATTTTACTCAGGAATTTAGGGAACGTTTCCCAGGTAAAATCCGTGAACTTCGGGATTGTTTAAAAAAGAAATTAGAGAATTATTTATTAGGGGAAAATCTCCCAATTGCTAATTTACTTGATACTCTGATAACTGATTTGACAGACTATCAAAATAGGGAAGCGAAGTTAGATTTTTCTTATCCTTTTCCCTCTCATTGTAAATTGGTAAAGCAGCGTTTATCTCTGCAAAAAGAAGGTGGTGGGAGTAATTCTCTGCTTAAGTTTCATAAGGTTACTCTGACTGTTCAAAATATTAATGGGTTTGATACAGAGTTAAAAGCGGGTTTGGAGAATTTTATTAAGGAACAAGATGATAATGACAGGGAAGAATTGGAGGATATCTTAAAGGAAATTACCAAAGATACAAATGACCCTAATTCTGATTTTTACCGCGTTAAGCGTTTGGTGGATACGGAAGTTGTGGGTCAACTGAAGCGAGAAGCTAAGATAATTTATTTGGAATATCTTAATAGTAACATTAATGCTCAAAAACATCCAGAGGTGATTTATTTACAAGATTTAATTCGCCGTTTGCGATTAATTAATGATTATCTGAATCATCCTGAAAATCCTGATGATCATTATGTAATTAATTATCAAGGTGTTGAGGTGGATTTGCGACAACTTCTCTCTCAATCTCATATTTTTGATGCTTTACCTATTATCCCAATTGTTGGGGGGAATATTGGGGAAACTACGGATAAGGAAAAGGGAAGGCGAGAGTTTACTTTTGGACTGAAGTTGAAGTTAAATGGGAAGGTTGAAGCAAGAGGTGGTGTAACTGCTTTTCGGTATTATCTCAATTTAATTGACCCTGAAAGTAAGGAACATCAAGCTGAATTGAAGAATAATAAAGAGAAATTTATTAAGAAGGTTTTTAGTGTTTTCTTTGTCTATTATTTTGTTTGTGCTTCTCGTTGTGAACCCAATAAACCTGGTTATAATTTGCGTGATGAGTTACAATTTGACCCTGTTAAAAGTTGGAAGAGTAACTATTTAAAGACTTTTCAAGGTGATGATGAGGTAGGAAAAACTAAACTTCTGAAAACGGTTAATGATTATTTTTTGGGCCAACAGAATGATACAGTTAAGATTCAACTTCAGATTGAAAGTAAGATAGCTAAACTGGTTAAATTGTTGAAAAATTTTATCAAGCATCTTCCAAGATATAGCAGTGCTGAATATCCTAAACATATTATTATTTACAAGGGGATTTTACAGAATAATATTGAAAGTATTTTAGAGACAAATACTTTTTTTCAGAAAGTAGTCAGGGAAAATCCGAAAAAATCACTGCAATATCTTTCTCTGGAGGAAGCTGAGGTTAATTCAAATGCACTTCTTGCTCTCCCAGCTATTATCAAAATTGAAGATATTCGCTATATACGGATGCCAGAAAAACAAGAGTTTAGTATGGAGTATGATTTGGGTGGAATTAAAGCTTTACCAGTGCTTTTTGTCCCGAAACATAACACAGGGAGGGAACAATATAAGAATTTTAATCAGAGAAGTTTGGTGACTTTTCCTTTTACCTTGGAAAATGGACAACTCTCATCCCAGCAATATTTTACTTATTGTTTTACCTTTTTTTTGCTGGTTTATATTTGCTTAAAAATCTTACTGGATGAAGCAAAAGAGCAGTTATTTGTCCCCATATTGCGATTTCATTTGAAGCGGCGGAATAAGTCGGAGGAAAAGCAGGATTTAGATCAGCAAATAGGTAATTATTCTAAGGTTTTAGCTCATTTATTAAATGAGGAACATCTGGCAAATTCTCAGGGTTTTGATATTACTAACTTGAATAATTATAAAAATTTAAATGGGATGAGTTCTCTTTATGCTGTTATTCCGAAAAACTTTCACTTTTCTAATCCTCAAGATCAGCCAAAGTTGGATAAATTAGTTATAATGATTGTGAGCAGTCGGGAGTGTGATGCAAAGAAAGGAAACCCTAATCGAGATGAAAGAATTTCTAATCTGGTTGGGGAAATTGTGACTGTTAATCGGCGAGATAATGGGATTATTCAGTTAAGAAAATGGAAGAGTTTGAGTGAGAATTATCCCACTGCCGAGATGTATCGCCAACCTGTGGTTATTTCCGATGCTGTGAGTAATTTATATCGGGAAGGTTATCGTCATTTTTTGTATATTGCGCAAACTCCTTTTACTGATACTCTTAATTTAACTCAGCAAACTGATGGGGATAATGATCAGTTATTTTTCCATTCTAAAAACATTATTCGTTATTTATATCAGCAGCATCACGAGATTAAGCTCTATCCCATTTTTTTTGATAAATATTATGTGCGGAAATTGGATGAAAAGCTTACTACTTCTTTATACATTCAGGATACTAAGGAATTAATGGGATTGGTAAATGACCCCAGTCAGCAAGCGGTTGTGTTTTTTAATCTGTTTAATGGGATTACGGTGGGAAAGGGAGATGACAGAATTTATAATGGGGTGATTTCCTATGCAACTTTGTTAAATGTGTATCAAGAATTTTTGGATGAGAAGGGTTTGCGTCAATTGGTTGATGATACGGAAATAAAAAATGATATTTTGCAGTATCTGACTTTGCTGCATTTTTCCCGTTATGAAAAGTCACGGGATCTTAGTTTGAAGTTAGAGCCTTATCAGGGTATTATTGGAGATGATTCGGTGGGTAAGTTAGCTTTATTTAAGCATATGAACGGGCAGGCGGAGTTTAATTCTTTGGCTTTTTTAACTGAGGTTAAGAAAGCTTTATGGAGTTTTTAATAATATATGAATATTCTGCTATTCGGCGTTGCTGAATTGAGTTATGAATTATATTTTTACAAAAACTACTAACCAATACCCTCTCCCCACTCCCCATTCCCTCCTGTAAAATTTTATACTTTAATACAGCAACGCCTGCTATTCTAGGTGGCATTGGCGGATTTTCTGCGGTATTGAAACTTTTAGATTTACAATAATATTATAATGCCCAAGGTTGTTTAAGAGACAAAATTGGAAATTTAGTTATAGGAATAAATCTTGAGAGGGCGCTAAAGCGCAACTACGAGCAAAAAAAAAGTTAGTAGTTGCGCTTTAGCGCCCCCTCTCATAATAATAAATATAAAAAAAAAAGTTAGTAGTTGCGCTTTAGCGCCTTTCCCTGCGGGGGGTTGGGGGGGTTTTTTACGGTTTTGCTCTTAGGTCTATTGTTATGTAGGGGCATAACAATGTTATGCCCCTACATTATTAAAACGCCATTTTTTCGGTCATCTCTCCCCCAACCTGCGGGGGTAACACGACGGGGTGCAAGTAAGATAATTGTCCAGGGAGGACTGAGAGAAAAAAAAATTTTTTGACCCAAAATCACTTTTTATCTGCTATAGTAAATTTACTGGCAGCCCAAAACCATAACCTATTTGAAACCCAAAAGCGACCCAGGAGAAGCAACCTATGGCCAGCTCAATTTTCAAAAAAGAATTTTTTAAGTCTCAGCCTCAGCCTCAGCCAGGCTTATCACCAGCCCGAAAAACTGAATACATTTACCGAGCAAGCCTCCTTGACCAATTGAGGAAAAATTCATGGCTGAATAAATGGGTGGAACAAAAAGAAGCTGAAAAAATCATCCCCAGTTCTTTTGCTCCAGTTGTAGAGCTTAAAGACTTAGATGGTACTAACGGCTTTAAAATAAATGGTGAGGCAGCAGGTGACAATTCAGGCCTAGGAGTAAGCAATGCAGGGGATATCAATGGAGATAACATTGATGATTTGATAATTGGAGCACGATATGCAGACCCCAATGGAGAAAAAAGTGGCAAGAGTTATGTAGTATATGGAAGAGATGGCGACTTTCCCAGTGAGCTGGAGCTAGCTGACTTAGATGGTACTAACGGCTTTAAAATCAACGGTGAGGCAGCAGGTGACTGGTCAGGGTTTAATGTAAGCAGTGCAGGGGATATCAATGGAGATAACATTGATGATTTGATAATTGGAGCAGTTTTTGCAGACCCCAATGGGAATGATAGTGGCAGGATTTATGTAGTATATGGAAGAGATGGCGACTTTCCCAGTGAGCTGGAGCTAGCTGACTTAGATGGTACTAAGGGCTTTAAAATCAACGGTGAGACAGCAGGTGACGAGTCAGGCTTTTTTGTAAGCAATGCAGGGGATATCAATGGAGATAACATTGATGATTTGATAATTGGAGCACGATATGCAGACCCCAATGGGGATGGAAGTGGCAGGAGTTATGTAGTATTTAGTCAAGATGGCGACTTTCCCAGTGAGGTGGAGCTGGCTGACTTAGATGGTACTAACGGCTTTAAAATAAACGGTGAGGTAGCAGGTGACCAGTTAGGCTTTTTTGTAAGCAATGCAGGGGATATCAATGGAGATAACATTGATGATTTGCTCATTGGAGCACGATATGCAGATACCAGAGGGAGTAATAGTGGCAGGAGTTATGTAGTATATGGAAGAGATGGCGACTTTCCCAGTGAGCTGGAGCTAGCTGACTTAGATGGTACTAACGGCTTTAAAATCAACGGTGAGGCAGCAGGTGACAATTCAGGCATATCAGTAAGCAGTGCAGGGGATATCAATGGAGATAACATTGATGATTTGCTCATTGGAGCACGTTTGGCAGATCCCAATGGGGGTGATAGTGGCAGGAGTTATGTAGTATATGGAAGAGATGGCGACTTTCCCAGTGAGCTGGAGCTGGCTGACTTAGATGGTACTAACGGCTTTAAAATCAACGGTGAGGCAGCAGGTGACTGGTCAGGCGTAAGAGTAAGCAATGCAGGGGATATCAATGGGGATAATATAGACGATATTGTAGTAGGAGCAAGATATGCAGACCCCAATGGGGGTGATAGTGGCAAGAGTTATGTAATATTTGGCAAAGGTGTACTGGAAATTACCCCCCAGAAAGCAGTAGAAGGACTCAATAACCAAGCAGTAGTTGAAGTTACCGTAACCAAAGTAACAGAGACATTTACAATGGAGTATCGCACAGAAGAAGGTACTGCCATAGCTGGACTAGACTATAGGGAAAAAACAGGAAAACTCACCTTTAACCCAGGAGAAACCAGCAAACAAATCACCATCCCCATCGTCAATAACAACAAAAACGAAGCAGAAGAAAGCTTCACAGTCATCCTAGAAAACCCCAGCAATAATTTATTTTCAGGGATAAAAAGTGCAACCATCACCATCAGCGATACTCAAACAGCAGCAGCAACAACCATTTTACCTGTTGGAGTTGAAAACCTCCTTCTCACAGGAGTGGGAAATATTAACGGCACAGGGAACATTAACGCTAATATTCTCACAGGAAACAGTGGGAACAACACTCTTTTAGGACTAGCAGGAAATGACGATCTTATTGGAAAGGCAGGAAATGATATCCTAAACGGGGGAAATGATGATGACGAGCTGATAGGAAATGAGGGAAATGATATCCTAAACGGAGAAATAGGAAATGACCAGCTAGTAGGACAAGCAGGAAATGATCTTCTCAACGGTGGATCAGGTGCAGATATCATGGCTGGAGGGAAAGGAAACGATAGTTTCAAAGTAGAAAACGCCAAAGACGTTGTAGCAGAAGAATTAAATTCAGGAACAGACCTAGTATTCAGTTTAATAACTCGGACACTGGGAAATAACCAAGAAAACCTTACCTTAGAGGGGACTCTTCCTATCAATGGTACAGGAAACACCCTAGCCAATGTAATCAAGGGAAATATAGAAAAAAACACTTTAACAGGACTAGGAGGAAATGACCAGCTAGTAGGACAAGCAGGAAATGATATCTTAACAGGGGGAACAGGGAATGATATCTTAACAGGGGGAACAGGGAATGATATTTTAACAGGGGGAACCTGGAGCGATCGCTTTTATTATAACTTCCCCACCGAAGGAATAGATACCATTTCAGACTTCAAAAAAGCCGAGGGCGATAAAATATATATAAGTGCTACTGGGTTTAAAGGTAATTTAGTACCAGGGCCCTTACCCAGTGAGCGATTTGTCTTAGGGAGTGCAGCATTAGACTCAGGCGATCGGTTTATTTATAATAAAGGAGCCTTATTCTACGATGTCAATGGGAGTGGGCCGGGGAACCAAGTACAGCTAGCAACTTTAACAGGAGCACCTGTAATAGCTGCTAGTGACATAATTATTTTCTAGGATCAAGTTTTTCCCCGTTGCGTTTTTTGAGTCATGAAATATATATTTACAAGTAATACAATTACTACATTTCGTGCCCCTTCAAGGTTTCATTCTCCAATTCAGCAACGTCGGTTTTTCCACCTCAGAGTGAGTTGCCCTGATCTAATCATTCCCATCACAGTGATAGGTTGAGCAATAGACTAAAAGTATTTTGATACAATTGGCGATCGCTCCTAAGTGTGCTATTTCATAGCCATGGGTATTTTGAGTTGGAAAACCTAAGCAAGCACCACGAGCAACATGACCGAATTTCATGGCGATGGAAGCATCACTACCAAAACCACTAATTACTGCTAATTGAACATCTACTCCCGCCCTTGCAGCAGCTACTAATAATTCTCCATTCAAACCCTCATCATATATCCCATAATTATCCTGAGATAATAACACAGGTTTTTCCCCTGCTTCTATGGGATATTCTGAAGACAAAGGGCAAATTTCCAAAGCAATTAAAGCATCTAAACGCTGATTTTGCGTAAAATATAAAGCCCCAATTGCCCCCACTTCTTCCTTCGCCGAAGCGACTAAATAAACATCTACTTCAGGCTCTTTTATTTCTGCGGCCAGTGCTAATAAAATTGCCACTGAAGCTTTATTATCCAAAGTATAACTAGCAATATAATCCTTTAATCTGATTGGCTTTTTGCGATGTTTTCCCACCACCACCCGACTCCCAGGACGTACACCCGCTGCTGCTAATTCTGTTAAATTACACTTAGTTTCTACCCAAGCATTTTCCCACATTACAGGCACATTTTCCTGTTGTGCTTTTTGGGGAGACTCATGGGAAACATGACGAGAACCAAAGGAGAGAATACCGCTGATAGTTGCTTTATCCCCCAAAATATCTGCCACCCCTTCCCCATAAATCCAAGGAAAAGAACCCCCCAGTTTCCGTACTTGCAAACATCCTGCCTCATCCATAGATTTAACTACCGCACCAATTTCATCTTTGTGAGCAGTAATTGCGATAGCTTTTTTACTATCTTTCCCTGCTATTTTGACAATAATATTCCCTGCCTGATCCTGCCAATTTTCCACTCCCATTAAAGAAAATCGACTTAACAATAATGTATCTATTTCCTTTTCCATCCCACTGGGAGAATGGTGCAAAACTAATTCTTCAATTGTTTGAAATAACTGAGCGTAATTTTCCATTATATGACACTGTAATTTTGCCAGTTTAAAAAGTTTCTAAAGATTCAGAAGTCCAGGGAAAACGTTGATATTTTAATCTAAAACCAAGCAAAATCAACAGCAAAATTACTAATGTTCCCCAACCCAAAGGACTAGGCACCCAAAAAACAGCCTCAATCGAATTAATTTGACCTGGTTTCAATTGCCAAACTAGCTGATTATTTTCTTCACTTACTTCTGGTATTAAATTATTTTCATTGACAACATTTTTAGCTTTCCAGGGAGTATTTAAAACAAATGCCACATCAATGAGAGAACCAGAACTAACAATCAAATTACCTTGTTTTGAGAGAAGGCCAAGAGG
Organism: Gomphosphaeria aponina SAG 52.96 = DSM 107014; assembly: GCA_016903655.1. GTDB lineage: Bacteria > Cyanobacteriota > Cyanobacteriia > Cyanobacteriales > Gomphosphaeriaceae > Gomphosphaeria > Gomphosphaeria aponina. The sequence continues at coordinate 25,096 of JADQBC010000017.1, forward strand.
TCGCAAATCCACAATTAAACTCAAGCGATCGCGCTCTACCAGCAACAAATTACTTTGACGCAAAGATATTTGCGCCGTTAATTTTAATAAATCTATAGCATCTCCCACTGCCCTATTTTCTTGGTTGGGATTAAAAAATTCCTCAAACTTTGCCACTAATTCCTTCCCATTATTAAAAGGAATCGTCACCACAACTTCTTCAGGAGATACACGCTCCATTTTTCCTTTAAGTTTTACCGTTCTATTTTCCAGACTATTGAGTAACTGATTGCCTTCTAATTGATTTAAACTCGTAAGCTGTTTCCCCAACTTTATATGTTGCACAATTGCGCCACCTTGCTGACTCAAAAAATTTACGCCCACATCATAACGCACACAGCCTGTAAGCAACATTAACAAAGTCACAAGTAAAATCGTCTTTTTTCTCAATAATTGTTTCATTTTTTTCTTCTTTATACTTTCTCTGATTAATCTTTATTCGACCAATGAGCGCTATGATTGTGTTAACCCCCCCTTGGTAAGTAATTAGACAAAATTAATTACATGGGTGAGGGCGGGTTTTGAACAATCAATTTTTGTTGTGCAACATAGGTTATCCCGCTGGCCCGCCCCGTAAGAAATTGGATAAATAATTTTGCCTACCTACTTAAGGAACGGTTTCGCTCATTGGTCTTCTTAACATTTTTTTTCTGAGTTTGGTTTACTTGATCTCATTATCTTTCATCCAACCATCAACCATCAACCATTAACTATCAACCATTAACCATCAACCATTTAGTGATTCCACCCATTGAATCACCTGTTTACCCAAAGATACATCATGAAGACGGTCAATTTCCCTTACTCCTGTGGGGCTAGTAACATTAACTTCAGTTAAATAGCCACCAATGACATCCAACCCCACAAAATATAAACCATCTTGCATTAATCTGGGAGCGACTAAATTGCAAATTTCAGCCTCTCTGGGGGTAATTTCTGTTTTTGCCACTCTTCCCCCCACTGCCATATTGCCACGAAATTCATTTCCAGTGGGAATGCGATTGAGAGCGCCAATAGGTTTTCCATTTAAGAGGATAATGCGTTTATCCCCTTCTTGCGCCGCTGGCAGATATTCCTGAATCATAACAGGTTCGTGCCCCTGTTTAGTACTCAATTCAATGAGAGAATTAAAATTGCGATCGCCTGCTTCCAACAACAAAATCCCTTCACCTGCTTTTCCTCCCAAAGGTTTAATAACTCCAATCCCTTTTTCCTCAACAAATTGGCGGATCACCGACTTATTCTGACTCACAATTGTTTCAGGCATTACTTCCTTGAATTGCAAAGCATACATCTTCTCATTAGCAGTCCTTAAACCTTGAGGAGAATTAATCACTAAAGTTTTGCGCTGGTCAATTAAATCCAGGATATAGGTAGCATAGAGATAAGGAACAGTAACAGGTGGATCTGTGCGCATAAAAACAGCATTCATTTCCGCGAGGGGTAACTGAACACCATTTTCCACTTGATACCAGTTTGGTTGAGAGATCCAGCGACCATCCACCAATTCCACTGGTTGTAATTGTAGTTTTTGGAGAGTAGCCCAAGCTTTTCCCTGAATAACAGTTAAATTTTCAGCCTGTGTGATCCAAACCTCATGGCCCAAAACTTGGGCCCCTTCCATCATCGCTACACTGGTATCATGTCCTGGGTCTAGCTTAGAGATGGGGTCAATAATAAATGCGAACTTCACGCCTTTTTCCCTGATTATCTAAGTTTAAACTGCACTAAGAAGTAAGTCTAATTTCCCTGAATATTCTAACTCATGGATATCATCACAACCGCCAATATGCTGATCATTAATAAATATTTGTGGTACACTACTTCTGCCATTAGCTCTTTGTGACATTTTATCCCTTGCTACCTCATCCCCATCAATGGAATATTCCGTAAACTCAACCCCTTTTTTCTTTAAAAGTGCCTTAGCGCGGATACAAAAAGGACAAGTACTCCAGGTATAGATTTCTACTTGTGCTGCCATATTTCCTCCCCTTGTTAAGTTATATTGCAATTTTATCCTGTTTTTGCCCTTTTGAGCCAGAAAAGGCATACTGGGTCAAAATTATTTTTGAACGAAGAAAAAACCAGATTTGATTGTTTTCAAATCTAGCTGGAGCAAAGTCTGTATATTGGCGCATTTTCGGGGAGTGAAAAGCTAAAACAATAGTCAATAGTGACCATTTTGCTCATCAGTTATGATGAGAACTATTTTGACCTAACTGAATATATAAGGTCAACAATAATTGTACAATAATGATTATCCAGTTACTAAAATATGCAGAAAAAAGAATAATGATGAGGAGCAAAAAGTGGTAAAATCAAAAAGAAACTAAGTAAAAAAAAAATATGTCTTTCGTCGGTCTTCATATTCATAGTGATTATAGCCTGTTAGATGGAGCATCCCAACTACCAGCATTAGTAGATAAAGCAGTAGAATTAGAAATGCCAGCGATCGCCTTAACAGATCATGGTGTAATGTATGGGGCGATCGAGTTAATTAAAATTTGCCGCAATCAGGGAATTAAACCAATTATTGGCAATGAAATGTATGTAATTAATGGCAACATTGAAGAGAAAAAACGTTATCAAAAATATCACCAAGTGGTTTTAGCAAAAAACACTCAAGGCTATAAAAATTTAGTCAAACTAACTACAGAATCTCACTTAAGAGGGTTTTACTATCGCCCTCAAATAAATAAAGAATTGCTCGAAAAACACCATGAAGGTCTGATTGTAACCAGTGCTTGTTTAGGCGGAGAAGTTCCCCAGAACATTCTTGCAGGAAACTTAGAAAATGCGCGAACAGTAGCAAAATGGTATAAAAATATCTTTGGAGAAGACTACTATTTAGAAATCCAAGATCATGGTTCCCAAGAAGATAGGAAAGTTAACCTAGAAATTGTCAAAATAGCCAAAGAGTTGGAGATTAAAATCATTGCTACCAATGACTCCCATTTTATTTCTTGCTACGACGTGGAAGCACATGATGCGTTATTGTGTATTCAAACAGGAAAATTAATCACAGAAGAAAAGAGATTACGTTATAGCGGAACAGAATATCTGAAATCAGCAGCAGAAATGAAACTGCTGTTTAGAGATCATTTAGAAGAAGAAGTAATTTTAGAAGCGATCGCCAACACTGTAGAAGTTGCGGATAAAATCCAACCCTATAATATTATGGGAGAACCTCGTATTCCAGAATTTCTCGTACCATTAGGACACACAGCCGATAGTTATTTAGAAGAAATTACCAGAGAAGGATTAAAAGAACGTCTCAAATGCAACACCTACTCAGAAATAAATCCCACCTATAAACAGAGACTAGAATATGAGCTAAAAATGCTCCAACAAATGGGATTTTCCACCTACTTTTTAGTGGTCTGGGATTACATTAAATATGCCAGAGATCAAGGTATCCCCGTAGGGCCAGGCAGAGGTTCAGCCGCAGGCTCTTTAGTTGCTTACGCCCTCAAAATAACAAACATAGATCCAGTGCATCACGGCTTACTTTTCGAGCGCTTTCTCAATCCTGAAAGGAAATCAATGCCAGATATTGACACAGATTTCTGTATAGAAAGAAGGGATGATATGATTAAATACGTCACCCAAAAATATGGAGCAGCAAATGTAGCCCAAATCATCACTTTTAACCGCATGACCTCAAAAGCAGTGTTAAAAGATGTGGCTAGAGTATTAGATATTCCCTATGCAGAAGCTGACAGTATGGCAAAATTAATTCCTGTTGCAAGGGGAAAACCCACAAAATTATCAGTCATGATATCCGAAGAAACCCCAGCACCAGAATTTAAAGCAAGGTACGATAATGAACCCCATGTACGTCGCTGGTTAGACATGGCAATTCGCATTGAAGGAACAAATAAAACCTTTGGAGTCCATGCTGCTGGAGTCGTAATTTCTTCCCAACCTTTAGACGAAATTGTCCCCTTACAAAAGAACAATGATGGAGCAATAATCACCCAATATTTTATGGAAGATTTGGAATCACTGGGGCTATTAAAAATGGATTTTCTCGGCTTAAAAAACCTAACCATTCTCAAAAACACTGCCGACTTAATTAAGCAAAATGGAGCTGAAGAATTTGATTTAGACCAGTTACCATTAAACGAGAGAAAAGCCCTAGAAATTTTTGCCAAAGGTGAAACAAAAAAATTACCACTTGATGTAGATAAAACCTATAAACTCCTAGAAAATGGAGATTTAGAAGGCATATTCCAATTAGAATCGGAAGGAATGCGGCAAATAGTTAAAGACTTAAAACCTTCAGGAATCGAAGATATTTCTTCAATTTTAGCCCTTTATCGTCCAGGGCCATTAGATGCAGGTTTAATTCCCAAATTTATTGACAGGAAACATGGAAGGGAAAAAGTACAGTATGAGCACCCACTTTTAGAGCCAATTTTGCAAGAAACCTATGCAATTTTAGTTTATCAAGAGCAAATTATGAAAATGGCCCAAGATTTAGCGGGATATTCTTTAGGTCAAGCTGATTTATTACGCAGATCAATGGGGAAGAAAAAAGTCTCAGAAATGCAGAAACAGCGCGAGGTTTTTATCGATGGAGCAACGAAAAATGGCGTAGATGCAAAAATAGCAGAAAATTTATTTGAGCAAATGATGAAATTTGCCGAATATTGTTTAAGTTATGATACGGAAATACTCACAGTAGAATATGGTAAAATAGCAATTGGTAAAATTGTGGAAGAAAAGATAAATTGTACTGTCTATACTGTGGATAGTAATGGTTTTGTTTATACACAACCCATTGCTCAGTATCACCATCGAGGCGAACAAGAAGTGTTTGAATATCAATTAGAAGATGGTGCAATTATTCGCGCCACAAAAGACCATAAATTTCTTACTACTGATGGGAAAATGTTACCTATTGATACAATTTTTGAACAAGGTTTAGACCTCAAATCAGTTAACCATCAACCATTAACCATCAACCATTAACCATCAACCATCAACCATTAACCATCAACCATCAACCATCAACCATCAACCATCAACCATCAACCATCAACCATGTTAAAATACGGATTAGCCCTCCATAGCACCAGTCCCCAACTAGGAATTAGTCTTAGTAACTTTACTGATGATACTCGTTCTCAAACATGGGAATTAGGGCGAGACTTATCAACCCATTTACATCAACATTTAATCGAATTTCTTGGCACAACTGCTTTGAAAGATTTAGAATTTATTGCCGTAGCCAAAGGGCCAGGAAGTTTTACAGGAACTCGCCTAGGCCTAGTGCTTGCACGAACACTAGGACAACAGTTAAATATTCCCATATTTGCCATTTCCACACTAGCCGCCATAGCTTGGTCAGAAAAAGATAAATATCTCAATAATAATAAAATTGCCATTCAAATGGATGCTCGTCGAAGTCAGTTATTTGTCGCAATTTATGAAGTCAAAAATGATAGAGAAGGTTTAATTACTCACTTACCAGATACCATCATCACACCCAAAGATTGGGAGCAAACCCTAAACAGTCTGCCAACAAAATATCAATTAATTGAAACCCCAACTAAATTAGGAAATACCGTCACCAGTTTATTAAATCTTGCCTATTTTGAGTGGCAAAAAGGAGCCCGTCCCCAGTGGTCAGAAGTACTGCCATTTTACGGACAACATCCTGTGTAGCTCAACTATTTTAATTTGCCTATTTCTTGAGGTTGAGTCATTCCCTGAAATTGATTATCTTGAGGTTGAAAGAGAAACGGGAATAAAGAAAGAAATATAGCTATGAACACAAAAGCAAAATTAATAATCAAAAAAGTTTGCATTAGGTCAAACTTTTTGTTCATTTTGTTCACATCTGCTATATGTGTTTGGAGTTGCTCTTCCAACCTTTCAATTTTGGTAAAATTATTAGGATTGAAACCAGCATCACTTAGTTGTTTTTTCAACACCTTAAGTTCAGTTTCTAAACTTTCCATTTCCTGGAAACGTTGATTAAATTTTGCCTCCGCCTGACTAATTTTTTCTAGAGTCATTTTTCCTTCCTTTTTGCTCTCCAAAATCTCATGGCGAAACTCTTCCAAATGGGAATTAGTAACCCCTTCAAATTTTGTCAAGCGCTGGTTGAATTTTTCCTCTACCTTAGTTAGATCTTCTAACTGCTGCCTTGCCTCACCTAAATATTCCTTAAATTGATCATAAGTTGGTGCAACCTCCTCAAATTTCTGGCGAAGTTGCTCCAAATCTACTAAGGCTTCAGTAATAATACTTTCAAATAACCCAGGGCCAAATCTAGTATAACCTTTATAGACAGCGCGAATTGTATTGGCGATATCTTCTGCCGTTGCCGTATTATTTTTCAAAAGATAACCCTTAGCACCTGCTTTGAGAGCCTTAGTTACATAGTCATCATCATCATAACCACTTAAAACAATCACCTTAATATCAGGAAAACGCTGCATAATAATTTTAGTAGCAGTTATCCCATCCATTTCTGGCATTTCAATATCAATTAGCACCACATCTGGCCGAAACTCTTCCACCTTTTCAATCGCTTGTTGACCATTGCTAGCTGGTTTTAACACCTCAAAATCCTCCTCCTCCTCTAGCCAATTTTGCAGAAGTTTGCGGAAAAGTTCTTGGTCATCTACTAATAAGATTTTAATCATTGTTTGAGCAATTGAGTATTATGAAAACGATATATTTTTTACAGAAAAGAAACATAATATTCAGGGGAGAAACAAATTCTTTTTGAGGTAATTAGAAAAATCATTACCTCAGGTGATGTTTAGGAGTGATAACTAATCATTATGGTGAAAATGCCATCAACTTCTACCATCACCTAACTCACAAAAACTATTGTAAAATAGTTTTAGAAACGATCCGTGTTTTCTTCCGCTCCGCCGAACTAAGTTCTTCCCCAGATTGCAGCCGCGTAGCACTTACCTGAAGTACTGTAGCAGCCCCCTGATCTCCCAATTGCAAAGCCGTATTAGCAGCAGATTGGAGCATAGTAGCAGCCCCAAGGCGATCGCCTTGTTGTAATTTTGTTTCCGCAATTTGAGTTTGGCGATATTTTGCCAAAGCCAAAATCGACCTTTGCACATCAGGATTCGACTGAGCTTGATATGTTGTTTGAACCTCCACATCCACAGGTACTTTTTCCCCGAGCAAACCCTCCCGCCCATGAGCTGGATCATCATAACGAACTTCCACCTGAGCAATAGTCTGACTTCCTGTCGGCAACTTACCAATATAAAGATTAACTAGCACAATGCGGGGAGTATCAGTCATCAAGTCACCCAAACGCACAGAATAGACATTACCGTCTTGTTGTACTGGCAACTCAATAGTTTCAGGAGCCACCTGAGCCACTGGCTTAAGTTCTGCCAGGCGAACTTTAGGCATTAACTCAATGGAGAGATAAGCATTAGTTAAACCCACAGACTGCATCCGCGTAAACAATCTGCCAAACTGCTCTACCGCCTGCGAAGGGCGTTCAATATAAGAAAGACTACCACCTGCAGAATCAGCAATTTGTTCTAATATATCCTGATTCCAATGATCACCAAAACCCAGAGTATTCAGAGTAATATTATATTCAGATGCCAACAGAGCTAATTTCAGACAGCGTTCATTATCCCCATGCTCATTTTCCCCATCAGTCAGCAGAAAAATTTGAGAAACAGTATTTTGTTTACCATCTGTCAACTCCTTCATCCCCAGCTTCATCCCCTCATCAATAGCCGTACCCCCATCAGCTTTAAGTTGTTTAATTTTTTCCTTGATCGGAGCAATATTTGCTACAATCTGATTTGGTATAAGTACCTGCGCCTTATGATTAAAGCTCACCACCGAAATCCGATCCAAAGGGCTTAATCTTTCCAAGAGACTAATAGCAGCCTCCTTCACCGTTTCTAGAGGTCGCCCCTTCATCGAACCGCTGTGATCTAATACCAAACACAGATTCAAAGGTAAATTCCGATCCTCCTCCGATGCCAAAGCTGCGATCGCAATATTTAGTTGACGCTGACTACTTACACTCTTGCCGTCAAGATGAGAATCACTTAAAACAGGCTCAATGTTTACCTTCATACTAATAAACTCCTCCTCAAAAACATAGGTAAATAAAAATTTAAAATGCCCGACTCACATAACTCCAAAATAGCTTGTCACCAACCATCAACCATCAACCATTATGAAATATGCACTGGTTCACGAATGGCTAACCCCTTTCGCCACAGGAGGGTCAGAATTAGTAGTGCAAGAAATATTGCAACATATTGAAGCCGACCTCTATGCTTTAATTGACTTTGAATCAGTAAACCCCCAAAGCTATCTATATAAACGCAACATTGGCACAACTTGGTTACAAAACTTTCCCAATGCCATCAAAGGTGTGCAGAAATACCTACCATTGCTTCCCCTAGCCATCGAACAACTAGATTTAAGAGAATATGACATAATTTTATCCTCCTCCCACGCAGTAGCCAAAGGAGTACTAACCAGTCCGCATCAGTTACATATATGCTATTGCCATACACCCATGCGCTACGCCTGGGACTTAACCTTTGATTATCTCAATGGTAGTCCAGCAGGAAAAGGTTTAGCAGGAATAATCACCAGACATATCCTCCACCAGCTACGCCAGTGGGATGTAATTTCAGCCAACAGAGTTGATTACTTCATCGCCAACTCCCAACATACCGCACAAAGAATTTGGCGTTGCTATCGCCGCCAAGCCGAAGTAATCTATCCCCCAGTCAAGATCGAGAGATTCCCCTTCACAGAGCAAAAAGAAAACTTTTATCTCACCGTATCTAGATTAGTGAGCTATAAAAAAGTAGAATTGATTGTAGAAGCATTTAATCAACTTGGAGAAGAGCTAGTCATAATTGGAGACGGGCCACAATTAAAACAGATACGCCAAATGGCACAACCCAACATCCAAGTATTAGGGGGACAGCCAGATCAAGTAGTAGAGGAGTATATGGCAAAAGCCAAAGCATTTGTATATGCAGCTTGTGAAGACTTCGGCATTGCCCTCGTAGAAGCACAAGCCTGTGGGACTCCAGTAATTGCTTATGGAGCAGGAGGAGCAAAAGAAACCGTCAAAGATAGGTCGCAATTTCCAGAAAACGGCACAGGAATATTATATTTTCCCCAGACAGCAGCCGCCATCGTCGCAGCAGTCAAACAATTTGCCCAAACAGAAAATCTGTTCATGGGAAAAAATTGTAGGCTACAGGCAGAGTTATTTAGCCCCAAAATCTTTCAGCAGCGATATTTAGAGTTCCTGAATCAGTGTATTTTTCAATGGCACAGCCGAACTTTTTCAGCCTAAATTTTGCTTTTTGTCCCTAGAATAGCCATCAATAGGATCAAATGGCTTTATGATCGTGAGTGTGTGGTGTGATGTGAAGGAGTAAGATGACTGCCAATAGCGAATTTATCTCCGTCAAGCTTTTACAAGGCTTGATCAGGCGAGGTTTCCAACCCTTACTTGTCAGCAAAAATCGGGATTTATCATTCCTTGCTCTCAACGGAGATTTTGCCAAAAGGGTGTTTGATGTTCTGTTTTCTTTATGTGTTTTAATTGTATTTTTACCGTTGTATCTCTTTTTAGCCACTTTAATTGCCATAAGTTCCCCAGGCCCGATTTTTTACATTCAAGAAAGGGTCGGGAAAAACTACCAGCGCTTTGGCTGTATCAAATTTAGAACAATGGTGAACAATGCTCACGAAATCTTAGAGTCCATGATCGCTGAGTGCCCAGAAATGCGGCAAGAGTTTGAGGATAACTTTAAACTGAAAGATGACCCGCGAGTGACATTAATCGGGAAATTTTTGCGGCTTACCAGCCTAGATGAGTTTCCTCAATTCTGGAACGTCTTAAAAGGAGATATGAGCGTAGTCGGCCCACGACCATTAATTCCTGATGAGTTGCCAAAATACGGGAAAAGCATAGATACAGTGCTAACCATTCGACCAGGAATTACTGGTTTATGGCAAGTATCTGGACGCAATGACATCCCCTACCCCCAGCGAGTGAAAATAGACGTTTATTATGTTAATCGCCGCCATGGTTGGCTCGATCTGTGGGTGGTAATTAAAACCATTGGCGTGATTGTTTTTCCTCGCAACAATGGCGCTTATTAATCTCCTAGTCTCAGTAAAAAAAGCCTGCTGTTTGAGCAGGCTTTCTAATTTATGCTAAAATGTGAGTTTTAATCTAAGATTATTTGTAATCTAACAAAAACATCAAACATGACTGAACGCAAACGAGCTTTAATAACGGGGATTACTGGACAGGATGGTTCATATTTAAGTGAATTATTATTAGACAAAGGCTATGAAGTGCATGGCATAATTAGACGAACTTCTACATTTAATACAGATAGACTAGACCATATATATATAGATCCCCACAGTGAAAAAGCCAGATTATTTCTCCACTACGGTGACTTAACTGATGGAACCACCATCCGCCGCATTTTAGAAGAAGTGCAGCCAGTGGAAATTTATAATTTAGGCGCACAATCCCATGTAAGAGTAAGTTTTGATTCCCCAGAATATACAGTGGATACTGTAGCCATGGGAACTTTACGCTTGCTAGAAGCAATTCGGGATTATCAAAGACGTACAGGCATAGAAGTGCGGTTTTATCAAGCAGGTTCCTCAGAAATGTTCGGTCTAGTTCAGGAAGTACCACAAAAAGAAACAACACCATTCTATCCTCGCAGTCCCTATGCCTGTGCTAAGGTTTATGCTCACTGGCAAACCATTAACTATAGAGAATCTTACGGGTTGTTTGCCTGTAATGGAATACTCTTTAACCATGAATCCCCAAGAAGAGGTGAAACTTTTGTTACCAGAAAAATTACCAGGGCTTTGGCTCGCATTGTGGATGGCAAACAGGATAAACTTTATTTGGGCAATCTGGATGCTAAACGGGACTGGGGCTATGCCAAAGACTATGTTCAGGCTATGTGGCTCATGCTGCAACAAGAAGAGCCAGATGATTACGTTGTAGCAACAGGTGAAACTCACTCAGTGAAAGAATTTCTCGATATAGCTTTTAGTTATGTCCATCTGAATTGGCAAGACTATGTGGCATTCGATGAGCGCTATATTCGCCCCGCAGAAGTGGATTTACTTATTGGTAGTCCAGCAAAAGCTCAAGCTAAGTTGGGCTGGCAACCTTCTGTTACTTTTGAAGAGTTAGTCGCCCTCATGGTAGAAGCAGACTTAGCCGCATTGGGGATTACTCCCCCAGCTGACTCAAAATTAAAGCATTTTCAAGATCGAGTTTTAGCTCGTAATCATATCTAAATTAGAGCGATAACAAGCAGGGGCAATGAATAACCAATCATAGAACTGTTAAAATCAAAAAAGTGAAGCATTAGAGCAGGGGAATTTATGGGGCTGAACGTTGTTAATTTAGTCGGTCGTGCAGGCAAAGATCCAGAAATCAGATATTTTGAATCAGGTACGGTATTGTGTACTGTGACAATGGCAGTAAATCGCCCAACCAGTAAAAGTGATGAACCTGACTGGTTTAGTTTGGAATTTTGGGGAAAAACAGCAGAAATAGCATCAAATTACGTGAAAAAAGGGAGCTTGATCGGCGTAAAAGGTTCATTGAAGATAGAAACTTGGAGCGATCGCAACACTGGAGCAACTCGCTCAAAACCAGTAATTAGAGTAGAGCGCCTGGACTTACTCGGGAGCAAGCGGGACAACGACTCTAGTATGATGAGCAATTACGATAAGTCAGAATTTTAAACACAAAATTCTGACTAGACAGTAAAAAGGTAATCACAAAGAGAATTTTACTAAATAATGCTTTGGGCTGTTTAAGCATTATTTAGTAAGCACAGATATCATTAGCTAAAGCAAGAAACCCAGAACTTATACACAAAGAAATAAAAAGAAAGACCCCAAGTTGAGCTAAAAAGGGTTTATTATGAATCAGAAAATAACTGTTATTCAACAAGATAACTCCAGTAAAATTGTAGCAGGTTTAATAATATAAAACTGACATGGCTAACGTACAAAAACAAGGTCTAGAATTTCGCGTAAATACCACAACAGAAGAAAGACAACAAAATCCAGCAATTACAAGCTTAACAAATGGTGATTTTGTCGTAACTTGGGAATCTGTATTTGAGGATAGAGGTTGGGAAATATTTGGTAAACGCTATGACTCTAATGGAAACTCAGTGGGTGAGGAATTTATAGTTAATACAACCCCAGACGGCCCTCAGTTGAGTTCATCGGTGAGTGATTTGACAGGTGGGGGGTTCGTAGTAACTTGGCGTTCTTTCGGACAAGATGGTAGCGATGATGGAGTTTTTGCCAGGGTATATGATGCCGACGGTGAACCACAAGGAGAAGAATTTCAGATCAACACCACAACCAATGATGATCAGTGGCAAGCCAAAGTAACGGGATTGAAAGACGGAGGATTCGTAATAACTTGGCAATCCAACGGTCAAGATGGTAGCGGATCGGGAATCTATCGTCGCCGCTATAACTCAGATGGTCAACCAGTAGCAGAAGAAATTCAGGTAAATATAACAACAGAGCAGGATCAGGTACTTCCTGTAATCAGCGATTTAGCAAATGGAGGTTTTGTTGTAACCTGGGATTCTGATGGTCAAGATGGTAGTGACATGGGGGTGTATGGACAAGTATACGCAGCCAATGGATCCCGTGTAGGAGGGGAATTTAGAGTTAACACAACCACCGATGGTTCTCAAAGTAACTCATCAGTCACAGATTTGGCAGATGGAGGGTTCGTAGTAAGTTGGCAGTCACCCCAAGATGGTGAAGGAACAGGGATATATGCCCAGCGTTATGATGCCAATAATCAAAAAGTGGGATCAGAATTTAGAGTTAATTCCACCATCGAAGGTCCTCAAACAAATGCCCAGATCGCAAAAACCACAGATGGAGGTTTTGTTGTAACTTGGCAGTCAATAAATGTAGATGAAGGCGACTCGAACATCTTCGGACAAGCTTATGACGCAAATGGGAATCCACTGGGGGGAGAATTTCAGGTAAATACCACAACAGAGGAAAATCAGTGGGCACCTGCTGTAGTAGGCTTGCCAAATGAAGGGTTTGCGATCGCTTGGCAATCTCTACAAGCAGGGGATAATGATTGGGACATCTATGGTCAGCGTTTTGCTAGGCTTGAAAACACCACAGGGGAGTTATCACCTGCTGTAGGCTTTGATGTAATAACAGAACCTCAAGCAGCAGGAAATGATGTTGATGTCAAGTTTGCAGTAAAAAATACAGCAGCTAATGGCGTTGGGTTCTTTGATGTGGATTTCTACATCTCCGCCAATGACTGGATCTCAGAAAATGACTTGTTTCTAAAGAGTTATACTATTGAAAGTCTAGGAGGAAATAGTACAGTAGAAGAGCAAACAACCCTGAATTTACCAGGTGCAGGAGATCCATTCTGGCAGATAGGAGATGGAACTTATTATATCGGCATGATTGTGGATGGGAAAAACACTGTCACCGAGACGAATGAAGATGATAATAGCAATCAAGGGAAGTTTTTCTCATTCGATGATGTATTGATAGAAAATACAGCACCATCAGATTTAGCTCCTCAAGAGTTTGGTTTCGATGTGGTTAATGAACCTTCATCTTATGAAGCAGGTTCTAATATTGATGTCCTGTTTACTGTCCAAAATACAGATGTAGGCAATGTGGGACCCTTTGATGTGGATTTTTATATCTCTAACAATGATTGGATCTCAGAAGATGACAACCTCTTGGGAAGTTATACTGTTGATGGTTTAACAGGCAATAACACCTTTAGTGATACCACTAGCTTGGCTTTACCTGGTTTAGGCGATTCCTTTTGGAGCGCAGGGAGTGGCACTTACTATGTTGGGATGATTATTGATGGGAAAAACACTTTAATTGAGACAAATGAAGGGAATAATGTAAACTTCGGTTATTTTGATAGTGCAGATAAGGGGAAGTTTACAGGCTGGGATGATATCAACGTCACACTCGTTTAGGGCAGAATTTTTGGACTGCAAAAAAAAAAGCAACCCATAAATAACATTGGCTGGGCATTTAAGTGGGGGTTTGGTTTCCAAACCCTTTTGGATGGATTGCTAAGTTAACTAGCAAAAATACAAAAAAAAATCAATAAAATTAACTATCCCAACTATGTTAGGTACATTTCAAAAAAGTCTTCTCCGTATCGAAATCAAAGCATCGGCAAGTCTGCTGCATGAGTGCTTACTCGATAGCAGCAAATTAACTCAGTGGCTTTGGTGGCAACGTATTTCTCGGGGAATACCAGAAAAACTGCATTCAGGATTAAGTTTTACGAGCTATATCGGCCCTGTAGCCATTGAACATCAGGTAGAAATGGCAACAGATAACTGTTTGCGAATGCTGCTGAGTAAAGGAATTGATGGTTATCATGAATGGTACTGGGGGGAAGGCTGGATCCAGTCTCGTCTCGAAGGGATCTCCCTCCTCCCCTTGAATTTAGGTCAAACCCTCAGTTTGTTAAGTTTGCGGGAATTTGTGACAACTCAAGGAAATGGTAGCCAGTCAGAAGCAGTTGAGGTTTAATTTAGGTACTTAAATAAGCGATCGCCTTTTTCAACCATTCTTCCACATTGGGATTTTTGAGCATTTGATTATCCTGGGAGAGAAGGGAAATTGCTTGCTCAATCTCTGCTTTAGTATATCCTAATGCAGCCAAAGTAACTTCTAGTTCGGCGAGAATTTCAGTAGGAACAGCAAGAGCAGAAGATATACTACCTCCTGGGGTAAGTCGCCATTGATCTAATTTAGATTTTAATTCCAGGACGAGACGTTCAGCAGTTTTTTTGCCCACTCCTGGAGTTTTAGTTAAAGCGTTGATATTGCTAGTAGCGATCGCCGCCACTAAATCCTCAAAACCCAAAGTATCAATAAGGGCGACGGCGCTTGTAGCCCCTATGCCACTTACACTGATTAACCCGCGAAATAAATCCCTTTCTGCTGCGGTAGCGAAACCATAGAGAAATTGTTGATCTTCTCGAATTTGTTGGTGGGTAAATACCATTAAACTAAGCCAGAGAGTCACCTCTCTGACTCGTCTTCAAAACCGTGCGTGATACTTTCGCATCACACGGCTTCTCTCTGATACGTCCCTTTACACGGGTACAATTCAAACTACCATCTCTGGCTGTCTTATCATCATGGCAATGTCTATGGAGAAGTTGTAAGTTAGAGTAAGTATCCTTACCGCCTTTAACCTTCGGTATTATATGGTCAACTTCCATTAAATCCCCATCTCTGAATGTGAGTCCGCAATGTGCGCATTT